>NZ_CP059139.1:1200000-1500000 GCF_014109765.1 Pseudomonas berkeleyensis
ACTGCGGTCAGCGCTTCTGGTCATTCATCTCGGGGGACGACCAACTCTACGTGGAGCTGATCGAGCCGCTGGGCTTCAAGGCGCGCGAACGCAACGATGAGTTCGCTGAAAGCTACGGGCAGATGATCAACAAGTTCACCCGTGAATTCACCCTCGAATTCTGTGACGAGCAGGGCGCCATCGACTGGACGCGCCTGCTGCGTTTCAATTCCGAGGCCTGAGTCATCAGCTGATCGCCAGCTCCAGTTGCGCCTTGCGTCGTTGCTGCTCGAAGGCCTTGCGCCATTCTTCATGGCAGGTGGCCTGGTAGCGCGAGAAGCGGAAATGGCGTGGTGCCTCTTTTGCCTTGCCTGCCAGCAGATCCCGCAACAGTTTGCCGACGGCATGTCCCAGGCTGATCGGCACGGCATTGCCGACCTGTTTGTACTGCTGGATCAGTGGCCCGGCCAGTTGCCAGTCATCCGGAAACTCCTGGATGCGTTTGTATTCCTCGATCGACAGCGGACGATCCGCTTCCGGGTGCGCCAGGTCGGTGGCCGGCATGGCAGGGTGCGTTACCAGGGTGGGTGATGGTTTGTCCCAGGCCAGGCGACGCAGAAAGCCGGTCTTGCCGCCTCCGGCGAAGTAGGATTTGCCCAGTGCTTCACGCTGCTGATCCTCGGGCAGGTTGCGCCAGTTCTGCCCGGCCTTGAGCAAGCGATAGAAGCGCAGGCGCTTTTCCGGGAAGTTCAGGTGGTTGTGGCTGTTCAGTCCCTCCAGCGCCTGGCGGACAGTGCGCCAGGCCGGCAGCCCTTGAGCACCGTCCTCGCTGTGGGTCGGTGTCAGGAAGGGCGCAGGCTTGCCATCTCGTGAGCAGATGATGATGACGCGCTCACGAATCTGTGGCGTGCCGAAGTTGGCCGAGTTGTACAGGTTGAACGAGGTGGCGTAGCCGGCATTGCTCAGCTTGCTCAGGACGAAGTTCAGTGCGCCGCCCTTCATCTCGTCGAGGGACAGGTCGGGGAAGTCCGGGCCGCGCTGGTCATGTGGGCGGTGATCCATCGGGCAGGACAGCAGGCCGCGTACGTTCTCGATGACGATATAGGGTGGCCTGATCTCCAGCGCCAGATCGATGAACTTGAGAAAGGCGTTGCCGCGTTCGTCATTGAAGGCCTTGCGTTTGCCGGCCGTGCTGAAGGCCTGGCAGGGCGGCCCGCCGATGATGACGTCGATAGCCTCGCGTGGCGTGCCGGCAGCTTCGAGCACCTGCTCGGCGGAGCAACTGTTGATATCGCCCAGCAACGCTGTGTCGGGGCGGTTCAGGGCGATGGTCTGGCGGCAGTACTTATCGAATTCGCAGGCCAGGCGTATGTCGAAACCGGCCTTCTCCATGCCAAGGTCGAGACCCATGGCGCCGGAGAAAAAACTCAGCGCGACAGGGCTGCTCTTGCTGCGCTCGGGCGCGTGATAGGCAGGATGATCCTCTGCAATCATGTGTGCTGTTCTTAATCCGTATTGGGTCACGCTTTCCTGGTCGATGATCCAGGTCTTGCCGACTCGCTCGGCTCGCAGTGCTTGAGTGCGGCAGAGCGTGCGGGTGCGCTGAGGGCTTATGTGGAGCTGGCGTGCAGCATCTTCGATGCTGATCTTGGTACTCATCAGGGGTTTCTCATGCGAAACCTGTAAGAAGTACCAATGGTTTCCTGGCGTCTCAGCGCTGTCAACCCTGTCTCAGGCTCGCCGGTGGGAAGCGGGTATGCCTTTTTGCCCTTTTCGACTTTCGATTTTTGGCTCTTTCCTGTAAGCTTCCCGCTTTAGTGTGTCCACTAAAAGTTACGCAGAAATGGCTCTGATAAAAAAGCGGGATGACCTTCACACGTCATCCCGCTTTTTTACAATCTGCGTTTGCTTCAAGCCTTGATCGAGACGGAGGTCTTCTTGACTAAGCCAGCCCCTAAACCCGCCATTCTGGCCCTCGCTGACGGCAGCATCTTTCGCGGCGAATCAATCGGGGCCGATGGCCAGACCATCGGTGAGGTGGTGTTCAACACCGCCATGACCGGCTATCAGGAAATCCTTACCGATCCTTCCTATGCCCAGCAGATCGTTACCCTGACCTACCCCCACATCGGCAACACCGGCACCACGCCGGAAGACGCCGAGTCCAATCGCGTATGGGCCGCCGGCCTGATCATCCGTGATCTGCCGCTGATTTCCAGCAACTGGCGCGACAAGCAGCCGCTGGACGAGTACCTGAAGGAAAATGGCACCGTCGCCATTGCCGGCATCGATACCCGTCGCCTGACCCGCATCCTGCGCGAGAAGGGTTCGCAGAACGGTTGCATCCTGGTTGGCGATGACGCTACCGAAGAGAAGGCGCTGGAGCTGGCCCGCAGCTTCCCTGGCCTCAAGGGCATGGATCTGGCCAAGGTGGTCAGCTGCACCGAGCGCTACGAGTGGCGCTCCAGCGTGTGGAATCTGAAAAACGACAGCCACCCGGAAATCCCGGCCAGCGAGCTGCCTTATCACGTGGTCGCCTACGACTACGGCGTCAAGCTGAACATCCTGCGCATGCTGGTCGAGCGCGGCTGCCGCCTGACCGTGGTGCCGGCGCAGACCCCGGCCAGTGAAGTGCTGGCGCTGAATCCCGATGGCGTGTTCCTGTCCAACGGCCCAGGCGACCCTGAGCCGTGCGACTACGCGATCCAGGCGATCAAGGACGTGCTGGAAACCGACATCCCGGTATTCGGCATCTGCCTCGGCCACCAGTTGCTGGCCCTGGCCTCCGGCGCCAAGACCCTGAAAATGGGCCACGGCCACCACGGTGCCAACCACCCGGTGCAGGATCTCGATACTGGCGTGGTGATGATCACCAGCCAGAACCACGGTTTTGCCGTGGATGAAACCAGCCTGCCGGGTAACCTGCGCGCGATCCACAAGTCGCTGTTCGACGGCACCCTGCAGGGCATCGAGCGTACCGACAAGGCCGCCTTCAGCTTTCAGGGCCACCCTGAAGCCAGCCCTGGCCCGCACGACGTTGCGCCGTTGTTCGACCGTTTCATCAATGAGATGGCCAAACGCCGCTAAGCCCCGCCGAGCAGAGAATTCGAGAAGACCATGCCAAAACGTACAGACATCAAAAGTATCCTGATCCTCGGCGCCGGCCCCATCGTCATCGGCCAGGCCTGCGAGTTCGACTACTCCGGCGCCCAGGCCTGCAAGGCGCTGAAGGAAGAAGGTTTCCGCGTCATCTTGGTGAACTCCAACCCGGCCACCATCATGACCGACCCGGCCATGGCCGACGCCACCTACATCGAGCCGATCAAGTGGGCCACCGTGGCCAAGATCATCGAGAAGGAGCGGCCGGACGCCCTGCTGCCGACCATGGGTGGTCAGACCGCGCTGAACTGTGCGCTGGATCTGGAGCGCCATGGCGTGCTGGAGAAGTTCGGCGTCGAAATGATCGGCGCCAACGCCGACACCATCGACAAGGCTGAAGACCGTTCGCGCTTCGACAAGGCGATGAAGGACATTGGCCTGGCCTGCCCGGTCTCGGGTATCGCACACAGCATGGAAGACGCCTACGGCGTGCTCGAGAAGGTTGGCTTCCCGTGCATCATCCGTCCGTCCTTCACCATGGGCGGCACTGGTGGCGGCATCGCCTACAACCGTGAAGAGTTCGAAGAAATCTGCGCCCGCGGTCTCGACCTGTCGCCGACCAGCGAGCTGCTGATCGACGAGTCGCTGATCGGCTGGAAGGAATACGAGATGGAGGTGGTCCGCGACAAGAAGGACAACTGCATCATCGTCTGCTCCATCGAGAACTTCGACCCGATGGGTGTGCACACTGGCGACTCGATCACCGTTGCTCCGGCCCAGACCCTGACCGACAAGGAATACCAGATCCTGCGTAACGCCTCGCTGGCGGTACTGCGCGAGATCGGCGTGGAAACCGGCGGCTCCAACGTGCAGTTCGGCATCTGCCCGAACACCGGGCGCATGGTCGTCATCGAGATGAACCCGCGCGTGTCGCGCTCCTCGGCGCTGGCTTCCAAGGCCACCGGCTTCCCGATCGCCAAGATCGCCGCCAAGCTGGCTGTCGGTTACACCCTCGACGAGCTGAGCAACGACATCACCGGCGGTCGTACCCCGGCGTCGTTCGAGCCGGCCATCGACTACGTGGTGACCAAGGTGCCGCGCTTCGCCTTCGAGAAATTCCCGAAAGCCGACGCCCGCCTGACCACCCAGATGAAGTCCGTCGGCGAAGTCATGGCCATCGGCCGTACCTTCCAGGAATCCATGCAGAAAGCCCTGCGCGGCCTGGAAGTCGGCGTTGCCGGTTTCGATCCGAAGCTCGACCTGAACGATCCGGAAGCCGAAAGCACCCTGCGCCGTGAGCTGACCGTGCCCAGCGCCGACCGTATCTGGTACGTGGCCGATGCCTTCCGCGCCGGCAAGACCGTTGCCGAAGTATTCGAGCTGACCCGCATCGACGAGTGGTTCCTGGTACAGATCGAAGATCTGATCAAGGACGAGGCCACCGTACAGACCCTGGGCCTGTCGGCCATCGACCGCGATCTGATGTTCAAGCTCAAGCGCAAGGGCTTCTCCGATGCGCGCCTGGCCAAGCTGCTCGGCGTTTCCGAGAAGAGCCTGCGTGCCCATCGCCACAAGCTCAAGGTGCTGCCGGTGTACAAGCGCGTGGATACCTGCGCCGCTGAGTTCGCCACCGACACCGCCTACATGTACTCGACCTACGAGGAAGAGTGCGAAGCCAACCCGAGCAGCCGTGACAAGATCATGATCCTCGGCGGTGGCCCCAACCGCATCGGCCAGGGTATCGAGTTCGACTACTGCTGCGTACACGCCGCGCTGGCCATGCGTGAAGACGGTTACGAGACCATCATGGTCAACTGCAACCCGGAAACCGTCTCCACTGACTACGACACCTCTGATCGCCTGTACTTCGAGCCGGTGACCCTGGAGGACGTACTGGAAATCGTCCGCGTCGAGCAGCCGAAAGGCGTCATCGTCCAGTACGGTGGTCAGACTCCGCTGAAAATCTGCCGCGCGCTGGAAGAGGCGGGTGTACCGATCATCGGCACCAGCCCCGAGGCCATCGACCGCGCCGAAGACCGCGAGCGTTTCCAGCAGATGGTACAGCGCCTCGGTCTGCGCCAGCCGGCCAACGCCACCGCACGCAGCGAAGACGAGGCTCTGGCGCTGTCGAAGAACATCGGTTATCCGATGGTGGTGCGTCCGTCCTACGTACTGGGCGGCCGGGCGATGGAAATCGTCTACCAGGAAGAAGAACTCAAGCGCTACATGCGTGAAGCGGTGAAGGTCTCCAACGACAGCCCGGTGCTGCTGGATCGCTTCCTCAACTGCGCCATCGAAGTGGACGTGGATGCGGTCAGCGACGGCGAGAGCGTTGTCATTGGCGCGATCATGCAGCACATCGAGCAGGCCGGCGTGCACTCCGGTGACTCCGCTTGCTCGCTGCCGCCATACTCGCTGCCGGCGCACATCCAGGACGAGATCCGTGACCAGGTCAAGAAAATGGCCCTGGAGCTCGGCGTCGTTGGTCTGATGAACGTGCAGATGGCCGTTCAGGGTGAAGACATCTACGTCATCGAAGTGAACCCGCGTGCCTCGCGTACCGTGCCGTTCGTTTCCAAGTGCGTGGGCGAATCCCTGGCCAAGGTCGCTGCTCGCGTCATGGCTGGCAAATCCCTGGCCGAAGCGGGCTACAACGAGGAAATCATCCCGCCGTACTTCAGCGTGAAGGAAGCGGTGTTCCCGTTCGCCAAGTTCCCGGGCGTCGACCCGATCCTCGGCCCAGAAATGAAATCCACCGGTGAGGTCATGGGCGTTGGCGACACCTTCGGCGAAGCCTTCGCCAAGGCTCAGCTGGGTGCCAGCGAGATCCTGCCGAACTCCGGTTGCGCGTTCATCAGCGTGCGCGAAGACGACAAGCCGGAAGCTGTTCAGGTCGCCCGCGACCTGGTTGCGCTGGGCTTCGAAGTGGTCGCCACTGCTGGTACTGCCAAGGTGATCGAGGCTGCTGGTCTGCCAGTACGCCGGGTGAACAAGGTGACCGAAGGTCGTCCGCATGTCGTCGACATGATCAAGAACGATGAAGTGACCCTGATCATCAACACCACCGAGGGGCGTCAGTCGATTGCTGACTCCTACTCGATCCGTCGTAACGCCCTGCAGCACAAGATCTACTGCACCACCACCATCGCGGCTGGTCAGGCGGTCTGTGAAGCGCTCAAGTTCGGCCCGGAGAAAACCGTGCGCCGGCTGCAGGATCTGCATGCAGGAATCAAGGCATGAACAAATATCCCATGACCGTCCAGGGCGCTCGCGCCCTGGAAGAAGAGCTGGCGCACCTGACCAAGGTGCGTCGCCCCGCACTGAGTCAGGCGATCGCCGAGGCTCGCGAGCTGGGTGATCTCAAGGAAAACGCCGAATACCATGCCGCCCGCGAAGAGCAGGGCATGGTCGAGGCACGTGTGCGTGATATCGAAGGCCGTCTGCAGAACGCCGTGATCATCGATGTCACCACCATCGAGCACACTGGCAAAGTGATCTTCGGTACCACGGTGGAAATCGCCAACGTCGAGACCGATGAAAGCGTGACCTACCAGATCGTGGGTGAGGACGAAGCCGACATCAAGCAGGGCAAGCTGTCCGTTGGCTCGCCTATCGCCCGTGCCCTGGTGGGCAAGAGCGAGGGTGATGTGGTGGCGGTGAAGACTCCCAGCGGCCTGGTTGAGTACGAGATTGTCGAAGTCCGCCACATCTAGGTTGCAGGGCGCGTCGAAGCCGGCTGCCATGGCCTGGCAGCTGGCCCTGCCGCTATGGGTGGGCGGCTTGTGGACATGGCAGTTCGTCATGCTGCCGGCCATCGGCCAGTTCGGCCTGGCGCCTTTGCTGGTACAGGAAATTGCCTCGCATCTGGTGCCGCTGCTGGTCGCTTTGACGGCTGTATGCGTCGGCCTACAGAGTGCGGTGCTGTTGCGTTGCGAGGGATTCGCCAGCCTGTGGCGGGACATGCGTGGTCAGCTGTTGCTGACCGTCGCACTCATGGCATTCAGCTATTGGCTGGCGCCGAAGCTGTTGGAGGACGCCAGTTACTGGCTACGCTTCAGCTATCTGGTGATGGCGTTTTCCGGGCTGTTGCTGGTGCTACAGCCCGTGCCCGGTCGAGAGCGTCAGGGCTGAGGGTAATCAGCCCTGGTAGCGGATGACGTTGGAGAGGTTGCGGTTCGGCTTGGGATTCTTGCGATAGAGTATCGCCACCTTGCCAATGCTCTGTACCAGCTCGGCACGTCCGGCTTCACACAGTGCGCCGATGGCGGCCTGGCGATCTTCGCGTTCGGCGAGGCGCAGCTGCACTTTGATCAGCTCGTGATCGTTCAGTGCTCGATCCAATTCGGCCAGCACGCCCTCGGTCAAACCATTGTCAGCCACGATCAATACAGGTTTCAGGTGGTGGCCGATAGATTTGAATTGTTTCTTCTGCTCTTGAGTGAGCGGCATAATCGTTAGTACCTAATTCGGTCTGGAAAACGGCGCCTATCTTACCCGAGCCCGCGCAGTTATTCATGACCCGTTGAGTCAGAGGTTTCAGTGGCACGTTCCAAGACCAGCCAGCGTTGGCTGAAAGAACATTTCGACGATCCTTACGTGAAGATGGCGCAGAAGGACGGCTACCGTTCGCGCGCCAGCTACAAGCTGCTGGAAATCCAGGAGAAGGATCGCATCCTGCGCCCCGGCATGACCGTGGTCGACCTTGGCGCCGCGCCTGGCGGTTGGTCGCAGGTGACCAGCCGGGTGATCGGCGACAAGGGGCGGCTGATCGCCTCCGACATTCTGGAGATGGACAGCATCCCCGATGTCACCTTCATTCAGGGCGATTTCACCGACGATGCGGTATTCGCGCGAATTCTCGAGGCCATCGGCGAAAATCCGGTCGACCTTGTTATTTCCGACATGGCCCCCAATATGAGTGGGGTGAGAACCGCCGATCAGGCGCGTGCGATGTATCTGTGCGAGCTGGCGTTGGATCTGGCCGGCCGCGTGTTGCGTCCGGGCGGCGATTTTCTGATCAAGATCTTCCAGGGCGAAGGTTTTGACGCTTATCACAAGCAGGTGCGTGAGACGTTCGACAAGGTGCAGATGCGTAAACCGCTGTCGTCGCGTGATCGTTCCCGCGAACAATATTTGCTGGCCCGCGGTTTTCGCGGTTAGGACAAGGAAACTGGCGGTCTCTGGGCAGGTCTCAACCGTCGAAACCTCATAAAGGGTTACAGACGGTGCCTGCCAGAAGCGGGCGTTTGGTGTAAGTTAGGTCGGTATATCATTGGTCGTCATGGGAAGCTCGCTTCGCCACGAGGCCTGCTTCAGAGGGTAGCTAATTGAACGACATGGCAAAGAATCTGATCCTGTGGCTGATCATCGCGGCCGTACTGGTCACCGTGATGAACAACTTCTCCAGTCCGAGCGAGCCACAGACGCTGAGCTACTCGCAATTCATCGAGCAGGTCAAGGAAGGGCGCGTCGAGCGCGTGACCGTCGACGGCTACGTGATCACCGGCAAGCGCACCGACGGCGAAGGTTTCAAGACCATCCGTCCGGCGATCCAGGACGGTGGCCTGATCGGTGATCTGATCGACAACAATGTGGTGATCGAGGGCAAACAGCCTGAGCAGCAGAGCATCTGGACTCAGTTGCTGGTGGCCAGCTTCCCGATTCTGGTGATCATCGCGGTGTTCATGTTCTTCATGCGCCAGATGCAGGGCGGTGCTGGCGGCAAGGGTGGGCCGATGAGTTTCGGCAAGTCCAAGGCGCGCCTGCTCTCCGAAGACCAGGTCAAGACCACCTTCGCTGACGTCGCTGGTTGCGACGAGGCCAAGGAAGAGGTCAGCGAGCTGGTGGAATTCCTTCGCGATCCAGGCAAGTTCCAGCGCCTGGGTGGCCGCATCCCGCGCGGCGTGCTGATGGTCGGCTCGCCGGGTACCGGTAAGACGCTGCTGGCCAAGGCCGTTGCCGGTGAGGCGAAAGTACCGTTCTTCACCATTTCCGGTTCCGACTTCGTGGAAATGTTCGTCGGCGTGGGGGCTTCCCGCGTCCGTGACATGTTCGACCAAGCCAAGAAGCACGCGCCATGCATCATCTTCATCGACGAGATCGACGCCGTGGGTCGCCATCGTGGCGCCGGCATGGGCGGTGGTCACGACGAGCGTGAGCAGACGCTCAACCAGTTGCTGGTTGAGATGGATGGCTTCGAAATGAACGACGGCATCATCGTCATCGCTGCGACCAACCGTCCGGACGTACTCGACCCGGCGCTGCTGCGCCCGGGCCGCTTCGACCGTCAGGTAGTGGTCGGTCTGCCGGACATTCGTGGCCGCGAGCAGATTCTGAAAGTGCACATGCGCAAAGTGCCGATGGGTGACGACGTCCAGCCGGCCGTTATCGCACGTGGTACGCCGGGCTTCTCCGGTGCCGACCTGGCCAACCTGGTCAACGAGGCCTCGCTGTTCGCCGCTCGTGCCGGCAAGCGTCTGGTCGAGATGAAGGAATTCGAACTGGCCAAAGACAAGATCATGATGGGCGCCGAGCGCAAGACCATGGTCATGTCCGACAAGGAGAAGCTCAACACTGCGTTCCACGAGGCGGGGCACGCCATCGTCGGTCGCCTGGTGCCCGAGCATGATCCGGTCTACAAGGTTTCCATCATCCCGCGCGGTCGTGCGCTGGGTGTGACCATGTTCCTGCCGGAAGAGGATCGTTACAGCCTGAGCAAGCGTGCGCTGACCAGTCAGATCTGCTCGCTGTTCGGTGGTCGTATCGCCGAAGAAATGACCCTGGGCTTCGATGGCGTCACTACCGGTGCTTCCAACGACATCATGCGTGCTACCCAATTGGCCAAGAACATGGTCACCAAGTGGGGCCTGTCGGAGAAACTCGGTCCGCTGATGTATGCCGAGGAAGAGGGTGAGGTGTTCCTCGGACGCAGCATGGGCAGCCAGGCCAGCAACGTCTCTGGCGAGACGGCCAAGCAGATCGACGAGGAAGTTCGCCGCATCATCGACGAGTGCTATGCCACTGCGAAGAAGCTGTTGGTGGAGAATCGCGACAAGCTCGATGCCATGGCTGAAGCGCTGATGAAGTACGAGACCATCGACTCCGAGCAGATCGACGACATCATGAATGGCCGCGTACCGCGCGAGCCGCGCGGTTGGGGTGATGGTGATTCCGGTACGCCGCAACCGAAAGTCGACGAGACGCCTCGTCCCGAGAAGCCAATCGGCGGCCCGGCTGCCGAGCACTAAGGTTTCATATGTCTCAAACGCTACACCCGAGCCGGTTGCCCTGTGGCAACCGGCTTCTTGATTTGTCCCGTCCGCATGTGATGGGTATTCTCAATGTCACGCCCGATTCCTTTTCCGATGGTGGCCGCTTCGCTCAGCGCGATGCGGCGCTGCGTCATGCTGCCGATATGGTTGCCGCTGGCGCTACGCTGATCGATGTCGGCGGCGAGTCCACTCGCCCTGGTGCGCGGGTAGTCTCCCCCGTCGAGGAGCTTGAGCGTGTTGCGCCTGTGGTCGAGGCCATTGCGCGTGAGCTGGACGTGATCATTTCCGTGGATACCTCCACGCCCGCGGTCATGCGTGAAACCGCGCGGCTTGGCGCTGGCTTAATCAATGACGTGCGTTCCCTGCAACGTGACGGTGCATTGGATGCGGCTGCCGACACCGGTTTGCCCGTGTGCCTCATGCACATGCGCGGCGAGCCCGGCAATATGCAGGACAACCCTGAGTATCCGGACATCCTGGTCGAGGTGCGTGACTTCCTCGTCGAGCGCATGGCGGCCTGTGCGACCGTCGGTATCCCCGCCGAGCGGCTGGTGCTCGATCCAGGCTTTGGTTTTGCCAAGACCCTGGAGCACAATCTCGCCCTGTTCAAGCATATGGATCGGCTCTCTGTGCTGGGTCGACCGCTTCTGGTTGGCGTTTCCCGCAAGAGCATGATCGGCAAGGTGCTCGGTCATGAGGTGGGTGGGCGGCTCTATGGCAGCCTGGCGCTGGCCGCGCTGGCCCTGACCAAGGGCGCACATATTCTGCGTGTGCACGATGTTGCCGAAACGGTCGATGTGGTGCGCATGATCGCTGCGGTTGACGCGGCGCACTAGCAGGCTGTTGAAAACGTAGGCGAGGCAGTCTGACCTAGGCAAAAACAGCCGAGAAAGCGCAGTTTACGCGCTGTAAATGAGCATTTTGAGGCTGTTTTTAACAACGGCCAGACAACGCAGGTAGTTTTTCAGCAGCCTGCTAACAAGGAAAGCGTTATGGCTAGAAAGTACTTCGGCACCGACGGTATTCGGGGGCGCGTCGGGCAGTTTCCCATTACCCCGGATTTCATGCTCAAGCTCGGCTGGGCGGCGGGTATGGCATTTCGTAAGCAGGGCAAGTGCCGCATTCTGATCGGTAAGGACACGCGCATTTCCGGCTATATGTTCGAGTCCGCGTTGGAGGCTGGACTTGCTGCAGCCGGTGCTGATGTGCAGTTGCTCGGCCCGATGCCGACGCCGGCAATTGCCTATCTGACCCGTACCTTCCAGGCTGATGCCGGTATCGTCATCAGTGCCTCGCACAATCCGCATGACGACAATGGCATCAAGTTCTTCTCCAGTGAGGGCACCAAGTTGCCCGATGATGTGGAGCTGATGATCGAAGAGCTGCTCGATCAGCCGATGACCGTGGTCGAATCGGCCGGTATCGGCAAGGCCTCGCGCATCAACGATGCCTCGGGTCGCTATATCGAGTTCTGCAAGGGCAGCGTGCCCAGCGGTACCAGCTTCAAGGGCCTGAAGATCGTCGTCGATTGCGCTCATGGCGCCGCCTACAAGGTCGCGCCCAGCGTGTTCCGTGAATTGGGCGCCGAAGTGAAGGTGATGGCGGCGCAGCCTGATGGTCTCAATATCAATGATGGCTGTGGCTCGACGCATATTGCGGGCTTGCAAGCTGAGGTTCTGGCGCACGGCGCTGATCTGGGTATCGCTTTCGATGGTGATGCTGATCGTGTGCTGATGGTCGATCAGTATGGTGCGATGGTCGATGGTGATGAGCTGCTGTTCATCATTGCGCGTGATCTGCAGGAGCGTGGTCGCTTGCACGGCGGTGTAGTCGGTACCTTGATGAGTAATCTGGGGCTGGAGCTGGCGCTGGCCGAGCTGAACATTCCCTTTGTGCGTGCCAAGGTCGGTGATCGCTATGTGATCGCTGAGCTGCTGGCGCGCAACTGGTTGCTCGGTGGTGAAAATTCGGGGCACCTGGTGTGCTTCCAGCACACGACCACGGGGGATGCGATCATCGCTGCGCTTCAAGTGCTGATGGCGCTCAAGCGTCGCCAGCAGACGCTGGTGGAGGCGCGCACGGCTCTGAAGAAGTGTCCTCAGGTGCTGGTCAACGTGCGCCTGGCTGGTGCGGCCGATCCGCTGGAGCACCCTTCCGTGAAGGAGGCCTGTGCACGCGTAACCGAGCGCATGGCTGGCCGTGGTCGCGTGCTGTTGCGCAAGTCGGGTACCGAGCCGCTGGTGCGGGTAATGGTCGAGGGTGATGATGAGGGCCAGGTGCGCAGCTATGCCGATGAATTGGCTAAGATTGTTGCTGAAGTCTGTGCTTGATTGAGCTTGCTACCGAGGGTGCTCTTGGGTAACATCTGCGCCCTCTTTGATCGACGAGGTAAAACATGCGTCGCCCCTTGGTCGCCGGTAACTGGAAAATGCACGGTACCCGCGCCAGCGTCGCAGAGCTGATCGAAGGGTTGCGTCGGCAGGTGTTACCTGCTGATGTCGATGTCGCGGTGTTCCCCTCAAGTTTGCATGTCGCTCAGGTCGTCGATGGTCTGGCTGACGGTGCGGTGCAGGTTGGGGCGCAGGATTGTGCGGCGCAGCTTGAGCAGGGTGCCTTGACCGGCGAATTGGCGACAAGCCAGTTGGTCGATGGCGGTTGCAAGCTGGTGCTGGTAGGCCACTCCGAGCGTCGTCTGATTCTGGGCGAAAGCGATGAGATGGTCGTTCGCAAGTTTGCAGCGGTGCAGGCGGCGGGGTTGATCCCTGTTCTCTGTCTCGGCGAGACCCGCGAGCAGCGTGAGTCGAATGCAACGCTGGGTGTAGTAGGTGGCCAGTTGGCTGCGGTGATCGATGCTCTGGGTGTCGAGTCGCTGGTAAATGCTGTGGTTGCCTACGAGCCGGTCTGGGCCATTGGTACTGGGCTGACCGCTACGCCTGAGCAGGCTCAGGAAGTGCATGCGGCCATTCGCGCGCAAGTTGCGCAGCTGAGTGCCGATGTTGCGAGTGGGCTGAGAATTCTTTATGGCGGCAGTGTGAAGGCCGCCAGTGCAGCCGAGTTGTTCGGTATGCGGGATATCGATGGGGGGCTTGTGGGTGGAGCCTCTCTGAATGCGGATGAATTCGGTGCGATCTGTCGCGCTGCAGGAAACTGAAGAATGCTGGAAACAGTCATTGTTGTTCTGCACCTGCTGGGTGCGATCGGTATTGTGGTACTGGTGCTGTTGCAGCAGGGTAAGGGTGCGGACGCTGGCGCGTCGTTCGGTTCGGGTGCTTCGGCAACCGTATTCGGAAGCCAAGGTTCTGCTACCTTTCTGAGTAAGTTTACTGCTATACTCGCCGCGGCTTTTTTCACTACTAGCTTGGGCTTAGCGTACTTTGCTAAAGAAAAAGCTGAAGGATTGACTCAAGTTGGTCTGCCAGATCCAGCGGCTCTGGAAGTTCAACAAAAGCCGGCAGTCGAAGACGTGCCGGTGCTCGAAGAGCAAGCGCCAGCATCCGATGCGTCGGATGTTCCGGAGGCTCCAGAGCAGTAACCGTTTTGCCGAGGTGGTGGAATTGGTAGACACGCTACCTTGAGGTGGTAGTGGCCATAGGCTGTAGGGGTTCGAGTCCCCTCCTCGGTACCATACTCAAGAAGGCCCGCAGTTTGCGGGCCTTCTTGTTGCTGGAGTCTTGGTTGACCCCTGTTGGGGGCAGCCGTATAATTCCGGCCCAGCTTTGACGCGGGGTGGAGCAGTCTGGTAGCTCGTCGGGCTCATAACCCGAAGGTCGTTGGTTCAAATCCAGCCCCCGCAACCAGTTTCAGCAGGCCCCTTTTCAGGGGCTTTTTGTTAGCTGAAAGATATCGTCCACCTGCATTGGGTGGGTTGAAGGGATGGGCGTTTCGCCCATTTTTTATTTGCACAGCATGCGCGAGGGCCGTTAAGTGTCGAGCAAGCTAGAACAGTTGCAGGCCTTGTTGGCCCCGGTAATCGAAGCACTCGGTTATCAGTGTTGGGGCATCGAGTTCCTGTCGCAGGGGCGTCATTCGTTGCTGCGTGTCTATATCGACAAAGCCGATGGCATCCTCATCGACGATTGCGAGATCGTCAGCCGTCAGCTCAGTGGTGTACTGGATGTCGAGGATCCAATTACCTCGGAGTACACCCTTGAGGTTTCTTCTCCTGGCATGGATCGGCCGCTGTTCACCCTCGAACAGTTCGCGATGCATGTCGGTGAGCAGGTAAAAATCAAGCTGCGTTCGCCTTTCGATGGTCGACGCAACTTTCAGGGCCTCCTCCGTGGTGTGGAGGAGCAGGACGTGGTGGTGCAGGTGGATGACCACGAATATCTGCTGCCGATCGATCTGATCGACAAGGCCAACATTATCCCCCGGTTTGATTGAGACGCGAATTCCGCGTCGGTGCGTAGATCTCGCAATTTGATGCGGGGACGCAGGTAACGCGGATTGCGCAAATCCAATGGATTGCGAAAGGCGAGGCGTACGATGAGCAAAGAAGTACTGCTAGTTGTTGAGTCGGTATCCAACGAAAAGGGTGTACCGGCTGGCGTGATTTTCGAGGCGCTGGAGCTGGCTCTGGCGACCGCGACCAAGAAACGTTTTGAGGACGAAGTCGACCTGCGAGTGTCGATCAATCGGCAGAACGGCAGTTACGAAACCTTCCGTCGCTGGACCGTGGTCGATGAGTCCGAGTTCGAAGATCCGGCCTATCAGGTGACCGAGGACATGCCGCAAGCCGTCGAGGCCAAGGCCAAGATCGGTGACGTGCTGGAAGAGAAGATCGAGTCCATCGAGTTCGGTCGTATCGCCGCCCAGACCGCCAAGCAGGTGATCGTGCAGAAAGTGCGCGAAGCCGAGCGTGCGCAAGTGGTCGATGCCTACCGCGAACGCCTGGGTGAGATCATCTCCGGTACCGTGAAGAAGGTCACCCGTGACAGCGTCATCGTCGACCTGGGCAACAATGCCGAGGCGCTGCTGGCCCGCGAAGACATCATCCCGCGTGAAACCTTCCGCGTTGGTGTGCGTCTGCGTGCACTGCTCAAGGAAATCCGCACCGAGAACCGTGGTCCGCAGCTGATCCTGTCGCGTACCGCGCCGGAAATGCTGATCGAGCTGTTCCGCATCGAAGTGCCGGAAATCGCCGAAGGCCTGATCGACGTCAAGGCTGCCTCCCGTGACCCAGGTTCGCGCGCCAAGATCGCCGTGCGCTCCAAAGACAAGCGTATCGACCCGCAAGGCGCCTGCATCGGCATGCGCGGTTCGCGTGTTCAGGCCGTTTCCGGCGAGCTGGGCGGCGAGCGTGTCGACATCGTGCTGTGGGACGACAACCCTGCGCAGTTCGTGATCAACGCCATGTCGCCGGCTGAAGTGGCGGCGATCATCGTCGATGAGGATGCCCATGCCATGGACATCGCCGTTGGCGAAGACAACCTGGCCCAGGCCATCGGTCGTGGTGGTCAGAACGTACGCCTGGCCAGCCAACTGACCGGCTGGACGCTGAACGTGATGACCGAATCGGACATCCAGGCCAAGCAGCAGGCAGAAACCGGCGACATCATGCAGTCCTTCATCGACGAGCTGGAAGTCGACGAAGAACTGGCCCAAGTCCTGGTCGAAGAGGGGTTCACCAGTCTCGAAGAGATTGCCTACGTACCCATGGAAGAAATGCTCAGCATCGATGGCTTTGACGAGGACATCGTCAATGAGCTGCGTGCACGGGCCAAGGATCGTCTGCTGACCAAGGCGATCGCCAACGAGGAGAAGTTGGCAGATGCCCACCCAGCGGATGACCTGCTGGAGCTGGAAGGCATGGACAAGGCGCTGGCTCTCGAGCTCGCGCTGCGCGGCGTGATTACCCGTGAAGACCTGGCCGAGCAGTCGATCGACGACCTGCTCGACATCGACGGCATCGAAGAAGAACGTGCCGGCAAGCTGATCATGGCCGCTCGAGCCCACTGGTTCGAATAAGCGGTTGCGGCCTGAGGAGAAAGATGCATGACGCAAGTCACGGTGAAAGAACTGGCCCAAGTGGTCGACACTCCGGTGGAACGCCTGCTGCAGCAGATGCGTGAAGCTGGGCTGTCCCACAACAGTGCCGAACAAGTAGTGACCGATAGCGAGAAACAGGCCCTGTTGGCCCATCTCAAGAGCAGTCACGGCGACAAGGTCGAAGAGCCGCGCAAGATTACCTTGCAGCGCAAGACCACCAGCACCCTGCGTGTGGCGGGTAGCAAGACCATCAGCGTAGAAGTGCGCAAGAAGAAGACCTTCGTCAAGCGCAGCCCGGAAGAGCTCGAAGCCGAAAAGCAGCGTGAGCTCGAAGAGCAGCGCGCTGTGGCTGAAGCCGCTCGCCTGAAAGCCGAGGAAGAGGCCAAGCGCCAGGCCGAAGAAGAAGCCAAACGCCAGGCCGCTAGCGCCACTGCTGCGCCTGCCGAGGCTCAGGCTCCGGTAGCCGCTGCAGTCGAGCCGGCTGTTGCCGCTCCTGTGGTCGAGGTCGAGCGCAAGAAAGAAGAAGTGCGTCGCCCCGAGAAGGCCCGCTCCGACGAAGACGAGCGCCGCGATCGCAAGCACACCCAGCATCGCCCTGCTACCAAGGAGAAGGCGCCGGCTCCGCGCGTCGCTCCACGTAGCGTCGATGAAGAAAGCGACGGTTTCCGTCGTGGTGGCCGCGGCAAGTCGAAGATGAAGAAGCGCAACCAGCATGGCTTCCAGGCTCCGGCCGGCCCGGTAGTGCGCGACGTGGCAATTGGCGAGACCATTACCGTGGCCGATCTGGCTCAGCAGATGTCGGTCAAGGCCGCCGAAGTCATCAAGTTCATGTTCAAGATGGGCACTCCGGTGACCATCAACCAGGTGCTGGATCAGGAAACTGCCCAGCTGATCGCCGAAGAGCTGGGCCACAAGGTCAAGCTGGTCAGCGATAACGCTCTGGAAGACTCCCTGGCCGAGTCGCTGAAGTTCGAAGGCGAGGCGGTGTCCCGCGCGCCGGTCGTGACCGTGATGGGCCACGTCGACCACGGCAAGACCTCGCTGCTCGACTACATCCGTCGCGCCAAGGTGGCTTCCGGTGAAGCGGGTGGTATCACCCAGCACATCGGTGCCTACCACGTGGAAACCGAGCGCGGCATGGTCACCTTCCTCGACACCCCCGGTCACGCCGCGTTTACCCAGATGCGTGCACGTGGTGCCAAGGCGACCGACATCGTCATCCTGGTCGTCGCTGCTGACGACGGCGTGATGCCGCAGACCCAGGAAGCCGTACAGCACGCGAAAGCGGCTGGCGTGCCGATCGTGGTCGCGGTGAACAAGATGGACAAGCCGGAAGCCAACCCGGACAACATCAAGAACGGCCTGGCTGCTCTCGACGTGATCCCGGAAGAGTGGGGCGGTGATGCGCCGTTCGTACCGGTTTCTGCCAAGGCGGGTACCGGCATCGATGAACTGCTCGAAGCCGTACTGCTGCAGGCCGAAGTTCTCGAACTGAAAGCCACGCCGTCGGCACCGGGTCGTGGTGTCGTGGTCGAGTCGCGCCTGGACAAGGGCCGTGGCCCGGTTGCCACCGTGCTGGTTCAGGACGGTACGCTGCGTCAGGGCGATATGGTGCTGGTCGGCGTCAACTATGGCCGCGTGCGCGCCATGCTTGACGAGAACGGCAAGCCGATCAAGGAAGCTGGCCCGTCCATCCCGGTCGAAATCCTCGGCCTCGACGGTACGCCGGATGCCGGTGACGACATGACCGTGGTCGCCGACGAGAAGAAGGCCCGTGAAGTTGCTCTGTTCCGTCAAGGCAAGTTCCGCGAGGTCAAGCTGGCCCGTGCTCACGCCGGCAAGCTGGAAAACATCTTCGAGAACATGGGCCAGGAAGAGAAGAAAACCCTCAACATCGTCCTCAAGGCCGACGTGCGTGGTTCTCTGGAAGCGCTGCAAGGCTCGCTCAGCACCCTGGGCAACGACGAAGTGCAAGTGCGTGTGGTCGGTGGCGGCGTCGGTGGTATCACCGAATCCGATGCCAACCTGGCGCTGGCCTCCAATGCCGTGCTGTTCGGCTTCAACGTCCGTGCTGACGCCGGTGCGCGCAAGATCGTCGAGGCCGAAGGCCTGGACATGCGCTACTACAACGTCATCTACGACATCATCGAAGACGTCAAGAAGGCGCTCACCGGTATGCTCGGCAGCGATGTTCGCGAGAACATCCTGGGTACCGCCGAAGTGCGTGACGTGTTCCGTTCGCCGAAGTTCGGCGCGGTCGCCGGTTGCATGGTCATTGAAGGCACTGTCTTCCGTAACCGTCCGATCCGCGTACTGCGTGAAGACGTGGTGATCTTCGAGGGCGAGCTGGAATCCCTGCGTCGCTTCAAGGACGACGTCGCCGAAGTGCGTAACGGCATGGAGTGCGGTATCGCCGTGAAGAGCTACAACGACGTCAAGGTCGGCGACAAGATCGAAGTGTTCGAGAAAGTCCAGGTGGCTCGCAGCCTGTAATCGCGAGTCGCAACACGCAACGCCCGGCCCCGCATTCGCGCGGCCGGGCGTTTGCCGCTTTTGAGTCCGCTGGCGAATAGACGGCGGACGAAGTAAAGGTAAGTAGAAAATGGCCAAAGATTACAGCCGTACACAGCGTATCGGCGACCAGATGCAACGCGAACTGGCCCAGCTCATCCGGCGTGAGGTCAAGGATCCGCGTTTGGGGCTGGTGACCATTACTGCGGTCGACGTCAGCCGTGATATCGGCCACGCCAAGGTCTTCATCACCGTTATGGGGCAGGACGACTCCAATGCCGTCGCCGAGAGCCTCAAGGTGCTCAACGATGCAGCCGGTTTCCTGCGCATGCAGTTGGGCAAGGCGATGAAGCTGCGCAGCGTGCCGCAGTTGCATTTCCACTACGACGAGAGCGTCCAGCGCGGTGCTCACCTGTCGGCGCTGATCGAGCGTGCCGTGGCGGAAGATCGTCTGCACGACGACACTGCCGGTTCCAAGGAGTAAGGCGTGGCGCAGGTCAAACGTATTCGCCGCAAGGTCGACGGCATCATCCTGCTGGACAAGCCCCACGGTTTTACTTCCAACGCGGCGCTGCAGAAGGTGCGTTGGCTGCTCAATGCGGAAAAGGCCGGCCACACCGGCAGCCTCGACCCGCTGGCGACCGGCGTGCTGCCGTTGTGCTTCGGTGAGGCGACCAAGTTCTCCCAGTATCTGCTCGATGCCGACAAGGGCTACGAGACCGTCGCCCAGCTTGGTGTCACCACCACCACTGGGGATGCCGAAGGCGAGGTCATCGAGCGCCGCCCGGTGACCGTCGGTCGCGCCGAGATCGAGGCGCTGTTGCCGCGCTTTCGGGGTGAAATCAAGCAGATACCACCGATGTACTCGGCGCTGAAGAAAGATGGCCAGCCTCTCTACAAACTGGCCCGTGCAGGGGAAGTAGTGGAGCGTGAAGCGCGTTCTGTTACTATTGCGCGCCTGGAATTGCTGGCATGTGAAGGCGAGCAGGTTCGTCTGGCCGTCGACTGCAGCAAAGGCACCTATATTCGTACGCTGGTCGAGGATCTCGGCCAGTTGCTGGGCTGCGGTGCACATGTCGCCGAGTTGCGTCGTACCAAGGCCGGCCCGTTTGACCTGTCACGTACTGTGACCCTGGAAGAGCTGGAGGCTGCACACGCCGAAGGTGGCAACGAGGCGTTGGATCGCTTCCTGTTACCGGCTGACAGTGGCCTGCAGGATTGGCCGCTGCTGCAGTTCTCCGAGCACAGCGCGTTCTACTGGTTGCAAGGGCAACCGGTGCGAGCACCGGAAGCGCCGAAGTTCGGCATGGTGCGGGTGCAGGATCACAACGGCCGCTTCATCGGTATTGGTGAAGTGAGCGATGACGGTCGTATTGCGCCGCGCCGGCTGATCTACACCGGCGCGTAACGGGCTACAGCCCGGATTGAATGGATACCGACGCGTTGCGTCGACAGGCGTTATCGGAGTTGCCGGTAACGCGAATGGTTCGGCCGAGAAGGCTGAAAACCTGGAACTGGCAGATGCCGGGGTCAGGATTACGAGGGTGGCTGTTAGTAGGCACGGTCATGCCTCTTTTTAAAACACGGGAAGCGATTCCCGGCCTATTGAGACTGCTTCAGCAGTTTCCAGATGAGAGGAAGCCAACATGGCACTCAGCGTTGAAGAAAAAGCCCAGATCGTTAACGACTACAAGCAAGCTGAAGGCGATACCGGTAGCCCGGAAGTGCAGGTTGCCCTGCTGACCGCCAACATCAACAAGCTGCAAGGCCACTTCAAGGCCAACGGCAAAGACCACCACAGCCGTCGTGGTCTGATCCGTATGGTTAACCAGCGCCGCAAGCTGCTGGACTACCTGAAGGGTAAAGACACCAGTCGTTACAGCGCCCTGATCGGTCGCCTGGGCCTGCGTCGTTAATAGACGCGAGCTGCACAAGTTGGAAGCTGGGAGTTCGGCGTCGCGAGTGGGGAGTGATCCTCACCTCGTGACGCTGGGCTTCCAGCTTTTGGCTTTCCGAGGGATGCATCGGGTCCGACTCCCGCGCCTCTTTCCGATTTCCCCCAAGGCAACAAAGAGAAGGAAAACACCGTGAACCCGGTAATCAAGAAATTCCAGTTCGGTCAGTCGACCGTCACCCTCGAGACTGGCCGTATCGCCCGTCAAGCCAGCGGCGCCGTATTGGTGACCGTCGATAACGATGTCAGCGTGCTGGTCGCTGTCACCGGTGCCAAAAGCGCCGACCCGAGCAAAGGCTTCTTCCCGCTGTCCGTGCACTACCAGGAAAAAACCTACGCTGCCGGCAAGATCCCTGGCGGTTTCTTCAAGCGTGAAGCACGTCCTTCCGAGAAAGAGACCCTGACCTCGCGTCTGATCGACCGTCCGATCCGTCCGCTGTTCCCGGAAGGTTTCCAGAACGAAGTGCAGGTCATCTGCACCGTGGTTTCCACCAGCAAGAAGACCGATCCGGACATCGCTGCGATGATCGGTACCTCGGCTGCCCTGGCCATCTCCGGCATCCCATTCAACGGCCCGATCGGCGCCGCACGCGTCGCCTTCCACCCGGAAGCCGGCTATCTGCTGAACCCGACCTACGAACAGCTCAAGGCCTCCAGCCTGGACATGGTCGTGGCCGGTACCGAAACCGCCGTTCTGATGGTGGAATCGGAAGCCAAGGAACTGACCGAAGATCAAATGCTGGGCGCCGTACTGTTCGCCCACGATGAGTTCCAGTCCGTCATCAGCGCCATCAAGGCATTCGCTGCCGAAGCCGGCAAGCCGACTTGGGACTGGCAGCCAAAGCCGGAAAACACCGCTCTGCTGAACGCCATTCGTGGCGAGTTCGGCGAGGCCATCTCCCAGGCCTACACCATCACCATCAAGCAGGATCGCTATGCGCGTCTGGGCGAGCTGCGTGATCAGGTCGTGGCCAAGTTCGCCAGCGAAGAAGGCGTGCCTTCCGCTGCCGAGGTCAAGGAAGCCTTTGGCGAAATCGAATACCGCACCGTGCGCGAGAACATCGTCAACGGCAAGCCGCGTATCGATGGTCGTGACACCCGCACCGTTCGTGGTCTGAACATCGAAGTCGGCGTTCTGGACAAGACCCACGGCTCGGCCCTGTTCACCCGTGGCGAAACCCAGGCGCTGGTCGTCGCTACCCTCGGTACCGCGCGCGACGCGCAACTGCTGGATACCCTCGAAGGCGAGAAGAAAGACCCCTTCATGCTGCACTACAACTTCCCGCCGTACTCGGTCGGTGAGTGTGGTCGCATGGGCGCCACTGGCCGTCGCGAAATCGGCCACGGCCGTCTGGCCCGCCGTGGCGTTGCCGCCATGCTGCCGAGCGCTGACGAGTTTCCGTACACCATCCGCGTGGTATCGGAAATCACCGAGTCCAACGGCTCTTCCTCCATGGCTTCGGTCTGCGGTGCTTCCCTGGCCCTGATGGACGCTGGTGTGCCGATGAAGGCGCCGGTTGCCGGTATCGCCATGGGGCTGGTTCTGGAAGGCGACAAGTTTGCCGTCCTGACCGACATTCTCGGTGACGAAGACCACCTGGGCGACATGGACTTCAAGGTAGCCGGTACCGCCAAAGGCGTCACTGCGTTGCAGATGGACATCAAGATCCAGGGCATTACCGAAGAGATCATGGAGCAGGCCCTGGAGCAGGCGCTGGAAGCTCGCCTGAACATCCTCGGCCAGATGAACCAGGTCATCGCCCAATCGCGCAGCGAGCTGTCGGAAAACGCTCCGACCATGCTGGCGATGAAGATCGACCAGGACAAGATCCGCGACGTCATCGGCAAGGGTGGTGCCACCATCCGCGCGATCTGCGAAGAGACCAAGGCCTCGATCGACATCGAAGACGATGGCTCGATCAAGATCTTCGGCGAAACCAAGGAAGCCGCCGAGGCTGCCAAGCAGCGCGTACTGGCCATCACCGCCGAAGCCGAGATCGGCAAGATCTACGTCGGCAAGGTCGAGCGCATCGTTGACTTCGGTGCCTTCGTCAACATCCTGCCGGGCAAGGACGGTCTGGTTCACATCTCCATGCTCAGCGATGCTCGCGTAGAGAAAGTGACCGACGTTCTGAAAGAAGGTCAGGAAGTCGAAGTGCTGGTACTGGACGTGGACAACCGCGGCCGTATCAAACTGTCGATCAAGGACGTAGCGGCCGCCAAGGCCTCCGGCGTTTAAGCGACGGTTCGTTCGCTGCAATGAGAAGGGCTCCCGCGGGAGCCCTTTTTCATGCCTGTTCTCCAGCGATTACTGCGTGCCCCTGATATGGGCGTCCCAGCTCTGCATCGCCAGCAGCGCCACTGCGCTCAGTTCTGTCTTGCCTACGCCGTCACGGGCCAACAGCGACATGCCGCTTTGCAGAGTTTGTACGAAGCGGGCGAGAGCATGGGCGTCGGTCGAAGGTGGCAGCTCGCCTGTTTCGATGGCCTGGCGAATGCGTGCTTCGATGCGTTCGCAAGTCACGGCACGGGCTGAGCGGACATGTTCGCCAAGCTCGATATGACCTTCGCTGGCCACTGACGAGAGTGCCACCATGCAGCCGTGAGGAACCTCGACGAGATTCCCGGTAAACGTGGCCGCAGAATCCACCAGCAGGGCCGTTATCGCTTCTCGGGCAGTGGGCGCGGCGCAGAAATTGCCCCACACCAGCCCTTCATAGGTCTTGCCGTAATAGTCGATGGCTTCGGCGTAGAGCGTCTCTTTCGAGCCAAAGGCCGCATACAGACTGGGCGAGCCAATGCCCATGGCCGCGGTGAGGTCGGCGATGGAGGTCGCTGCATAGCCCTGGCGCCAGAACAGGTGGGTCGCTTTGGCCAGTGCGGCTTCGCGGTCGAAGGTTCGTGGGCGGCCGCGAGCTGGTTTGCTTTTCTCGGGTTTATCCATGGGGCTTTGGGAACCGGTTGTCGCGCCTGGGCAATATGCCACATCCGCTGTGCGCCTATGGCGTTCGGGTATTGCGTAGAACCCAGATATCGGCAGAGATTGCCTGCAACGCGTTGTGCAGACAGGCACCGTTCAGGCGGCGGTCGGCGCTTTGGCGCCCGCATAAGTAATGCGTTTGGCTTGGCGCGAGGGGGCTGCGTCTTCTCTATTTCATATCTGCCCCAGCGTGAAGTGAGGCCGTATAACCATTCTTGGTCGTGCCATGAGCCAGGAGATCGCGTTTCGGAGCGCGTCCATCAGCTTCGGCTCCCTGAATGAATTGCGGATCATGCAAATTGCCCGGGCTATTTTCTTCAAGTCGGCGAAATGCAATCAAAAGGCTATGTCTTTATTTTTATAAGTCTTTGTTTTTAAAGTATTTATTTTATTTTAAAAAACTGGCACAGCGCTTGCGATAGTACTGGTGAACCTGCAGCCAGGAGTTGGTTTGCAGATTGTCTGGAATGTACAGGAGTCGAACCATGAAACAGCCAATCAACCGTTTTGCCGCTACCACCCTGACCGCTGCTGTGCTGAGCATGTCTCTGGCTTCGGCAGCTTTCGCCGCCGAGCCGACCATGCTGGCAGCCAACGATACTGTGGATAAAGCCGAGCAGGCTGTATCCGACACCTGGATCACCAGCAAGGTGAAGTCCACCTTCGTCGCTGACTCGAACCTCAGTGCTCTGGACATCAAGGTCGAGACCAACCAAGGCGTGGTTTCCCTGTCCGGTGTGGTAGCGACCGACGCCGAACGTGATCTGGCCATTGCCAAGACCAAGGAAATCGAAGGCGTGCGTGACGTCTCCGCCGATGCTCTGAAAACGGCTGACTGATAACCGTGCCGGCCGGGTCTAGGCCCGGCCCCATCCCCCTGTCACTGGGAGAATGACCATGAATAGCGACATCATCAAAGGCAAATGGAAGCAGCTCAGCGGTCGCATCAAGGAGCGCTGGGGCAACCTGACCGATGACGACCTGGACGTCGCCGAAGGCCACAGCGAATACCTGGCCGGCAAACTGCAGGAACGTTACGGCTGGACCAAGGAAAAGGCCCAGCAAGAGCTGCGCGATTTCAGCGACAAGCTCTAAGTACGGATAGCCTGGTACGGATGCCGCACGAGCACGGATGGCTACAGGCACGGACGTCGTATCAGCACGGATAGCGACAGGCATGGATGCTCAAAGGCCCCACCGGTGTGACCGGTGGGGTCTTTTGCTGTTCAAGGGGCGGACTGTGTCCGCGCTTGCCAGAGAATGCGCTGATGTGCGGCGCCCTGTGCAGGGCTGGCGTCAGCTGCCGCGTTTGCTGCGGATCTCGATCAGACGACCACCTTCGAAGCGCAGGAAGTGGTACATGCCGCTTTTCGGCCCGTAGACCCATTCCTCGACACTCACTTCATTGCGAAAGCCATAGGTATCGACGACCTCCTTGTAGCCGATGAAGTCGCGGCTGGCGGGTTCGCCGCACTTGCTCAGCACTTCCGCACTGGGCGCGGTCTTGCTCACCAGGGCGCTGCCACAGCGATAGGTGGAGGAGGCCTCGGCGGCAAGCGGCAGGCACAGCATGACGAGCAGGTATCCGAGTTTGTGCATGGGAATCTCCTGCTCAGCGTTCGCGGCGCCGTTCGATGGCGGTCAGGCGGTTGCCTTCGAAGCGCAGGATGCTGAGCATACCGTTGCTCGGGCCGTACACCCATTCTTCGATCATGTATTCGCGGCGGTCGTAGGAACCCAGGGTGTAACCGATCGGGTCGCGATGCACCGGCGCGCCACATTTGCGTTCGACTTCGAACGGGCGGTCGCCGAGGCTGACCAGGGCGCTACCGCAGCGCATGGTATCAGCCTGCGCGGTAGCGCTGATCAGGCATGCGAACAGGGTGGCAAACGGGATGAAGGGCAAGCTGCGCATGATCATTGACTGTCCAGATGCAGGGCGGTGAGCACGCGTCCATTGGCCTCGGGCTCAGCCAGGTTGACATCGATCAGGTAGACACGTTCATCGTACAACCCGCCCTGTTCCACCAGGTAGTCCTTGATCGTTGCAGCGCGTTGCTGAGCCAACTGACGCAGTAACAGCTTGCTTTGAGCCCAGGAGTCCAGCACGGCCTGGCGCATGTTCTGGGTGCGCTGCGCGGCGTTGAGCTCGCTCCATTCGGACGGAGGCTGCTGTTTCAGGCGGGTGCGATAGATGCCTTCGAGCAGGGCGGCCTGTTCGTCCTCATCGACCGCCAGCTCATCCGGGCTGGCCGGTACCTTGTCGCCACGGCGTTGCAGCACCTTGTACCAGCTTTCGCGGAACTCGCGCTGCAGGCGTTGTTCGGCCAGCAGCGGGCCGTCGCTGGCTTGCGCGCTCTGGCCCTCCACCTCCAGGCGCAGGTTGGGTCGTTCCTGCAGCGCCTTGGCCAAGGTATCGAGTGCCTGGCGGGCGTCGCCTTCCAGCTCCGCCGAACCCGGGCTGAATGGTACGGTGCTGAGGTCGACATCGCTGCCGCCAACCAGACCGGCGATGAACTTGAACGGCGCCTGCGCTGCACGCAGCACCAGGTTGCGCAGGGTTTGCCAGACGATGGGCATGACGCTGAACTGCGGGTTGTTCAAGTCGCCCTGTACCGGCAGCTCGAGGGCGATGTTGCCCTGGGTGTCCTTGAGCAGGGCGACTGCCAGGCGTATTGGCAGATCCACTGCATCGGGGCTGTCGACCCGTTCGCCCAGTTGCAGGTTTTCCACCAGCACCTTGTTCTCGGCGTTGAGCTGGCCTTTCTCGATGCGGTAATGCAGGTCGAGATTGAGGCGGCCTTTGCGGATGCGATAGCCGGCGAACTTGCCGGAGTAGGGGGTGATGGTGGTCAGTTCGACGTTCTTGAAGCTGGTGGCGATGTCCAGGCTGTTGAGCGGATCGAAGGGGGTGAGTTGGCCCTTGATGCTCATCGGCGCGTAGCGATCCACCTTGCCCTTGATGTCGACGCTGGCGGCCTGCGGCTTTTGATTGTCGAGCGTGCCGATGCGGCCGTTCATCTGTTGAATGGCCGTGGCGAAGCTGGGGGTCAGGCTGAAGTCGGCGAAATTGGCCGAACCGTCGTTGACGGTGACACCGCCGATACGGATTGCCAGCGGTTTGCCGGTGTCCTGCTGAGCTGAGCCGGCAGCGGCGGGTTGCGGCACGATCAGGTCACTGACGTTGGTGGTGAGGTTCTCGTTGATCACGAAGCGGGCGTAGGGCTGATCCAGTTCGATCCGCTCGATGGCCAGGCTGTCGCCATGGCGATAGTCGAGGCCGTTGACGCGTACCTGTTTCCAGCGCAGGAAGTCACGTTCGCGCAGGGTGTCGAGGGTATGCAACTGATCGACCTTGGCACTGCCGGTCACACTCAGCGCCAAGGGCTCGGTGCTCTTGAGTTGTACGTCGAGGTCGCTGCCGAGCAGGCCGCTGCGCAGTTCCAGGCGGATAAAGGGGTTGAGGTAGGCCTGGGCCAGGCGCAGGTCGATATCCTGGGTGATGACCTTGAGCCGGGCCGTGGTTGGGGTCAGTTGTACGTCGCCTGCGGCCTGCAGCTTGCCCTGCTTGCCCAGACCGGTATCCAGCTTGAGGTTGAAAGGCTTGTCGCCAAGGCTGTCGAAATCTTTCAGATCGAGATTCAGCGGGCCGACTTCCAGCGCCACATTCTCCTTGGGTACGCGGTCCGCCAGGTGGGCCTTGTAGTCGCGCAGTTGTACGTCCTGCAGCAGCACCTGCCAGGGCTTGGTCTCGGTTTGCGCTTCGGGCGCGGCTTCGCTCGCGGGTTGTGGTTTACCGGCAAACAGCTTCTGCCAATCCAGCTGGCCATCGGCCTCGCGGGCGGCCCAGGCTTCCAGGCCTTGGCTGCGCACCTGGCCAACCACCACCTGCTGTTTGGCCAGATCCAGGCTGGTATCGGTGACCTCGAGTCGTTGCAGGCGCGCCAGCGGTTTACCGTCCGGATCATCGATGGCAAAGGGGGCGAGCTGGATGGCGACCTTGCTCAGTTGTAGTTCGGTACCTTTGGAAAGGTCGAGGCGGTAATCGCTGCTGAGGTCGACCAGGCCTTCCTTGAGCACTAGCGGTACGGCGTCGCGCACGTAGGGCCAGAAGGTACTCAGGCGCCCGTCGCTGATCTTCAGGCTGCCGCTGGAGGTGATCGGTGTCAGGCTGACCTGGCCCTGCCAGTCGATCTTCGCACCATTCGGGCCGCTGGCCGTGAGGGTCATCTCGGCGTTGTCTTCGGGCAAGGTGCTGAGGTTGTGCAGTTTCAGATCGAGGGCGTCGTAGGCGAATTCCACCGGCTCGCTCGGGCGCAGATCCTGGAAGCGCAGGGCGTTTTCCTGCAGGACGATGGTGTCGATGCGCAGTGGGAAGGGATCGCCGCTGCTCGGTTGTTTTTCCTCGGTAGTTTCCGGCAAGCGGAACAATTGAGTGAGGTTCAGCGTGCCGTCCTTGTCGAATAGCACGGCGGTGCGCGCCCCTTGCAGCTCGACCGCGGCCAGGTGCAGCGCACCGCTCCACAGGCTGTCGCTTTGCAGGTTGGCATAGAGGCGCTCGAACGCCAGATGCTCCTGGCCCGCTTCGCCGATGCGCAGGCCCCACAGGTTCAGCTCCAGACTGAAGGGATTGAGCTGCAGGCGCTGCAGCGATGCTGGCACGGTGGCGTACTGCGCCAGTTGCTGGTTGGCGATGCGCAGGGCGATGCCTGGCAGAATCAGGAAGCCGATCAGGCTGTAGAGAAAGAGGGCGATCAACAGTGCGCTCAGCGCGCGCTTCAGTCCTTTGGGCATGGCTTGGCGTCATCTATCCAGACGAAGGGATGACTTGGAGTATGGCACGCCAGTTCGGTTCCGGTCGTGCGTGGTGGGGCGCAATTATTTTCGCAGCGGGCTCAAAACTGCAGGATCAGCGTCTTCAGCGGCGGCCTGGCGTCATGGGAGGGGAAGTCCACGGCGGGCGCCAGCACCTGGCAGTCGCGCGCGGGTCTGCCGAGTTTTTCCGCGCAGCGCAGCACCTGTTCGCGCCAGTCTTCCATCACCACTTTCGCCAGGTTGTTGCAGCACACCAGCGCACCACCATCGGCAGTGGCCAGCAGCGCCGGCTTGAGCAGGCTCTGGTAGTCGCGCAGCAGGTCGACGGTACCGAACGCGCTCTTGGCCCAGGCGGGCGGGTCGAGGAACACCAGGTCGAACTGACGAGCTTGCAGGCGTGGGTAGTTCGGCAGCTTCTGTCCGCGGCGGCTGTTGATCGGTAGGCCGGCCATTTGGCGGATGGCGGGGAAGTAATCGGACTGGATGAACTGCATGGCTGGCAGTTGTGGATTGAGCTGGCCATTCTCACGGCCTACGGCGAGGTTGCTCTGAGCGAAGTCCAGGTTGGTCACTTCGCTCGCGCCGCCGGCTGCCGCGCACAGGCCGACGCCGCAGGTATAGGCGAACAGGTTGAGTACGGATTTACCGGCGCTGTTGGCCTTGACCCAGCCGCGGGCGTTGCGCAGGTCGAGAAACAGCAATGGATCCTGCCCGGTGTGGCGACCGCGTACCCGGTAGTTCAGGCCCCATTCGTGCCCGATCAGATCCGCCAGCGCCGCCTCTTCGGCTTCGAACGCGTGAGGATTGCGGTCGATGCGTGAGTTACGTTGCGAGCGGTCGTTGTAGACCAGCAACAGGGGCTGGCCGAGGCGCTGCTCGACAATGGTCGCGAGGCTTTGCAGGGCATCTGCCTCCAGCGGCTGGTGAAAACTCTGCACCAGCAGTTGTGGGCCGTAGCGGTCGACGGTCAGGCCCGGGGCACCTTCCTGGCTGCCATGGAACAGGCGATAGCAGTCGGTGCCTTGCGCGTGCAGTTCGTCCAGCAGGTTTTCGCGGGCGTCGAGGGCGGCGCGCAGCGCCTGGTCAAGAGCGGACATGCGCGGCATCTCGGAGAAAGGAAGGCGGCAGTTTATCAAGAAAATCAGGGCGTCTTTACGGTTTCCCGGGTTCCTGGCGACAACGAGTGCCAGGAACCCGCAGCGGGCTGTCAGCCCTGTTCCTCACGCCGGTAAGCGTAGGTGTCGGCGAAGCGCGACAGCAGGTACTCGGCGCTGGTCACCGGCGAATATTTTGGCGGGTTGTCGGCGCTGGAACAGTTCGGCAAACAGTCGATCAGGGTGTCCGGATGCGGTTCGGCGAAGAATGGCATGGAGTAGCGATCCACCCCCAGCGGGCTGATCACACGGTGTGGTGTGGAGGTGTAACGGTCGTTGCTCCAGCGCGCCATCATGTCGCCGATATTGACCACGAAGCTGCCGGCAATCGGTGGCGCGTCGATCCAGTCGCCATGGCGCGGACGTACCTGCAGGCCACCGGCTTCGTCCTGGTAGAGCAGGGTGATGCAGCCATAGTCGGTGTGCGCACCGGCGCCTTGCTGCCCGGCGCAGCTGGCCGTCTGGCGTGGTGGGTAATGGATCATGCGCAGCACGCTGATCGGCTCATGGAAGCGCTTGTCGAAGAACTCCGGTTCGATATCCAGGGCCAACGCCATGGCCCGCAGCAGGGTAGTGGCCAGTGCCTGCATGTCGGCGTAGTGCTGCTCCATCAGTGCAGCCCAGCCGGGTTCGTCGGGGTGACGATTGGGGCCACGCAACGGTTTGCCGGCCAGCACTTCGGGATGATCGGCGGGCATATGGAAACCCATGTCGAAGGTTTCCTTCAGGTCGCTCGGCTTGCTCGGGTCGAGCTGTTCGGTGGCGATGGCGCCGTAGCCGCGATGGTGGGCGGTCTGGGTGATGTCGATCTTGAGCTTTTCCTCGGTAGGCTGGGCGAAGAAGCGCTTCGCTGCACCGAGCAGGGTGTCGATACGTTCGCTGCTTATTGGGTGGCCGACGATGTAGAAGAAACCCCATTCGCGGCAGGCGCGGTCGATCCGTTCGGCCACGGCGGGCCAGGCGGATTCGTCGTCACTGTACAGAGGGGCGATATCGATGATGGGTAATGCGTTCATGTTGAGCCTCGGGTGGGGCGGTGCTGCGAGTCTTCTCGTACTAGGGAGCCTGTCGAACCCAACACTGTTCTGCTGCGGAAAACCCGGCTTTGGCCATTTTTGCCGCTTTCCCTCGTTAAATAGCGGGCTATTCGCCTCGGAAAAGCGACAAAACTGTCTCAAACCGGATTCCCCTCGCGACGAACGGTTGAGTCCGACAGGCTCCAGGGCAGCGGAAAGAGACCTCGGATGAGATCCCCTTGATGCGGTTCTGCCGGTAGCAGGGACGGCATCGGTATTGGCTTGGTGGTGGGTTTCACCCGCCCTACAGACCGTAGGGCGGGTGAAACCCACCAGCAGCTTACTTCGGCAGCTCGGCCTTCACGTTTTCCACGTAGTAGTTCATCGAGGCCAGTTCGGCATTGGTTGCCGTTACGCCGGCTGGAATCTTCTCGACGCCACTCTGATCCTTGATCGGACCGGTGAAGGGGTGGAACTTGCCGCTGCGAATATCGGCGATGATCTGCTCGGCTTCGCTCTTCACGTCGGCAGGCACCAGGTCGCTGATCGGCAGCTCGATGGTGTCCTCGGCCAGGCCGCCCCAGAAGTCCTGCGGTTGCCAGTTGCCATCGATCACCGCCTGGGCGGATTTCACGTAGTGCGGGCCCCAGTCGTTGACGATGGAGGTGAGCACGGCCTTCGGCCCGAAATGCGCCATGTCCGAGGCGTAGCCGACGGAGTAGATTCCGCGACGCTCGGCGGTCTGGATCGGCGCCGGGCTGTCGGTGTGCTGGAACATCACGTCCACGCCCTGGTCGATCAGCGCGTTGGCGGCGTCGGATTCCTTGCCCGGATCGAACCAGGTGTTGACCCATACCACCTTGATCTCGGTGCCCGGGTTGTATTTGTCCAGGGCCAGCTGGATGGCGTTGATGTCGCGGATCACCTCGGGTATCGGGAAGGAAGCGATGTAGCCGACCTTTTTGGTCTTGGTCATTTTCGCCGCGAGGAAGCCGCCGACGTAGCGCCCCTCATAGGAGCGCGACAGGTAGGTGCCGACGTTCTTGTCCTGCTTGTAGCCGGTGGCGTGCTCGAAGGTCACCTTGGGGAATTGCTTGGCCACCTTGATCGTCGGGTTCATGTAGCCGAAGGAGGTGGTGAAGATCAGGTCGAAGCCGCCCTTGGCCATGTTGCGGATCACGCGTTCGGCGTCTGCGCCTTCCGGCACGTTTTCCACGTAGCTGGTGGTGACCTTGTCGCCCAGTTCCTTGATCAGCATCTGCCGGCCCTGCTCATGCTGGTAGGTCCAGCCGTGATCGCCGATGGGGCCGATATAGACGAAGCCGACCTTTAGCGGATCGGCGGCGGAGGCGCTGAGCATGGCGCCAAAACCCAGGGCGGCAACGAGGGTGCGCAGCAGTGGTTTCTTGCTCTTCTCGAACATGGTGGGTGGAGCTCCAGTCTTGATGTCGGGATGGCCGTTGGTTGGCTGATCCCATGACTGCAAAAAGCTGACCAATAAGACAGATAGCCGTGCTGGAAGCCTTTGCGGGCAAGGGCGAGGGATGGTGTGGAGCGCTATTGGTGCGACTGACGTGCAGATGCTGCGTTGTGGTGCGAGCGTCCTGCTGCAAACCGTAGGGTGTCGCGGGGCCGCCCAGGCCGTGCGTACCGGCAGTTTCTCGGTACACATGGCGCACCCCACGGTATGGCGTCAGCCGCTTACCAGCTGCCTCGCCGCCTGGCTGTGATCGGCGATCAATTGAGCGACATCGAGCCCCTCGATCTGTCCGTCGACTACTCGCCAACTGCCGCCGATCATCACCCGATCGGCACGATCTGCACCGCACAATAGCAGCGCGGAGAGTGGATCGTGGCTGCCGGAGAAGCGCAGGTCGTCCAGCTTGAACAACGCCAGGTCAGCCTGCTTGCCAACGGCCAGTTCACCGACATCGCTACGTCCGAGTAAGCGTGCCGAGCCACGGGTGGCCCAGCCCAGCGCGCGTTCGGGCGTGATCGCCTCGGCACCGTAGCGCAGGCGTTGGATATACAGCGCCTGGCGTGCTTCGATAATCATGTTCGAGGCATCGTTGGAGGCCGAACCGTCGACGCCCAGACCGACCGGTGCACCGGCTGCCTCCAGGTCATGTACGGGGCAGATGCCCGAGGCCAGGCGCATGTTCGAGCACGGGCAATGGCAGATACCGGTGCCGGCGGCGCCAAGGCGGGCGATTTCCTCGGCATTGAAGTGAATGCCATGCGCCAGCCAGGTGCGCGGCCCGAGCCAGCCGACGCTTTCCAGATAGTCCACGGTGCGCAGGCCGAACTGACGCAGGCAGTAGTCCTCTTCGTCGAGGGTTTCGGCCAGGTGGGTGTGCAGACGTACGTCCAGCTGCTCGGCCATTTCGGCGCTGGCGCGCATGATGTCGCGGGTTACCGAGAAGGGCGAGCAGGGCGCCAGGGCGATCTGGATCTGCGCGCCATCGCCGCGCTCATGGTAGCGCTCGATCAGACGCTGGCTGTCGGCCAGGATCGCCTCGCCGCTCTGCACGGTGTGCTGTGGTGGCAGGCCGCCGTCGGCCTCGCCGAGGCTCATCGAGCCACGACTGAGCATGGCGCGCATACCCAGTTCGCGCACCGCGTTCACCTGCACATCGATGGCCTGTTCCAGTCCACCGGGGAACAGATAGTGATGATCGGCAGCGGTGGTGCAGCCGGACAGCAGCAGCTCGGCCAACGCCACTTTGCTGGCCAGAGCCAGCTTTTCCGGTGTCAGCCGCGCCCATACCGGATACAGCGTCTTCAGCCAGGGGAACAGCGGCTGGTTGACCACCGGCGCCCAGGCACGGGTAAGGGTCTGGTAGAAGTGATGGTGGGTATTGATCAGGCCCGGCAGCAGCACATGCGCACTGGCATCGAACGTCTGCTGGCAGGGTTGAGCGGGTTGCTGGGCGGCACCGAGCAGTTCGACGATACGGCTATCTTCGATTACCAGACCACCAGAGGCGTCGTGATGGTTAGCGGTGAAAACGGCGAGAGGGTTCTTGATCCAGAGTCGAGTAGCAGCCATGAGTGGCTCCTCTGAGGTTGATTTCAGGTAAGCCAGCTCAGTGTTGACCCTGTCTGCTGATCCAGGTTCGTCAGAAATGACGCGAGGCGACGATAGCTGAATTCTTGCTCGGCAGACAATCGGATGCGGACGTCAGGCGCGCAGCGGGCAGGTGGTGGCCAGGCGCTGCAGCAGTTCGTTTCTCAGTTGCTGCAACTCGTCGATGCGGTTTTCGATCAGCGTCAGCTTGTCTTGCAGCAATTGGGTCACGGTTTGATCCGGGTCGGTGGCCTGCCACAGGCCGCCGACATGCTGGCTGATCTCGCCAAGGCTGAAACCCAGGCGCTGCGCGGTCTTGATGTAGGTGACAAGCTGCACCATCTCGACGGGGTAGTCGCGGTAGCCGTTGGCGCTGCGTCGTGCGGCGATCAACCCGCGTTGCTCGTAAAAGCGCAGGGTGTCGCGGCTCACTTCGCAGGCTTCGGCCAGTTCTCCGATTCGCATCTTTTCACTCGGTGGGGTGTTGACCTTGGAGCATACTCCAGGCCTTAGCCTAGGTGCTCCTTCAATGACTGGAGCAACACCCATGTGGACCCCCGAACACTATCGCCGCCTGGTACGGGCCAGTGGCTGGTACGACCTGCTGGTGGCCGCCCCCTTCGCCACGCCATGGAGCTTCATGGCGCTGCACGGCCTGCTGCAAAGCCTGCACCACGGCCTCGGCCTACCGGGGGCGCTGCCGGTCTTCGAGCCGATGCATATGCTGCTGGGCAACCTGATGGGCTCGATCATCTGTGTCTGGTCGGTGCTGCGTATTCGCGATCCGAAAGCGGTGTTCGGTCGCTATGACGCGGCCGGTCGCCTGCTGTTCTCTACCTGGCAGATCTACGCGCTGATGCACGGCGCAACGCCTCTGATCGCGATCTTCCTGGTCTTCGAATTGGCCTGGGGTGTGGCGCAGTTGTGGCCGGTTAAATCGCCGCAGCTAGCTTTTCGCGGCTGAAGCCGCTCCTACAGGGCATGTTGTTTTTGTAGGAGCGGCTTCAGCCGCGATCAACTGCTATACAGAACCAATCACGATCAGGAGGCAAAGGAATGCTTCGTTCAGACAAACCGCATGCAGGAGCACTACGTCGTGGACGTTATTCCGAATCCGGTCGCGTCTACTTGCTGACGGCGGTACTGCATGGTCGCGAAGCGCTGCTCCAGGATTTTGCTCTCGGGCGGCTATTGGTCGCCGAGCTTCGTGAGGCTCATGAGATCGGTCTGGTGCATTCACTGGCGTGGGTGGTGATGCCTGATCATCTGCATTGGCTGGTGCAGTTGGAGCGTACGACTCTGGACGAGTTGATGCGCCGGATCAAAGGCCGCAGCGCGCGCCGGATCAATCAGCGTTTGTCTCGGTATGGTCCGTTATGGCAGCACGGTTTCCATGATCGTGCTTTGCGTCAGGAAGAGGATTTACGGGCTGTCGCACGTTATGTGATTGCCAATCCTGTGCGGGCAGGCCTGGTGAAGCGGGTGGCGGACTACCCATTATGGGATGCTGTGTGGCTCTAGCACTGATCGCGGCTGAAGCCGCTCCTACGGGGTGTGCGTCGCTTGTGTAGGAGCGGCTTCAGCCGCGATTCATGGGCGCATCAATGCCCTGGCTGCCACGGCTGACCCAGTGACACCGGCGCATACAGCCGGGTCTTGATCGCGTCGCGCGAGAGCAGCACCAGCACCACGATGGTAGCGACGTAGGGCAGCATGGCCAGCAGGTTCGATGGGATCGACAGGCCGATGCCCTGCGCCACCAGGTGCAGAATGCTGGCCAGGCCGAACAGGTAGGCGCCGAGCAGTACGCGCAATACGCGCCAACTGGCGAACACCACCAGTGCCAGGGCGATCCAGCCACGGCCGGCGGTCATGTTCTCCGCCCACATCGGTGTGTAGGCCAGCGACAGGTAGCCGCCCGTCAAGCCGGCCATGGCGCCGCCGAACAACACCGCTAGGGTACGCACGCGGAGCACCGGCAGGCCCATGGCGCTGGCGGCGTCCGGGTTTTCGCCAACAGCCTGGATGATCAGGCCGATACGACTTTTCAGCAGCACCCAGGCCACCAGCGCGAACAGGGCGAAGGACAGGTAGATCAGCACGTCCTGGGCGAACAGCATGCGCCCGATCAGCGGGATGTCAGACAGCAGCGGAATGACGATGGGCTCGAAACCGGACAGCGGCTTGCCGACCCAGGCAGCGCCGACGAAGGTGGACAGGCCGACGCCGAAGATGGTCAGGGCCAGGCCGGTGGCCACCTGGTTGGCGTTGAAACCCAGCGCCACGGCGGCGAACAGCAGCGACAGCAGCATGCCGGCAGCCATCGCCAGCAACACGCCGAGCCACAGGCTGCCGGTGCTGAAGGCGACGATGAAGCCGATCACCGCGCCGAACAGCATCATGCCCTCCTGGCCGAGGTTGAGCACGCCGCTCTTCTCGCACACCAGCTCGCCCAGAGCCACCAGCAGCAGCGGCGTGCCGGTGCGCACCATGGCGTAGAAGATATTGGTCAACAGATCGAGATCCATGGGGATTCCTTTGCATTCATGCTCTTTGTGGGAGGCGCTTCAGCGGCGAGCTTTTGTCGCGGCTAAAGCCCCTCCCACAGTCAGGTGGTCGCTTCAGCGAGGCTCTCGCGCTTCGTCCATTTCCACTTCAGCCGCGGCCGGTAGAGGATCAGCACGTCGCAGGCCAGCAGGTAGAACAGCATCATTCCCTGGAACAGCTGGGTGATCGCCTGCGGCAGGTTGAGGTTCATCTGCGCGTTCTCGCCGCCCAGGTAAAGCAGCGCCATCAGCAGGCTGGCGGCAACGATACCGAGCGGGTTGAGGCGGCCGAGAAAGGCCACGGTGATCGCCGCATAGCCGTAGCCGGGCGAGACCTGTGGTACCAGTTGGCCAATCGGTCCGGCCACTTCGCCGACGCCAGCCAGGCCGGCCAGGGCGCCGCTGACCAGCAGGGCGAACCACACCAGGCGCTTCTCGCGAAAACCGACGAAGCCGGCGGCGCGCTTGTCCAGGCCCAGCACCTTGATCTGGAAGCCCAGAAAACTCTTGTGCAGCAGCACCCTCACCGCCACCAGGGCCAGCAGCGCCAGATACAGGCCGCCATGCAGGCGCCCGTCCTCGCTGACCAGCGGCAGGCGGCTGGCATCGCCGAACATCGCCGATTCGGGGAAGTTGAAACCGGCGGGGTCTTTCAGCGGCCCATGCACGAAGAACAGCAGCAGGTTCAGCGCGATGTAGTTGAGCATGATGCTGGTGAGGATTTCGTTGGCGTTGAACTGCGTACGCAGCCAGGCGGTGAGCCCGGCCCACGCCGCGCCCGCGCAGGTGCCGGCCAGCACCACCCAGGCCAGTGCCCAGCGGCTTTCCCAGTCGATCAGTTGCAGGGCCATGGCGCTGCCGGCCAGGGCGCCGATCAGCAACTGGCCTTCGGCACCGATGTTCCAGATGCGCGCCTGGTAGGCGACTGCCAAGCCGAGGGCGCAGAGCAGGATCGGCAGTGCCTTGACCAGCAGTTCGGACACGCCGTACCCGTCGCTGACCGGCGCGATCAGCAGCGTATGCAGGGTCTCCAGCGGGTCATGGCCAAGCAGGGCGAACAGCAGTACGCCGCTCACCAGGGTCAGGGCTGCGGCCAGCAGCGGCGACAGCCAGAGCATGGGGCGCGACTCTTGGCCGCGCGGTTCCAGGGATAACAGCATGACGGGCTCCGTCAGCAGGCCGCAGCGGCGGCGGGTTGATCGAATTCACCGGCCATCCAGCGGCCGACTTCCACGGTGGATACCTGCGCTGTCTCGGCCAGCGGCGACAGGCGCCCGCTGCACAGTGCGCCGATGCGGTCGCTGATCTGGAACAGCTCGTCGAGGTCTTCGGAGATCACCAGGATCGCCGCGCCGGCATCGCGCAGGGCGATCAGCGCGCGGTGGATGGCCGCAGCGGCGCCGACGTCCACGCCCCAGGTCGGGTGCGCGGCCACCAGCAGTTTCGGGTTCTGCAGAATCTCGCGCCCCAGGATGAACTTCTGCAGATTGCCGCCGGACAGGCTTCGCGCCGCCGTATCGGCATCCGGCGTCTTCACCGCGAAGCGCTGGATGATCTGCTCGGCCAGCGCACGTACCTTGCTGCGCTGCACCAGGCCGCCCTTGACCAGGCCCTGGCCGAAGGCGGTGAGCAGGGCGTTGTCCACCAGGCTCATCTCCGGCACCGCACCGTGGCCGAGGCGTTCGGCCGGCACGAAAGCCAGGCCCAGCTGGCGCCGCGCATTAGGGTGCAGATTGGCCACTGGCGCGCTATCCAGGCTGACCCGCTCGCGTTCGCCACGGGGCAGGCGGGTTTCGCCGCTGAGCAGCGCGAGCAGCTCGTCCTGGCCATTGCCGGCCACGCCGGCGATACCGACGATCTCGCCACTGCGTACTTCCAGACGAATACGTTCGAGCGAGCAGCCGAAGGGATCGGGGTTGTGCCAGCTGAGGTCGTCGACACGCAGGCGTGGCAGGCCGCCGCTGACTTTCGGGTAGCTGCTTTCCAGGCCCTCGGCATCACCGACCATCAGCCGCGCCAACTCCAGGTCGCTGCATTCTGCCGGCACGCAATGGCCGGACACCCGCCCGCCGCGCAGCACCGTGGCGCTCTGACACAGCGCGCGCACCTCGCCGAGCTTGTGGCTGATGAAGAGGATGCTGCAGCCTTCGGCGGCCAGGCGGCGCAGGGTGACGAACAGCTCATCGGCCTCCTGCGGGGTGAGCACCGAGGTGGGCTCGTCGAGGATCAGCAGTTTGATGTCCTGCATCAGGCAACGCACGATCTCCACCCGCTGGCGCTCGCCGATGGACAGGCTGTGTACCAGGCGGGTCGGCTCCAGCGCCATGCCGTAGCGTTGCGACACCTCGCGAATCTTCGGCTCCAACTGCTTCGGCGTGCCGGCATCCGCCCCCATCGCCAGGGCGATGTTCTCGGCGACGCTCAGGGTCTCGAACAGCGAGAAATGCTGGAACACCATACCGATGCCCAGGTTGCGTGCCATGGCCGGGTCGCGCATCGTGAGCCGCTCGCCCTGCCAGCGGATTTCACCGCTACTGGGCTGGGTCACACCGTAGATGACCTTCATCAGCGTGCTCTTGCCGGCACCGTTCTCACCCAGCAGGGCGCGGATCTCGCCGGGGGCGATGGCCAGGTCGATACGGTCGTTGGCCAGGCAGCCGGGGTATTGCTTGCTGATGGCTGTCAGCTGCAGGCGCGGGGCATCAGGTGAGGCGGACATGGGAAACGCTCATGGCAATAACTGAGCGGGGCTAAAGCAAAAACCTGGCCAGGAGGTCAGAAAAGCCAGGCGAGCCTATTCGCGCCTGTCGCCCGATTTGATCCATGCGCGGGATTGGTGCGCGCCACCCCGTAGGGTGCGCCATGCGCACCGCATTCGAGCGCCTATGGCGGGTGGTGTCGGTGCGCATGGCGATCCGTGGGAAAGGTTCAGTCCTGCAGCCAGGCGCCCTGACTGCGGCCGTGACCGGTCTGCTGGTCGTACTGCCACTCCTGCTCGGCGTAGCGCTGCAGGATGGCGTTGGCGCGCTGGTTGGCCTGCTGCTGCAACTCGGCGCAACTGGGGTATTCCGGCGTTGCCAGCAGGGCCGCATCGATTTCGGCGGCAGCGGCCTGGCCGATGCGATAGTGGCCCAGCTCGTGCTCGCGCAAGGCACTGAGGTATTGCTCGAAACGCTGACGCTGCTGTGCATCACCGCCGCCAAGGCGGGGCAGGGTGATGCTGGCGTTCAACAGGGTGCGGGTGAGATCGATCTGGCAGCGGCCATCGCGTTGTTCGCGCCACCAGAAATTCCACTGCACCTTCCAGCGCGTGTAGGCGTGGAATACCTGGCCGTTCTCGTGAATCGGCGAGGCCTGGTCGAGGGCGCGGCTGAGGGATTGGCCGGAGGCCACCTGCAGGTCGTAGTACTGCTTCTGCAGGTGTTCCTGCACATCGGCCTGCACCGGTAGGGCCAGCCACAGCAACAACGGTAGGAGCGCAATAGTCGTCCGTTTCATGGTGCCCTCAGACGTTCGCGGCCCCGGCTGATATCGCCCAGCAATCGCTCCAGGGCTGCATGCTCGGCTGGTGCGACGGCTAGTTGCAGCCGTGCGCCCGTGGCGTCGTAGTCCTCGCGTTCGATCAGGCTGTCGAACTCGTTCAGGCGCGCCTTGAATACTGGCAGTTCAGCGAACTGCAGGTGGCAGCTGAAGGCCTGGCGCAGCACCAGTTCACGCCGCTCACCGGCCTGCAGGCATTTGGCTGCGCTGCCGCCGTAGGCGCGGGCCAGGCCGCCGGTGCCGAGCTGGATGCCGCCGTACCAGCGGATTACCAGCACCACCACCTGGTCGCAATCCTGCCCTTCGATGGCGGCGAGGATCGGCCGTCCGGCCGTGCCGCCCGGCTCGCCATCGTCGTTGAAGCGGTACTGGTTGCCGACTTTCCACGCCCAGCAGTTGTGCGAGGCAGCCAGGTCGCTGTGGTCGTCGATGAAGGCTTGCGCCTCGGCCGCGCTGGCAATCGGTGCGGCGAGGGCGATGAAACGGCTCTTGCGAATCTCCTCGCGGTATTCGCAGGGGCCGAGCAGGGTGAACGCCATCAGGCTTTGACGGCGGGCTTCAGGCCGCAGCCCTTGAGGATGATCTGCACCAGTTGATCGGAGGCTTGCTCGAAGTCCTGCTTGGTCAGGCGCGAGCACTGCTTGACACGGCAGATCTGCGAAGCGAAGTCGGCGTAATGCTGGGTGCTGCTCCACAGCAGGAAGATCAGGTGTATCGGGTCGACCGGATCCATCCTGCCGGCGGCGATCCAGCCTTCGAACACGGCGGCGCGGCCACGGAACCAGTCCAGGTAGTTCTGGTTGAAGTACTGCGACAGGCAGTCGCCACCGCTGATCACTTCCATGGCGAAGATGCGCGAAGCTTTCGGCTGGCGGCGAGAGAACTCCATCTTGGCGCGAATGTAGCGCTCCAGTGCCTCGGCCGGGTCATCATCGACGGTCAGGTTGTTGAAGGTGCTGTCCCAGAGTTCGAGGATGTTGCTCAGTACCGCCAGATACAGGCCCAGCTTGTTGCTGAAGTAGTAGTGCAGGTTGGCCTTGGGCAGGCCGACGTTCTGCGCGATGGTGTTCATGCTGGTGCCCTTGAAGCCGTGCCGGGCGAACTCTTCCTCGGCAGCCTTGATGATGGCTTCTTCGTTCTTCTGGCGAATGCGCCCGGCGGGCTTGCCGTTGGCGCTGTGGGCGGGGACTTCGAAGGTCATGGGCGATTCCGAGCTGATCTGGGAGCGGAGCGACTGCACAGATACCCCAGCCTAGGCCGGGTGACAAGCGTTACGGCGTGAAAAAGCCGGTTTACGTCGGGCGCATCACCTTGCGGGTGTCGCCGTGGGCAGGTTGTGCCCACGACGGCGCCGGTCACACCTTGAAGTTGGCGATCAGGCCATGCAGGTTGCGGGTCATGCCGGTCAGCTCGTCGCTGACGTTCACCGTGCTTTGTGCCTCATGGGCATTGCTGTCGCTGAGGCTCTTGATCTCCAGGGTGTTCTGTTCGACGCCCTGCACGACCGCCGCCTGCTGCTCGGCGGCTGAGGCGATCTGGATGTTGTGATCGATGATCTGATCCATGCTGCCGGTGATCTGCTCGAAGATGCTCGCCGTCAGGGTGATCTGCTCGACGCTCTGCGCTGCGCTCTGGTGGCTGCCACGAATGGTCTTGACCGCGCTGCCGACCTGCTGGCGCAGACGGGCGATGGTCTGGTCGATCTCGCCGGTCAGCTCGTGGGAGCGAATCGCCAGGCTGCGCACCTCGTCGGCCACTACGGCGAAGCCGCGGCCCTGTTCGCCGGCGCGTGCGGCCTCGATGGCGGCATTGAGCGCGAGCAGGTTGGTCTGTTCGGCGACGCTCTTGATCAGGTCGACGGCCTTGGCGATCTCCTCGCTTTCCTTTTCCACCGAGGTGATGGCGCCGATGGAGTCGTCCATCTCGCTGAACAGCTGGTTGATGCGCGACACGGCGTGATCGACCTGCACGCGGCCTTCGCGGCACTTCTCGCCGGCCGTGTTGGCCTTGTCGGCAGTCACGTGCGAGTTCTGGCTGACCTCCTGGACGTTGCTGACCAGCTCGCTCATCGAGGTGGCGATCAGTTCCAGTTCGTTGGCCTGGCGCTCGACGCTGCGCTGGCTGGTGGAGGCGCTGTCGCTAACGCTCTGCGCCTTGTCCAGGGTGGTCTCGGAGAAGCGCGCGACCTGGGCGATCAGCTCGCTCATGCGCGTCTGCATTTCGTTGAAGTCCTGGGCCAGGTCGCCCAGCTCGTCGCGCGCGTCAGTTTGCACGCGCTGGCGCAGGTCGCCTTCGGCCATGCGCCGGGTGGCACTGGTCAGGTCGCGGATGGCGCCACGTACCGACAGGTAGAAACCGACGAACAGGTACACCAGCACCATCACCACCAGCAACAGGGTGCCGGCCCACAGCACCAGCTCGCGCAGGTTGGCGTCGGCGCGGGCCTGCAGCAGCCCGGCGGTTTCCGCCAGCAGCAGGTTGCTGGCCTTGTCCAGCTCGGCGACCTGCGGTGCGTAGGATTCATAGCGTTGCAGCCACTGCTCCACTGCGTTCTGGTCGAAGTAGCCGCTCTGCGTATAGGTGTCGATGATCTCGCGCTTGTACTGTTCGGCGCCGCTGCGCGCGGCTTCGCTCATCAGTTGCTGCGCCTCGGCATTGCCCTTGGCCTCGATGCCATCGGCATAGCGCTGCAGGGTGTTGAGCTGGTTGACGATGGCCGGGCGCGACGAGGACTCGAGGAAGCCGTAGGCGGTCATGTAGCTGGCATAGGCGCGGGTCTGGTTGAGCGTCTCGTACAGCGGCAGCATCTGGTTGAGCAGCAGATCCACGTTGCGGTAGATGCGTGGGTTGCTGTCCTGGCTCAGCTTGGAAACGGCCGCGATCTCGCGCATGTTGGCGCTCAGGTCATGCACCGAACTGGCGTGCTCGATCATCTGCGAACTCAGGCCCTGCACCGACAACTTCTTGTCCACGGCGTAGCCGGGGTCGGTTTCGGCCAGCTTCATGCCGGCGAACTGGCTGCCATCGAGCCAGGCATTGAGCCTTCCGATGCTGCTTACCAGCGCCTGGCTGCGGCGCTCGATTTCCTGCTTGGCGTCATCCTTGTTACGCGCATAGCCGATCACGTGCATGCCGGCCTGCTCCAGGGCCTGGCGATACACCGGCAGGTATTGCTCGATGGTCTGCAGGCCATGCAGCTCATGGCGCGACTGCTCCAGGGTCGCATTCACATCGGCCAGCTTGCTCAGCGATAGCCAGCAATAGGGCAGCATGAAAACGGTGAAGATCAGCAGAAACTTGTGGGCGTAGCGCGCGCGGTTCATCAACGTCAGAACCGGTTTGAAGAAGAACATCTTAAGCCTCGAAAACCAGGAATTACGACAGCCAAGCGTACGGCCAAGGCAGCGGAGAATGACGGAGGTGCGAGCCTCTCTGGCGTTTTGCCAGCAAGAAACTTGCCGTCATTTATATGGCGACGTGAAGCTGACATCAATAGCTAGATGTTGCCGCGATCCCGATCGGGCGCGCTCGCAATGCCTGTAAGCCTGATGGGGTGGTGTGTCGAAAGATGTGCCCTGTTTTGGTGTTCGATGCGCCGTGCTGGTGCGTAAATCAGGCCTCGGCCAGCGCGTCGAGAAAACTTTCCAGCACCAGGTGTGCACGTCGCCCCTTGCGTGTCACCGCTGCCAGGTTGATGTCGTAGTAGCGGCTGCTGGCCTTGAGCGCGCGCAGTCGTCCCTGCTGTACCCAGGCCTGGGCGTAGTGATCCGGAAGGTAACCAATGTAACGCCCGGTGAGGATGAGGAAGGCCATGCCTTCACGATCCGAGGCGCTGGCCGTGCAGTTGAGCGCCTGGTAATGGCTCTGCACTTCGGGTGGCACGCGGAAGGTCGGGGCGATCGCTTCCTGGGCGTTGAGCCGTTCGTCCTCCAACTGCTGGTCATCGACATAGAACAGCGGGTGGCCGACGGCGCAGTAGAGCAGCGAGCGCTCGTCGTACAGCGCCTGGTATTCCAGGCCGGAGAGGGCGCCCACCTGTGGCACCACGCCGATGTGCAGGCGCCCGTCGAGCACGCCCTGTTCCACTTCCGAGGGTGGTGTCATACGGATGTGGATGCGCACCTCCGGCCCTTGCTCCTTGAGACGCGCCAGGGCATTGGTGATGCGCATGTGCGAGATGGTCACCAGGTTGTCGGTCAGGCCGATGTTCAGTTCGCCGCGCAAATGACGGTGCAGACCGTTGACCTCGGTGCGAAAGCTCTCCAGCGCGCTGAGCAATTGCAGGGTGCTCTGGTACACCTCGCGGCCTTCCTCGGTCAGGGCGAAGCCGGCGCGTCCACGTTGGCACAGGCGCAGACCGAGTCGCTGCTCGAGGTCGCTCATCTGCTGGCTGATGGCCGAGCGGCCGATGCCAAGGGCGCTTTCCGCCGCGGAAAAACCGCCGCATTCCACTACGCTGCGAAACAGCTTGAGCAGGCGGATTTCAAAGTCGCTGACCTGGGCCAGCGGATCGGGGCGGCGGCTGCTCATTTGTTTAGTAAGCCTTGAACTGAGGTTAAGAAAAGTATTGTTTTACTGACTCTATGCCCGTGGCACCTTTGCTGGCAACTGATTCACTCCCTTCGTAGGAGTGGCTTGAGCCGCGATTGCTGTCGATTTTCGCGGCTAAAACCCCTCCCACGCTGTTCCCGATCATGCCGCCACTGCCGAGGCCACCCCGATGAACATGCCGCAGACCGCAACCCCGTCCCTGGCCAGCCAGCTCAAGCTGGATGCGCACTGGATGCCGTTCTCCGCCAACCGCAACTTCCAGCGTGACCCGCGCCTGATCGTCGGTGCCGAAGGCAGCTGGCTGGTCGACGATCAGGGCCGCAAGGTCTATGACAGCCTGTCCGGTCTGTGGACCTGCGGCGCCGGCCACTCGCGCAAGGAAATCCAGGAAGCCGTGGCCAAGCAACTCGGCACTCTCGACTACTCGCCGGGCTTCCAGTATGGCCACCCGCTGTCGTTCAAGCTGGCCGAGCAGGTTGCCGACCTGATGCCGGGCGAGCTCAACCACGTGTTCTTCACCGGCTCGGGCTCCGAGTGCGCCGACACCGCGGTGAAGATGGCCAAGGCCTACTGGCGCCTCAAGGGCCAGGCCTCCAAGACGCGTTTCATCGGTCGTGCCCGTGGCTACCACGGCGTCAACATCGCCGGCACCGCGCTGGGCGGCATCGGCGGTAACCGCAAGATGTACGGCCAACTGATGGACGCCGACCACCTGCCACACACTCTGCAACCGGGCATGGCCTTCACCAAGGGCATGGCCGAGACCGGTGGCGTGGAGCTGGCCAACGAGCTGCTCAAGCTGATCGAGCTGCACGACGCTTCCAACATCGCCGCGGTGATCGTCGAGCCGATGTCCGGTTCGGCTGGTGCCATCGTGCCGCCGGTGGGCTACCTGCAACGCCTGCGCGAGATCTGCACGCAGCACAATATCCTGCTGATCTTCGACGAAGTGATCACCGGTTTCGGTCGCATGGGTAAGTGGAGTGGCGCAGAGTACTTCGGTGTGACTCCGGATCTGATGAACGTCGCCAAGCAGATCACCAACGGCGCCATCCCGCTGGGCGCGGTGATCGCCAGCAGCGAGATCTACAACACCTTCATGCAGCAGCCGTCGCCGGAGCACATGATTGAGTTCACCCACGGCTACACCTACTCGGCCCACCCGGTGGCCTGCGCCGCCGGTCTGGCGACTCTGGAGCTGCTCAAGCGCGAGAACCTGATCCAGCAGGCCGCCGAGTTGGCGCCGAAGTTCGAGAACGCCCTGCATGGCCTGAAGGGCGCCAAGCACGTGATCGACATCCGCAACTGCGGCCTGGCTGGCGCATTGCAGATCGCCCCGCGTGACGGCGACGCCGTGATCCGTCCGTTCGAGGCCGGCATGGCGCTGTGGAAGGCGGGTTTCTACGTGCGCTTCGGTGGCGACACGCTGCAGTTCGGCCCGACCTTCAACGCCAAGATCGAAGACCTCGACCGCGTGTTCAACGCCGTCGGCGACGCCCTCAACGGGATCGCCTGATGAGCGAACGTGCCAAGGCCGTTGCCACGGTTCAGCTCGACACCGACAAGGTCATCGTCACCGAGTGGCGCTTCGCCCCCGGTGCCGAGACCGGCTGGCATCGCCACGGCATGGAATATGTCGTGGTACCGGTCACCGATGGTGAGCTGCTGTTGGAGACGCCCGAAGGCGAGCGGCGTGCGCCGCTGGTGCTCGGTCAGAGCTACACGCGGCAGATCGGTACCGAGCACAACGTGATCAACCCGTGCGCGCACGAAGTGGCCTTCATCGAAATCGAGCTGAAATCGCCATGACCGTGCGGGCACGCGCACAGGCGCTGGCTGCAGTGCAGGCGTTACAGTCGGTGGCCCTAGTGACAATCCGGCGCTCAGGCGCCGCCGCGGGAGCGTCCCGCCAACCCCTTTCCGTTCCAGCGAGCAGAGAATAACCATGAGCACAATCAAGCACCTGATCAACGGCGAACTGGTTGCCGGTAGCGGCCGCACCGCTCCGGTGTACAACCCGTCCACCGGTGACTCCACCACCCAGGTCGGTCTGGCTGACCGCGCCACCATGCAACTGGCCATCGATGCCGCCAAGGCTGCCTACCCGGCCTGGCGCAACACCCCGCCGGCCAAGCGCGCGCAGATCATGTTCCGCTTCAAGCAACTGCTGGAGCAGAACGAGAACGAAATCGCCGCACTGATCAGCGCCGAGCACGGCAAGACCATCGAAGACGCCGTTGGTGAGCTCAAGCGTGGCATCGAGAACGTCGAGTTCGCCTGCGCCGCCCCGGAAATCCTCAAGGGCGAATACAGCCGTAACGTCGGCCCGAACATCGACGCCTGGACCGACCTGCAGCCGGTCGGCGTGGTTGCCGGCATCACCCCGTTCAACTTCCCGGCCATGGTGCCGCTGTGGATGTATCCGCTGGCCATCGTCTGCGGCAACTGCTTCATCCTCAAACCGTCCGAGCGTGACCCGAGTTCTACCCTGTTCATCGCCGAGCTGCTGAACCAGGCCGGCCTGCCCAAGGGCGTGCTGAACGTGGTCAACGGCGACAAGGACGCGGTCGATGCGCTGATCGAAGCGCCCGAGGTCAAGGCCCTGAGCTTCGTCGGTTCCACGCCGATTGCCGAGTACATCTATAGCGAAGGCACCAAGCGCGGCAAGCGCGTACAGGCTCTGGGCGGCGCCAAGAACCACGCCGTGCTGATGCCCGATGCCGATCTGGACAACGCTGTCAGCGCGCTGATGGGCGCGGCCTATGGCTCCTGCGGCGAACGCTGCATGGCCATCTCCGTGGCCGTGTGCGTGGGCGACCAGATCGCCGACGCGCTGGTCGACAAGATCGTTCCGCAGATCAAGGCACTGAAGATCGGTGCCGGCACCTCCTGCGGCCTGGACATGGGCCCGCTGGTTACCGCTGCCGCGCGTGACAAGGTCAAGGGTTACATCGACGCGGGTGTCGAGCAGGGCGCCAAGTTGGTGGTCGATGGCCGTGATCTGGTGGTCGCTGGCAACGAAAACGGTTACTTCGTCGGCGGCACCCTGTTCGACAAGGTGACCCCGGAGATGACCATCTACACCGACGAAATCTTCGGCCCGGTGCTATGCATCGTTCGCGTCGGCAGCCTGGAAGAGGCCATGCAGTTGATCAACGATCACGAGTACGGCAACGGCACCTGCATCTTCACCCGTGACGGTGAAGCGGCGCGTCTGTTCTGCGACGAGATCGAAGTGGGCATGGTCGGCGTCAACGTACCGCTGCCGGTGCCGGTCAGCTACCACAGCTTCGGCGGCTGGAAGCGCTCGCTGTTCGGCGATCTGCACGCCTACGGCCCGGACGGCGTGCGCTTCTACACCCGCAAGAAGGCCATCACCCAACGCTGGCCGGCGCGCAAGAGCCACGAGGCCGCGCAGTTCGCCTTCCCTAGTAATGGCTGAGTGAGCTGAGGCTTTGAATGAAAAGGCCGGTCGTAAGACCGGCCTTTTTCGTTGTGCCGCCAGATCACCGCTCCAGCTCACATGTTGAGAGCGCGAGCGTGCAATACGACTGGTATTGGCTGATACGGACTGAGCGACACCTGCATCCCATCACTGACGTACCCGGCGATCGATACGTAGGGTGCGCCGTGCGCACCGAAGTCGGCGCATCTGCTATCGGCGTACCCCATCCGCGCAGGCATCGAGTGCTACCTGATCGACATCAGCCCCTTTCGTTAGCGGGACAGGCGGTGGTTCCTGCGCAGGTCGACCAGATCCTGATAGGTACAGGTTTGCGGCTGCGGGCCAGTCAAGTCATAGCAGCGCTGGCCGAAGCCCATCGGCCAGTAGGCGATGCCGACCGGAGGCCAGAAGATCGAGGCGACGCGGAAACGTGTCTTCAGGCGACCACTCTGGATGACATGGGCTTGCTTGTCCTCCAGCCGATAAGGCACGCCGCCTGCTGCGCCCCACGAAAATGGACGAGTCTTGACCAGGCCTTCTTTGTGAGGCGTCGGGCGCTCGTTGACGATGAGGGTGCTCTCGCTGGGGAGCTTGACCCAGGTGGCAGTGGAGCAACCGCTGACGATGAGCGCGGCTGCCAGCATGGCGGCGGACTTGAAGGAAGACATCTGGATTACATCCCTGTCGTGAGTGCTAAAAAGGGGCGCGTACTATAAAGGCTTATGGCCATTATCGGGTGCCGAATTTCCCCTAAAAACAAGTCCCTTGTGCAGCGATAAAGCGAAAGTCCGTTCGCAGAATCGGCCTTTTGACTATCGACCCTATACATATCTCCCCTTGGTCGCCTCTGGTAAAACAGCCGGCAGGTAGAAAAGGGAGAAGGACAATGACCGAACCATTCATGCTGGATCTACACGCATACCTCGAGCGGCTGGGTTATTCCTCGGCGCCACCCCCTACCCTCGACACCCTGCGCGGGCTGCAGGCGCGGCATACCGCTGAAGTTCCCTTCGAAACCTTGTCGACCATGCTGCGCGTACCGGTCGAGGTCGAACCCGCAGCGATTCAGGACAAACTGCTGCGCCAGGGCCGTGGCGGTTACTGCTTCGAGCTCAACCGCCTGTTTCTCCTGCTGCTACAGGCGCTGGGTTTCGACGCACGCGGGCTGACCGGGCGCGTGGTCATGGGCGGGCCGGAAGATGCCTTGCCGGCTCGCACCCATATGCTGGTGCTGGTGACCTTGGGTGGCGTGCGCTACATCACCGACGTCGGCTTCGGCGGTATGGTGCCGACCGGCCCCTTGCTGCTCGACAGCGAGGCCGAACAGGCCACGCCGCATGAGTCCTACCGCCTGACGCTGGCGGACGGCACCTACACCCTGCGAGCGCTGGTGGCGGGTAGCTGGCGGGCGATGTACGTGTTCGATCTGCAGAAGGTGGCGGATATCGATTACGTGGTGGGCAACTGGTACGTGTGTACCCATCCGGATTCTCCCTTCCTCGGCCAGATGATCGCCGCGCGCACCGGCCCAGGCTTGCGCAAGACCCTGAATAACGGCAGCTTCGCCATCCACCGACTGGGGCTGGCGAGTGAGCGGGTGCAGTTGCGGAGTGTCGATGAGGTGCTGGAGGTACTGCGCGAGGAGTTTGGCATTCAGGTACCGGAGCATCCTGAGCAGCGGGGGATCATCGAGCGGCTGATTGCGGGGGCATAAAAGGGAGGGCCGGATGGCATCACCGATTTTGGATGAGAGGACTTTAGCCACCGCCCGAGCCTATCTCCGTCTGTAGGAGCGGCTTCAGCCGCGAAAATCTCAGATGCCAACTGATCTCAGCGATGGTGTGTGAGCAGTTCCCGCACCTAATCTAGGGGGGATGGCGAACACCAACATCATTTATGTGTGGTGAAAGTGTCACGCCATAGCCCATCAAGCGATCCTTTGAGCCGGCTCACTCTCCCTACGCGAGTGAACCGTAGTGCGATCAGGCCAGTGCCGTGCGCTGTCGACCTTCCACCCGACGCTTCAACGCCGCACCTTCAACGATTTCCAACCCGCCGCCTTGGGCGCGGGCGGAGCGGCCCCAGTCTTCCAGCAGCTCCATGCAGGCGTGGTCGATATAGCTGACCCGCGCCAGGCTCAGGTGCAGGCAAGTGCCGGGCTCGACGCTGGCCAGCAGCTTGGCCAGTTGTGGCACTCGGAGGAAGGTGGCAGCGCCGCTCATGCGCAACTCGGCGCTGTTCGGGCCGGTTGGTACCAGCTTCATGCGCAGGCGCGAGGCATTCCAGGCCAGTTTCAGCAGGGTCAGGGCGAAGCCCACCAGCACGCCGGTCAGCAGGTCGGTGAAAACGATGCACAGCGCCGTGGCGGCATAGATGAGCACAGGCGCCCGTCCGTACTGACCGAGGTTGCGCATGGCCTTGGGATCGACCAGTTTGCAGCCGGTATACACCAGCACTGCGCCCAGGCTGGCCACTGGGATGCTCTGCAGTACGCCGGGCAGCAGCGCGACTAGCGCGAGTAGCCAGGCGCCGTGGAGGATGGTCGAGGCGCGGCCGCGAGCGCCGGCCTGGACGTTGGCCGAGCTGCGCACGATCACGCCGGTCATCGGCAGGGCGCCGACCGCGCCACAGAGCATGTTGCCGATGCCCTGGGCGGACAGTTCGCGGTTGAAGCGCGCACGCGGGCCGTCGTGCATGCGGTCTACGGCGGCGGCGGACAACAGCGTTTCGGCGCTGGCGATGAAGGCCAGGGCCAGGGCGGCGACCAGCAATTGCGGATCGGCCAGGCTGGCCAGCCCTTGTGGGGTGATCCAGTCGATGGCATCGCCCAGGTTGGCCGGCAGCTCCACGCGCTTGACCGGCAGCGTGAGCCACAGGCTGGCCAGGGTGGCGAGCGTCACACCGACCAGGGCGCCAGGTAGAAAGCGCAGCGGTGCCGGGCGAAAGCGCTCCCACAGCCAGATGCTGGCAATGGTACCGAGGCCCACTGCACCGGCGATCATGGCATTGCTGCCGAGCAGGCTCAGCGCATCATGCATGGCGCCGGGGAATGCCAGCAGATTGTCCAGGCCGGAGGCCCTGGGCGCAGCATCGATCATCACGTGCACCTGTGACAGCACGATGAGGATGCCGATACCGGCCAGCATGCCGTAGACCACGGCTGGCGCAGTGACACGAAACCAGCCGCCCAGGCGCAAGGTGCCGGCGACCAGCTGGATCAGGCCGGCCAGCAACAATACCGGGCCGAGTGCGGCTATGCCGTGGGTGCGTACCAGCTCGAATACCAGTACGGCGAGGCCGGCAGCCGGGCCGCTGACCTGTAGCGGTGCGCCGGCGAGAAAACCGACCACCAGGCCACCGATGATGCCGGTGATCAGCCCCTTGGCGGGCGGCATGCCGGAGGCGATGGCAATGCCCATGCACAGTGGCAGGGCGACGAGAAAGACCACGACGGACGCTAGTGCGTCCCGTGGCAGTGTGCGAAACACATTCATGAGGTGATCTCCTGGCCCGAATTGCGGGCAAAAGCAACCCGTGCCTACACCAACATCCGGTGCAGGCTCGGGGGAACGGTTGGGTCAGGCGCTGGCGTAGCGAGGTTGTGGGGTGGCGCAGGGCTGTTCGTCGCCATCGAGCGGAAGGAAGCTGCCCGATGCGGCGTCGTAGGCGCGGATGTTGCCGCTGTCGATGTCATAGACCCAGCCGTGGATCTGCAGTTGGCCGCTGGCCACGCGTGCAGCGACGGAAGGGTGGGTGCGCAGGTGGTCGAGTTGGGCCACCACGTTCTCTTCGGTCAGTACGCCGAGGGTTTCATGGGCGCTGCCGCAATTGCAGTTGTCCGCCACTACGCTGCGCGCCACCTCGGCATGGCGCAGCCAGGCGCGCACGGTGGGCATGCCATCGAGGCTGGCCGGGTTGAGCACGGCCTTCATCGCGCCGCAGTCGGAATGGCCGCAGACGATGATGTGCTGCACGCCGAGCGCCAGTACGGCGTACTCGATGGCAGTGGAGACGCCGCCATTCATCTGCCCATACGGCGGCACCACGTTACCCACGTTGCGGGTGACGAACAGGGTGCCGGGGTCGCTCTGGGTGATCAGCTCTGGGACGATGCGCGAATCGGCGCAGGTGATGAACATCGCACTGGGCGCCTGTGCCGAGGCCAGGCGCTTGAACAGTGCCTGCTGCTGCGGGTAAACCTCCTGGCGAAAACGCCGAAAGCCCTGCAGCAGTTGTTGCAGGGCGGCCTGGGCGTTGTCCTTGGCGACTGGGCGCAGGGTGTTGCCGGTTCGGGAAGCGGTTGAGTTCATCGTTGCAGCTCCTGTGATTTTCATCGGTGACGTTCTCGACTGCTGGCCAAACGCCTGTGACCAATCGGTCACTTCCGCTGCAACGATAAGGATTCTTACTTAAGCAAAACTGAACGAGAGGCTCTAAAACGCCACTATCGGCGAGCTGGCAGGCGTATGGCGAGAACCACTGCTCGCCATCGAGCCCGGCGGCTTGCCAGGCGCCGCACTGCTCGGGATGATGCGCGCTCTACTCCATTGCCAGGGAAGGTTACTCATGCGCGCCCCCGTACTGATCACTTTGTGTCTGTCGCCCGTGCTCGCTGCTGCCGAAGGCACGCTCACTGCCACTGTCGTTCATGCCGACTTTTCTCAGGCTCCGGAAGTGCGCCTGCTGGTGCGTGTGCTGGATGAGGCTTTTGCTACCGATCAGGAGTCCATCGTCAGTCAGTGTCCGGTGGCCAGGGCGGCAGGCGAGCATCTGGCGCCGGACAGTTGCTTTGAGGTGACGATCGACGAGGGGAGCGGGGCGGTTCAGCCAATGAGTCAGACGCTGCTCGCCAGGCCTGAGCGCGCCAGCGACCCGATCTACCTGGAACTGGTTTATCGCAGCCAGCTGAAGCCGCTCTATGACGACGTCTACAGTCGGCCGACGGCACGCTTGCGGGTGGAGACCAATGGTTTCTACAACTGGAATGATGAGATGCCCCAGGCCTTGCCGCAGAACGTGATGGCTCTGGGCGGAATCAATGCGCTGGTGCTGGGGGATGCCGATGCGTTGCTCAATGCAGCTTACCGCGAGCGTCTGCGGCAATTGTCGGATGAGGCGAGTAGCGCCTTGCGTCAGGCGCAGCGCAACTGGATTGCCATGCGTGATGCCGAATGCAAGCCCTACGGCGAGCAACAGCCTTATTCGGTATTTGGCGAATTCAGCTACGACTGCCTGGTACGCCTGACGCTCGACCGCGCCCGCCAGCTGGCGGTGGTACGCGGTGACCAGAGTTGATCAATGTTCGCCCTTCATTGCGCCGCTGAGGCCGAACATCAGCACCAGCAGGTTGGCGTCCGGTTTGGCGTCGGTTGGCATCTGCTTTCGCAACGGGATTGGGGGGCAGGGCTCTACGGCGGTGCAGTCGTGCGCTGCCAGGACGCGCGGGCCGGGTTCTTGCCAGGCGGCGGCGGCAATTGCCGTCACGCTTAGAGCAAGGCCGAGGAACAAACCTCGTGCTATTTCTAATTTCATTTTGCTAACCCCTTGAAAGCGCTGCCAAACGCCGTTCGCTAAACCTAGATCACCTATCGCCTTGTCGCCGTCCTGTGCGACGAACGGTCTTGGGCCTATGCGCAAAAGTGCCTGCGTATCGGTGATGTTTCATAAAACGTTTCGTCAGAACTGCGCTCGACGACTTTCGCATAGACCCTGGCGTGTAGCGGACGCCAGCCGGGGCTGTGGTGGGACACGGGCCTTATCGGTTGGTTCAGTCATTGTGTGGGTAACGTCTTAACGTAACCTTAGGTACCTGTTACAGCCCCTTGTAACAGCCGACCCTGGCAGTTGCAGTTGCCTGAAAGTTTTCCCGTTACCGGTGTAAAGGTGCGAGGTAGAGCCACTTCCTGGTGGGCGTTCTGCGAATGAAGCACGGTGACGCGGATAAAACTCTGCCGGCATTGGGCCGGCAGACGTTTGCTCAGGCAAGAGCTGTGCCGAGACCCTTGGCGCCGTCGGCGAATATCTGGCGATAACCCTGCAGCAGTTGTTGCCAGTCGGCATCCGCCCAGGGGCTGTGGCGTCGCAGTTGGGGGAGGTCGTGTTGGGCGGCTTGGACGCGCGTCAGGCGGCGGCGGCTTTTTTCCAGATCCAGCAGAGCGACCTGCGGCGTCTCGCCGTCGATGCGTACGAAGATATGTTTTGCGTACAGGCAACCATGTTGCCAGCGCCCCAGGTGCATACGTGCCAGGGTTGCGCCGACAAGTTGCAGCAGTTGGGTATGTACGGCCTCGCCACAGACTTCGCGGCCGCCTTGGGCGTACCAGCTTTCGATATCCACGAAGCCTTCCAGCTCGGCAGTTACCAGCAGGCCGCGCCATCCTTGCTGTGGGTCATGTTCGACCCCGCAGTAGACCAGCTTGGGAACAGGCACGCCGAGCGCATCCAGTGCCAACAATGCACTGCGCTCGCGCAGGACGGTCGGGCGCCCTTGTGGATGCAAGAAGCTGCGATAGATATGGCCGATCTGTCTTTTGGCATAGAGCACGCCGGTCTCATCCAGTAGGCGCTGTACACCGCTCTCGCCGCCGCGGCGTACGTTGGGTTCTTCAACCCACTCACCTTGCTGTTGCCACCAGTGCTGGAAGGCTTGCTGAGGTATTTCGCTCGTGCTGCAAAGGGCCATGTTCTTGTTCTTCTATTTGATGGTTTGCGCAGCACTCGTTTCGTGAACGAGGGCTACGGCGTTCATGGTTGCCAAGAAACATAAGCAAACAACGTTCCCGAGTCCACAGAAAACGGTTCTGGATTTTCCGAGCGGTAGCGCTTTTTCGCAGGCATAAAAAACCCCGCGACTAGCGCGGGGTTCTTGGTACTGCGTGGGTGCCGGTCGGCTTACATCATGCCGCCCATGCCACCCATACCGCCCATGCCACCCATGTCAGGCATGGCCGGAGCCTTGTCATCAGCCGCTTCGGCAACCATGGCCTCGGTGGTGATCATCAGGCCGCCGATAGAGGCAGCAGCTTGCAGCGCCGAACGGGTGACCTTGGCCGGATCGAGAATACCCATCTCGATCATGTCGCCGTAGGTATCGGTAGCAGCGTTGAAGCCGAAGTTGCCCGAACCTTGCTTGACCTTGTCGACCACTACGCTCGGCTCGCCGCCAGCGTTGGCAACGATCTGACGCAGCGGCGCTTCGACAGCGCGACGCAGCAGAGCGATACCGACGTTCTGGTCTTCGTTGTCGCCTTTCAGGCCTTCGATGGCCTGCAGGGCGCGCACCAGGGCAACACCACCGCCAGGCACCACGCCTTCTTCGACGGCAGCGCGGGTAGCGTGCAGGGCGTCTTCAACGCGGGCTTTCTTCTCTTTCATCTCGACTTCGGTGGCAGCGCCAACCTTGATCACGGCAACACCGCCAGCCAGTTTGGCCAGACGCTCTTGCAGCTTCTCTTTGTCGTAGTCGGAAGAGGTTTCTTCGACCTGCTTGCGGATCTGGGCAACGCGGGCTTCGATGTCTACCTGAGCGCCAGCACCATCGATGATGGTGGTGTTGTCCTTGTTCAGGACAACGCGCTTGGCGTTACCCAGGTGCTCCAGAGTGGCGCTTTCCAGGGACAGGCCAACTTCTTCGGAGATCACGGTACCGCCGGTCAGGATGGCGATGTCCTGCAGCATGGCCTTGCGGCGGTCGCCGAAGCCTGGAGCCTTGACGGCAGCGACTTTGACGATGCCACGCATGTTGTTGACGACCAGGGTAGCCAGGGCTTCGCCTTCGACGTCTTCAGCCACGATCAGCAGCGGACGGCCGGCTTTGGCAACGGCTTCCAGAACTGGCAGCAGCTCGCGGATGTTGGAGATCTTCTTGTCGACCAGCAGCAGCAGCGGGCCTTCCAGCTCGGCAACCATGGTGTCCGGCTTGTTGATGAAGTACGGCGACAGGTAACCGCGGTCGAACTGCATGCCTTCTACGACGGACAGTTCGTTTTCCAGGCCCGAGCCTTCTTCAACGGTGATGACGCCTTCTTTGCCGACCTTGTCCATGGCTTCGGCGATGATGTCACCGATGGAGCTGTCGGAGTTGGCGGAGATGGTGCCGACCTGAGCGATGGCCTTGGAGTCGGCGCACGGCTTGGCCAGGTCTTTGAGCTGAGCAACGATGGCGGTGGTGGCCTTGTCGATGCCGCGCTTCAGATCCATCGGGTTCATGCCGGCAGCGACGGACTTCAGGCCTTCGTTGACGATGGCTTGAGCCAGTACGGTAGCGGTGGTGGTGCCGTCACCGGCAGCGTCGTTGGCCTTGGAGGCAACGTCTTTGACCAGCTGGGCGCCCATGTTTTCGAAGGCGTCTTTCAGTTCGATTTCCTTGGCAACCGAAACACCGTCTTTGGTGATGGTCGGGGCGCCGAAGGATTTGGCCAGCACCACGTTACGGCCTTTCGGGCCGAGGGTGGCTTTTACGGCGTCAGCCAGGACGTTGACACCAACGAGCATTTTCTTGCGGGCGGAATCGCCGAATTTGACTTCTTTAGCTGCCATGTTCTTGTTTCCTCAATTCTTTGACGATTAACGGGAAATCGTGGGTGATCAGGCTTCGACGACAGCGAGGATTTCGTTCTCGCCCATTACCAGCAGGTCTTCGCCGTCGACCTTGACGGTGTTGCTGCCGGAATAGGGGCCGAATACCACTTTGTCACCGACCTTCACAGCCAGCGGACGGACTTCGCCATTGTCCAGAACCTTACCGGTACCGACGGCAACGACTTCACCTTGGTTCGGCTTCTCGGCGGCCGAACCCGGCAGCACGATGCCACCAGCGGTTTTGGTCTCTTCTTCGCTGCGACGGATCACGACGCGGTCATGCAGAGGACGAAGCTTCATTGTCGATCTCTCCTAACAATTTAATGGCCAACTTGCCGACTCTGTGTGGTCGGCGGGTTTGTAAAATCCGGCGGGGCCGGACGCGGCACGCTGGGCGCACCGCGGAAGTTGGACTGCCTCAGAGGGCAGGCACCTTGCGGTGACTGCTACATGTGGGCGGGTGAGGGCATTTCAAGGGTACTGACGTAAATTTTTTACATGTGCCAGGTATGGCGAGGGAATGGGCGCCAGGAAGTGGGGCGCCCTGGGGGCGGGTCAATCGCGGCGTTCGTATTCACCTTCAAGCACATTCGGACGCGTCTGTCCGGAGCGGGCAGCGGCATCATCGAAGAAGGCCCGCTGGCGTAGGGCCTGTTCCTCGGCACGGCGGCGGATCTTGCCGACCAGCAGGCGACGCGTGAAGGGAATCAGGCAGAGCACGCCGAGCATGTCGCTGATGAAACCTGGCAGGATCAGCAGGCCACCACCCACTGCGATCAGCAGGCCTTCGAGCATCTCTTGTTCAGGCAACTCACCGCGCGCTAGGCGCTCGCGTGCTCGCCAGGCAGTGGCGACCCCGGCAACGCGTAGCAGGATGCTGCCGAGCACTGCGGTACCGATCACCAGCAGCAAGGTGGGGAATACACCGATGGCGCTGCCGACCTTGATCAGCACGGCCAGCTCGATGATCGGAAACAGCAGGAAGAGAAACAGAAACGCACGCATGATCTGTGGATCCTTGGCGGAAGCGAACTTCCAATAGGGTGTAAGTATGGCGCTTTAGCCTGAATTCAAGCTGAAGCCGGCCCGGATGGCGGCCACTGGTCGGCGCGAGCCAACATCACCAGGGCTTCGCGCGCTTGTCCCGGGTTGTTGCAAGGTGTTGGGAAGGCTAGCCAATAAAGGCTTTGGCCAATGCGTAGATGGAAACCTTCACTGTCGACACCGGCCATCTGTGCGGGTTCATGCTTAGGTAACCCGGCCAGCTCGACATAGTGGGCGATGGCCTTGGCGTGGTCTTCGTTCATGTGCTCGACCATGCTCGTTTCGCTGCCGTTCGTCGTGAAGGGGTTTGCCAGAGCCACGTCATCGAGCCAGTGGATGGCGCCAAAACCGCCGATGAACCGCCAGCGCACGGGTTGCAGTCGCCAGAAATCGAAGTCATGCGCCCGGTGGTAGTCGCGTGACTGGGGGAAAAAGCGGTAATAACGCTGTGCGGCCGCTTCGATCTCGCCTTCGTCATGCAGCTGTTCGGCTTCGGCGAGCAGAGTGAGGCGGCCGACTGCCTGCACATCCTCTGCGCCACGCTCGCCGACCAATAGCGAGCACTTGGCGTCCTGCTTGAGGTTATGGGTGTGCTGGGCGATGCGACTGATGAGGATCAGCGGCCTGCCTTCGGCATCCAGGCAATAGGGCACCACCGATCCGAAAGGGAAACCCGGCATGGCCTTGGAGTGGGTGCTGAGCACGCCACGGTATTCCTTGAGCAGCAATTCTCGTGCATGCTTGCCGGCTTTCACGCTCACCTTAATGACTCCTCGCAAAGAATCCGTAATAAACGGACAGACGCCCTAGCATAGCGGTTAGCGGGCATCAGCGGGGCCGGTAAAAGCTGCACCTTGAGGGGAATAGCGATGCAACTGAAAGACAAAGTCATCATCATCACTGGTGGTTGCCAGGGGCTGGGGCGTGCCATGGGCGAGTACCTGGCGAGCAAGGGGGCCAAGCTGGCGCTGGTGGATCTTAATCAGGAAAAGCTGGATGACGCTGTAGCTGCCTGCAAGGCTGCCGGTGGTGATGCTCGTGCCTATCTGTGCAACGTGGCGAATGAAGAGCAGGTGACCCATATGGTCGCCCAGGTTGCCGAGGACTTTGGCGCCATCAATGGCCTGGTCAACAACGCCGGTATTCTGCGCGATGGCCTGACCATCAAGGTCAAGGATGGCGAGATGACCAAGATGAGCCTGGCGCAGTGGCAGGCGGTGATCGACGTCAACCTGACTGGCGTGTTCCTCTGCACCCGTGAAGTGGCGGCGAAGATGATCGAGCTGAAGAACGAAGGCGCGATCGTCAATATCTCCTCCATCTCCCGTGCCGGCAACATGGGCCAGGCCAACTACTCCGCAGCCAAGGCTGGCGTCGCTGCCGACACCGTGGTCTGGGCCAAGGAGCTGGCGCGCTATGGCATTCGTGTGGCGGGTGTGGCGCCGGGTTTCATCGAAACCGACATGGTCGCCAGCATGAAGCCGGAAGCCCTGGAGAAGATGACCTCGGGCATTCCGCTCAAGCGCCTGGGCAAACCGGCCGAGATCGCTCACTCGGTGGCCTACATCCTGGAAAACGACTATTACACGGGTCGTGTCCTGGAACTCGACGGCGGTCTGCGTCTGTAATCCGCCAGGCCTGAACGAAAAACGCCCCGACTGGTTCGGGGCGTTTTCGTTTCTGCAGGTGGTGCGCACGGCGCACCCTAGGGTCAGGATTCTGGTTTGATGCGTGCGGCTTTCTGTAGGATGCGCTGTGCGCACTGCTATTTCTTAATGCGTACGAGCGACCGCGAAGCGGCTCAACTCGATCAGCGCATCGCGATACTCGCCAGCCGGTAGTACATCCAGGCAGGCGATGGCGCGTTCGGCATAGTCGCGGGCCAGTTGCGCGGTGTAGTCCAGCGCACCGGCCGTTTCGACGGCTGCACGGATGCTTTCCAGATCTTCGATACCGCCTTTCTGAATCGCCTGGCGCACCAGCGCGGCCTGCTCGGCGGTGCCTTCACGCATGGTATAGATCAGCGGCAGTGTGGGTTTGCCTTCTGCGAGGTCATCGCCGACGTTCTTGCCCAGGCTGGCAGCATCGCCCTTGTAGTCGAGCAGGTCGTCGACCAGCTGGAAGGCCACGCCAAGGTGATCGCCAAAGGTACGTAGTGCTTCGCGCTGCGCTTCGCTGGCGCTGGCCAGGGCGGCGGCACTATGGGTGGAGGCTTCGAACAGCATTGCGGTCTTGGCGCGGATGACTTCCATATAGGTGTCTTCCGTGGTGCTGGCGTCGCGCACCTTGGAGAGTTGCAGCACTTCGCCTTCGGCGATCACGCGAGTGGCGTGGGAGAGAATCTTCATCACCGGCATGGAGCCGAGTTCGACCATCATTTCGAACGAGCGTGAATAAAGGAAGTCGCCTACCAGCACGCTTGGTGCGTTGCCCCACTGGGCATTGGCGGTGCTGCGGCCACGGCGCATGTCGGACATATCGACCACATCGTCGTGTAGCAGGGTGGCGGTGTGCAGGAACTCGATGGTCGCGGCCAGCAGGCGCAGATCATCACCTTGGTAGCCGAGGGCCTTGCCGCTGAGTAGAACCAGCAGTGGGCGCAGGCGTTTGCCGCCGGCGGAGATGATATAGTCGCCGATCTTTTCCACCAGCGGCACGCGCGAGACCACCTGCTGGCGAATGATGCCATCGACGGCGGTGAAATCGTCCGCTACGACGCGGTAAAAAGCCTGGGGTTGCATCGACAAGAGGCGCTCCTTCTGAACTGCGCGGCATGCTAGGTGGCAGGGTAATTGCTGTCAAGGCAAGCGCCCGCGGGCCTTGCGTCGGGTCAATGGCTTGCGTACAATCGCGCACCCTGAACATTCCCCCTGGGTATTTCCCTGCCTTACGCAATTGCAAGGGTGTCACTTCCGGCCCCGAGCAGCCATGCCAGCCAATAACGACTCTTCTAAAGCGCTGGGTGAGCAGGATCAACGGAGATTTACCATGTACGCAGTAATTGTTACCGGTGGCAAACAATACAAGGTCGCCGAAGGCGAATTCCTGAAAATCGAGAAACTCGAAGTTGCTACCGGCGAAGCCGTTACCTTTGACCGCGTTCTGCTGGTCGCCAACGGTGACGACGTCAAGATCGGCGCTCCTGTCGTAGACGGTGCCAAGGTTGTCGCAGAAGTCGTTTCGCAAGGTCGTCACGATAAAGTGCGCATCATCAAGTTCCGTCGTCGTAAGCACCACATGAAGCGTCAGGGCCACCGTCAGTGGTTCACTGAGATCAAAATCACCGGTATCCAGGCCTAATTCGTCGGCCCGACCACTTATTTGGAGTATTGACTCATGGCACACAAAAAAGCTGGCGGTTCTACCCGTAACGGCCGCGATTCCGAAAGTAAACGCCTTGGCGTGAAAATGTACGGTGGCCAGGTCATCAAGGCCGGCAACATCATCGTGCGTCAGCGCGGCACCCAGTTCCACCCCGGTTTCGGCGTGGGCATCGGCAAAGACCACACCCTGTTCGCTAAAGTCGAAGGCGTGGTCAAGTTCGAAGTGAAGGGCGCTTTCGGCCGTCGCTACGTGAGCGTCGTTCAGGCCTAATTGCCTACGCGCTGGAAAAGCCCTGTCCGTAGGACGGGGCTTTTTTGTTTGTGTATCTTTGGTTCGCTTGCCAGATCCGCTAGTTCTGGATGATCCGGCAAGCGTTCCCCCTAGCCCGCAAACGAAGCGGGAGGCATATCCATGAAATTCGTCGACGAAGTATCGATTTTTGTAAAAGCCGGTGACGGTGGTAACGGCATGATGAGCTTCCGCCGTGAGAAGTTCATCGAGAAGGGCGGTCCCAACGGGGGCGACGGTGGGGACGGTGGCTCGGTGTTTCTTGAGGCCAACGAGAACCTCAACACCCTGATCGATTACCGCTATACCCGCAAATTCCTGGCGCAGAATGGCGAGAAGGGCGGCAGTACCGATTGCACCGGCGCCAAGGGCGAAGACCTGATCCTGCCGGTGCCGGTCGGCACCACGGTGATCGACGTCGCCACCCAGGAAGTGATCGGTGACCTGATCAAGCCAGGTCAGCGCCTGATGGTCGCGCAGGGTGGCTGGCACGGGCTGGGCAACACCCGTTTCAAGTCCAGCACCAACCGGGCGCCGCGGCAGACCACACCGGGCAAGCCGGGCGATTCGCGTGACCTCAAGCTGGAGCTGAAAGTGCTGGCGGACGTCGGTCTGCTCGGCTTGCCCAACGCGGGCAAGAGCACCTTCATTCGCGCTGTTTCGGCTGCCAAGCCGAAGGTAGCCGATTATCCCTTCACCACCCTGGTGCCGAACCTGGGTGTGGTTAGCGTTGACCGCTTCAAGAGCTTCGTCGTCGCCGACATTCCCGGCCTGATCGAAGGCGCTTCCGAAGGCGCTGGTCTGGGTATCCGCTTCCTCAAGCATTTGGCGCGTACTCGACTGCTGCTGCACCTCGTGGACATGGCTCCGCTGGATGAGAGCGATCCGGCCGAAGCTGCGCAGGTGATCATCGACGAGCTGGGTCGTTTCAGCCCGGCGTTGGCCGAGCGTGATCGCTGGCTGGTGCTGAACAAGATGGATCAGATTCCGGAAGAAGAGCGTGAGGCGCGCAAGGCCGATATCGTCGCTCGCCTGAACTGGGAAGGCCCGGTCTATGTGGTCTCGGCGATCAGCCGCGATGGCACCGAGCGCATCAGTCGCGACATCATGCATTACCTGGAAGTGCGCGGTGAGCGCATCGCCGAAGATCCGGTGTTCGCCGAGCAACTGGCCGAGCTGGATCAGCGTATCGAAGATGAAGCCCGTGCTCGTCTGCAGGCGCTGGATGACCAGCGTGCGCTGCGTAAATCCGGGGTGCGCAGCGTCGATGATATCGATGAAGACGATGACTTCTTCGATGATGAAGACGACGATGGCCCGGAAATCATTTACGTCCGGGATTAAGCAAATTTTCAACGCCGCTTAATTGCGGCGTTTTTGTAGGTGGGGTGGATTCCCGCCATTTCTGGCTAAGGTTGGAAGATCATGCGTGACAAGGTGACCGGCGCGCGGCGCTGGGTGGTGAAGATCGGCAGTGCGCTGTTGACCGCTGACGGGCGTGGCCTGGATCGGGCGGCCATGGCGGTATGGGTCAAGCAGATGGTGGCCTTGCGTGAGCAGGGCGTCGAGCTGGTGCTGGTGTCCTCTGGCGCCGTGGCGGCCGGTATGAGCCGCCTGGGCTGGACGAGCCGACCTAGCGCGATGCATGAACTGCAGGCTGCCGCCGCCATCGGTCAAATGGTGCTGGTGCAGGCTTGGGAATCCAGCTTTGCCGAGCACAGCCGCCGTACGGCGCAGATTCTCCTGACTCACGATGATCTGTCCGATCGCAAGCGCTACCTGAACGCGCGCAGTACCCTGCGCACGCTGGTCGATCTCGACGTGGTGCCGGTGATCAACGAGAACGACACGGTCGTCACCGACGAGATTCGCTTCGGCGACAACGATACGCTGGCTGCATTGGTGGCCAACCTGGTCGAAGCCGATCTGCTGGTGATCCTCACCGACCGCGACGGCATGTTTGACGCCGACCCGCGGCACAATCCTGATGCCAAGCTGATTCACGAAGCCCGTGCGGATGATCCGGCGCTGGACGCCGTGGCCGGTGGTGTCGGTGGCGCGCTGGGGCGTGGTGGTATGCAGACCAAGCTGCGTGCATCGCGCCTGGCTGCGCGTTCTGGCGCGCATACGGTGATCGTCGGTGGCGCCATCGAGCAGGTGCTGGCGCGGCTCAAGGCTGGTGAGCGCCTGGGTACGTTGCTGGCGCCTGAGCGCGGTCTGCTGGCGGCGCGCAAGCAGTGGCTGGCGGGTCACCTGCAGACACGTGGCACTCTGGTGTTGGACGCCGGTGCCGTGAAAGCCCTGAGCCAGGATCGCAAGAGTCTGCTGCCGGTGGGCGTGAAGGCCGTGCAGGGCAGCTTCCGTCGTGGTGAGATGGTGGTCTGCGTATCGCCTGACGGTCGTGAGATTGCGCGGGGGCTGGTCAACTACAGTGCTCTGGAGGCGCAGAAGATCATCGGTCAGTCTTCCGATGCCATCGAGAGGCTGCTGGGTTACGTGGATGAGCCGGAGTTGGTGCACCGGGACAACTTGATCCTGGTCTGAGTCGTTTCGAGCGAAGGAGGGGGCCATGCGTCTGTTCAAGGGATCTGTACTGGGGTTGTTGCTATTGCCGAGCCTGGCGCTGGCCGAGACCATCGGCGAAGTGTCCACGGTGTTCAAGTGGGTCGGTCCGAACGACAAGATCGTCGTCGAGGCCTTTGATGATCCCAAGGTGGATGGCGTGACCTGCTACCTGTCGCGTGCCAAGACCGGTGGCGTGAAGGGTGGCTTGGGTCTGGCCGAGGATCGCGCCGAGGCCTCTATCGCCTGCCGTCAGGTCGGCCCGATTGCATTCAAGGGCAAGCTCAAGGATGGCGAGGAAGTCTTCAAGGAGCGCACCTCGCTGGTGTTCAAGACCATGCAGGTGGTGCGTTTCTTCGATCAGAAGCGCAACACTCTGGTGTACCTAGTCTACAGCGACCGGGTGATCGAAGGCAGTCCGCAGAATGCGGTAACCGCCATACCGATCCTGCCCTGGGCTCGCTAGTGCTTGGGGTGTGCGATGCGCACACACTTTGTGTTTCATCCCCAAGCGTCGCCCACAAAAAAACCGCCCCGAGGGGCGGTTTTTTCATGCTGCTGATCAGGCGCTGGGCGTATCGAGCTGCAGTCGCTGGTTGGACTGCGCCTGCACTTCGCGGTAGCGCTCGGCGTCCTTGGACAGGACGTCGGCCATGGCCGGGAAGATCTCGTCCAGCTTGCTACGCCACTCTTCGCTCTTGGCCTGCTCCGGGAAGCAGCGGCGAACCAGGTCGAGCATGATCGACACTGTTACCGAGGCGCCAGGCGAGGCGCCGAGCAGGGCGGCGATGGTGCCATCCTGTGCCGCGACCAGTTCGGTGCCGAATTGCAGGATGCCGCCGTTCTTCGCGTCCTTCTTGATGATCTGCACGCGTTGGCCGGCCACTTCCAGGCGCCAGTCTTCGGCTTTGGCTTCCGGGTAGAAGCCACGCAGGGTTTCCAGGCGCTGCGCTTCGGACTGCATCACTTCCTTGATCAGGTAGCGGGTCAGATCCATGTTGTCGCGCGCTACCGCCAGCATCGGGCCGAGGTTGTTGGGGCGTACCGACAGTGGCAGGTCGAGGAACGAACCGTGCTTGAGGAACTTGGTGGTGAAGCCGGCGTAGGGGCCGAACAGCAGGGATTTCTTGCCATCCACGACGCGGGTGTCGAGGTGCGGTACCGACATGGGCGGCGAGCCCACGGCGGCCTGGCTGTAGACCTTGGCCTGATGCTTGGCGACCACTTCGGGGTTGTCGCAACGCAGCCATTGGCCGCTGACCGGGAAGCCACCGAAGCCTTTGCCTTCGGGGATGCCGGACAGCTGCAGCAGGGGCAGTGCGCCGCCGCCAGCGCCGAGGAAGACGAACTTGCTCTTGAGTTGGCGAGTGGCACCGGAGCGGGTGTCCTTGATGCTCACCAGCCAGCCCTGACCGTCACGCTTGAGGTCGGTGACTTTCTGGTTGCAGGTCACCTTGGCGTTCGGCTGGGTAACGAGGTAGTCGAGCATCTGCTGGGTGACGGCGCCGAAGTTGACGTCGGTGCCGGCTTGTACGCGGGTCATGGCCAGCGGCTCGCTGGTGTCGCGACCTGGGATCAGCAGCGGCGCCCACTCGGCGATGGTGGCGCGATCTTCGGTGTACTCCATGCTTTTGAAGGCATGGTGCTGGCGTAGTGCCTCGAAGCGCTTCTTCAGGAACGCGGCACCGCTGTTGCCGCGCACGAAGCTCATGTGCGGAACAGGGTTGATGAACGACTTCGGCGAGTTGATCGCGCCTTTCTCGATCAGGTAGGCCCAGAACTGCTTGGACTCCTCGAACTGGGCGTTGATGCTCACCGACTTCTTGATGTCGATACTGCCGTCGGCGCCTTCCGGGGTGTAGTTCAGCTCGCACAGGGCCGCATGGCCGGTGCCGGCGTTATTCCAGGGGTTGGAGCTTTCAACTGCGCCGGACTCGCGCAGCTCCACCACTTCCAGCGTGATACCGGGGTTGAGTTCCTTGAGCAGTACGCCCAGGGTCGCGCTCATGATGCCGGCGCCAACCAGCACCACGTCTACGCTTTGGGAATCGTTATGCGCCATTAACCTCTCTCCAAGAAATACTGCACCAGATAGGCAGGCCTATCGGCCGGCCGGGGCTATACCGCTGGGCTCAGGCATCTTGCCCGGCCGTGTGGGGAGGGTTAAGGCTCCTGTTTACGGACGCAAAGTCGTTCATTTTTTCGCCACACTCTTGTGAAGTTGTTAAAACCGTCTTTTTCACGCTCTTTTGGAGCGGTGAACCTCAAAAGCTCGTCTGCCTCGGCGTGCTTTTGCCCGTACATGCCATGGCGGACATGGCTGCAACTGGTTCTGCTATGGGCTAAAGCCGCTGGCCGGGAATGGCAGCGCGAAGTGGGCGACTCTCTGGGACGGGGGCGATGGCGATGCATCGGCGAGATGGTGCAACCCGATCAGGAGGCGTCCTTATAATCGGGGGCGGATTATAACGGTGAATGCGGCGAAATTGATCGTCTGCTGTGACTTTTATTATTCCATCGGTCAGGCTGCCAACGGCCGGGCGCTCTGTGCATGCTTGACGACTGGTGTGACGCGGGCTCCGGCAGGGAGGGGGTGGCCCAGCCAGCTGATGCATGCCTCGCCGACTTCGATCCAGTTTCCGCTGCTCGGTTGCTCGCGCGAATGACGCAGCGCGCAGCAGCGCTCCTGGGTGTCGAGCAGAACAAAATGTCTCATTGGCTGGCGCGCGTTGAACAGGCTGAGCAGGAAGAGCATGGCGATGGCTCCGTAAATTGGCTGGCTCCCTTTATGACGCAATTGGGTGACAGGGCCATGACAGGAACCGCCGCCTGGCTGGGCTTGTCGATAGAGGTATGGCTGTCGGCGCCTGGCGCTGCTGGGTATACTGCTGGCCATTTCATGACATCCCCTTCGGAGAGATCGAGCATGCTGCATCGTGCGTTGTTCGCCCTGCTTGCTGCTGCCAGCCTGACCTTGGCTGGCTGTGCCCACAGCCCTCAGCAACTCACCCCGCAACCCAAACTCACCAGCTCACTGACGCCCGTTGGTCAGGGGCAGCCGGTGGTGGTGCGTGTCGTCGATGGTCGCTCTTCGCCCGTGCTTGGTACGCGCGGTGGCCTGTATCCGGAAACCAGCGCCATCAGCGTCAGCAGCGAGAGCGTGCTGCCGAAATTGCAGGCCGAGGCCGAGGCGGCTGTTCGCCTGCTCGGCTTTACGCCGTCGGCCAATGCCTACAATGCACCCCAGTTGACCATTACCCTGGCTGATCTGAAGTACCAGTCGCCGAAAGAAGGGCTGTACGTGACCGAGGCGGATATTTCTGCCTCCATCCGTGCTGACGTGCAGGGTGGTAGCCGGCGTTATACCGGCCGCTATGGCGCGTCGCTGAATCAGCGCTTTGGTACTGCGCCTAATCAGCAGACCAATACCAAGCTGGTCAGTGATGTGCTCAGTGATGCGCTGACTCGCGCGTTCAAGGATCCGACCATCGGCCAGGTTCTGCTTCAGTAATGGTCAGGGTGACTGCGCCAGATGCTGTGCTGCAGTCGCCCTTGAGGTTCTGAGGAGGCTGCTCACTTCTCTCAAGGTGGGGGTCAAGTGCTGCTGCCTCCGGTTTTCTCCTTCGCGCGCTAGAGTCCACTCGTCTCGTCGAGACAGGTCTTAGGCCTCAGGGATTCCCGCGCTCTCCGGTCGTAGGGTGCGCCGTGCGCACCGCTTGTCGGGCATCGTTGCTAAATTTCCTTTGGTGCGCGCGGCGCACCCTACAAAGGCCTGATCCGCCTTCCCTGGTTGGTATTTGAGGTTTCGGCGTGAGCGCCGGTTGCTCAAGGTCGATGCTGTTTCGCATGCTGGCTGCCGGGTTGTCGATGGCAGTTAGCTGCACAAACAAAAATGCCCGCATCTTTCGATGCGGGCATTTTTGGCAAGAACCTGTCGCGATTAAGCGGCAGCAGCTTCGCCCAGCGCCTTGATGTGCGCGTTCAGGCGGCTCTTGTGACGAGCGGCTTTGTTCTTGTGGATGATGCCTTTGTCAGCCATGCGGTCGATGACCGGAACGGCTGCAGTGTAAGCGGTCTTGGCAAGCTCGAGATCCTTGGCAGCAATAGCCTTGACCACGTTCTTGATGTAGGTACGAACCATCGAGCGCAGGCTGGCGTTATGGCTACGGCGCTTCTCAGCCTGTTTGGCGCGTTTTTTGGCAGAAGGTGAGTTGGCCACCGTCAAGCTCCTCGAAAACTGGGGGGTTACGACAAATAAGGCCGCGAATCATGCCGATCCATCTGCCTGCTGTCAAGTCTGATGACGCTTTCCTGTGCTGGCCTGACCAGTGGTGGCTCGCTACACTCGTCGCCTTCGTTGGGCGGCGGATTGTCCGCTACTAAACCTTTTTATGGAAGCCGAAACACCCCATGAATCTGCTCAAATCCCTGGCTGCTGTCAGTTCCCTGACCATGGTGTCTCGTGTGCTGGGGTTTGTGCGCGACACCATTATTGCCCGCACCTTCGGCGCTGGGGTGGCGTCGGACGCCTTCGTGGTGGCGTTCAAGCTGCCCAACCTGTTGCGCCGTATTTTCGCTGAGGGTGCCTTTTCCCAGGCTTTCGTGCCGATTCTGGCCGAATACAAAATGCAGCAGGGCGAGGAGGCCACGCGAACCTTTGTCGCCTATGTCTGCGGTTTGCTGACGCTGGTGTTGGCGTTGGTCACGGCTGTCGGCGTACTTGCCGCCCCCTGGATCGTCTGGGCTACCGCGCCGGGGTTTGCCGTCGAGGCCGAGCGTTTCGAGCTGACGGTCGATCTGCTGCGCGTGACCTTCCCCTATATATTGCTGATATCCCTGTCATCGCTGGCCGGCGCCGTTCTCAACACCTGGAACCGTTTCTCCGTGCCGGCGTTCGTGCCGACACTGCTCAATGTCAGCATGATCGTTTTCGCGCTATTCCTGACGCCCTATTTCGATCCGCCGATCATGGCACTGGGCTGGGCTGTGCTGGTTGGCGGCCTGCTGCAATTACTCTGGCAACTGCCGCATTTGAGGAAAATCGGCATGCTGGTACTGCCCCGCGTGAACCTCGGAGACCTCGGGGTGTGGCGTGTGCTCAAGCAAATGGGGCCGGCGATTTTCGGTGTCTCGGTCAGTCAGATTTCGCTGATCATCAACACCATCTTCGCGTCGTTCCTGGTGGCGGGGTCGGTGTCCTGGATGTACTACGCCGACCGCCTGATGGAACTGCCCTCGGGGGTGCTGGGCGTGGCGCTGGGTACGATTCTGCTGCCTGCGCTTTCCAAGACCTACGCCAGCCGCGATCGCGAGGAATATCGGCGCCTGCTCGATTGGGGCCTGCGCCTGTGCTTCCTGCTGGTGCTGCCCAGTGCGCTGGCGCTGGCGGTACTGGCCGAGCCGCTGACGGTGTCGCTGTTCCAGTACGGTAAGTTCACTGCCACCGATGCGCTGATGACGCAGCAAGCGCTGATCGCCTATTCCATCGGCTTGCTCGGAATCATTCTGGTGAAGATCCTGGCGCCCGGTTTTTATGCCCAGCAGAACATCAAGACACCCGTGAAAATCGCCGTGGTGACGCTGGTCTTCACGCAACTGATGAACCTGGTGCTGATCGGCCCGCTGGCGCACGCCGGTCTGGCGCTGGCAATCAGCCTGGCCGCCTGCCTCAATGCCGGCTTGTTGTACTGGCAACTGCGCCGCGCTGATATCTTCCAGCCATTGCCTGGTTGGGGATTGTTCCTGCTCAAGTTGGCGGTGGCGGTGGTGGTGATGGTTGCGGTGTTGTTGGGGTTGCTGCAGATCATGCCGGCCTGGGCCGACGGCCAGATGGCTGTGCGTCTGCTGCGCCTCGGCGCACTGGTAGCGGCGGGGCTGATCGCCTATTTCGGCATGTTGCTGATCTTGGGATTCCGCCTACGCGACTTTGCGCGACGGGCGTTATAGCGATTGTAGGGGGCGCTGTGCGCACCATTAGGTCGTTGCAGTAATGGTGTGTACGGCGCCCCTGCGATTGCAGGCATCGCGATGCCTGTTGTGCATGCCGTGCTGTGCGTATAATCGGCCACTTTGTGAACAAGAAGCGTGCTATGCAGCTGGTTCGAGGTCTTCATAACCTGCAGCCCCAGGCGCGGGGCTGTGTGGTCACCATCGGTAATTTCGACGGCGTTCATCGTGGGCACCAGGCCATCCTGGCGCGCTTGCGTGAGCGTGCCGTGGAATTGGCCGTGCCCAGTTGCGTGGTGATCTTCGAACCGCAGCCACGTGAATTCTTCGGCCCGGACACCGCTCCAGCGCGCCTGACACGTCTGCGTGACAAGCTCGCTCTGCTGGCAGCGGAAGGCGTCGACATGGTGCTGTGCCTGGCGTTCAATCGTCGTCTGCGCGAGCTCTCGGCAGCCGAGTTCGTCCAGCGTGTGCTGGTCGATGGGCTCAAGGTGAAGGATCTGGAGATCGGCGACGATTTCCGCTTCGGCTGCGACCGCGCCGGAGATTTCGAATTTCTCAAGGCCGCGGGCCAGCGTTACGGTTTCAGCGTCGATGCCTCGACCACCGTCGAAGTACGTGGCGGCCGGGTCAGCAGCACCCGTGTGCGCCAGGCGCTGGCCGATGGTGATTTCGACCTGGCCGAAGCCTTGCTCGGCCGACCGTTCCGTATTGCCGGGCGGGTGCTGCACGGACAGAAGCTCGGTCGTCAGCTCGATGCCCCTACGGCCAATATCCAGCTTAAGCGGCGCAAGGTGCCGCTTACCGGCGTCTATCTGGTGAGCTGTGAAATCGATGGTGTCATTCAACCGGGCGTCGCCAATATCGGCGTGCGCCCCAGCGTTGCCGGTGACGGCCGCGCCCATCTGGAAGTGCACCTTCTGGATTTTGCCGGCGATCTGTATGGCCGGCGTCTCTCGGTGGCATTCCACCACAAGCTGCGTGATGAGCAGCGTTTCGCCTCGCTGGAGGCCCTGAAGGCGGCGATTGCCGCCGATATTGCCGCTGCCCGTAATTATTGGCAGAGCCACCCGCTGATGAAGAGCCCGACATGACCGACTACAAAGCCACGCTGAACCTGCCCGATACTCCCTTCCCGATGAAGGCTGGCCTGCCGCAACGCGAGCCGCAGACCCTGCAGCGCTGGATTGATATTGGTCTGTACGAAAAGCTGCGCAAGGCTGGCGAAGGCCGTCCGAAGTTCGTCCTGCACGACGGCCCGCCCTATGCCAACGGCAGCATCCACATCGGCCACGCGCTGAACAAGATCCTCAAGGACATCATCACCCGTTCCAAGACCATGGCCGGTTTCGATGCGCCGTACGTGCCAGGCTGGGATTGCCACGGCCTGCCGATCGAGCACAAGGTCGAGACCACCTTCGGCAAGAACCAGCCGGCCGACCTGACCCGCGAGCGTTGCCGTGCCTACGCTGCCGAGCAGGTAGAGGAGCAGAAGGCCGGTTTCGTTCGTCTTGGCGTGCTCGGTGATTGGGGCAACCCCTACCTGACCATGAACTTCGCCAACGAGGCCGGCGAGATCCGTGCCCTGGCGGAAATGGTCAAGAACGGCTTCGTGTTCAAAGGCCTCAAACCGGTCAACTTCTGCTTCGACTGCGGCTCGGCCCTGGCCGAGGCCGAAGTCGAGTACATGGACAAGAAGTCCGAAGCCATCGATGTGGCCTTCCCGGTCGAAGATGCCGACAAGCTGGCCGCCGCCTTTGGTCTGTCCAGCCTGAGCAAGCCAACCGCCATCGTCATCTGGACCACCACGCCCTGGACCATCCCGGCCAACCAAGCTTTGAACGTGCATCCGGAATTCACCTACGCACTGGTGGATGTCGGCGATCGTGTACTGCTGCTGGCCGAGGAAATGGTCGCGAGCTGCCTGCAGCGCTATGACTTGCAGGGCGAGGTGATCGCCACTGCGCCTGGAGCGGCGCTGGAACTGATCAACTTCCGTCATCCCTTCTATGACCGCTTGTCGCCGCTGTACTTGGCCGATTACGTCGAGCTGGGTGCTGGCACCGGTATCGTTCACTCGGCGCCTGCTTACGGTGAGGACGACTTCCACAGCTGCAAGCGCTATGGCATGAGCAACGATGAGATCCTCAATCCGGTGCAGAGCAACGGTGTGTACGTCGAGTCGCTGCCGTTCTTCGGTGGCCAGTTCATCTGGAAGGCCAATCCGGCCATCATCGCCAAGCTCGAGGAAGTCGGTGCACTGCTCAAGCACACCACCATCAGTCACAGCTACATGCACTGCTGGCGCCACAAGACGCCGCTGATCTACCGTGCCACTGCGCAGTGGTTCGTCGGTATGGACACCCAGCCGAAGGCGGGCGGTACTCTGCGTGAGCGCTCCCTGGCGGCCATCGAGGAAACCAAGTTCGTCCCGGCCTGGGGCCAGGCCCGTCTGCACAGCATGATCGCTGGCCGTCCGGACTGGTGCATCTCGCGTCAGCGCAACTGGGGCGTGCCGATCCCGTTCTTCACCCATAAAGAGAGCGGCGAGCTGCACCCGCGCACCGTCGAGTTGATGGAAGAAGTCGCCAAGCGTGTCGAGCAAGAGGGCATCGAGGCCTGGTTCAAACTGGACGCTGCAGAGCTGCTGGGCGCCGAGGCCGATCAGTACGACAAGAGCCGCGACACCCTGGACGTATGGTTCGACTCCGGTACCACCCACTGGCACGTGCTGCGTGGCTCCCACGCCGAGCTGGCGCATGCCAACGGCCCGGCTGCCGACCTGTATCTGGAAGGCTCCGACCAGCACCGCGGCTGGTTCCATTCATCCCTGCTGACCGGTTGCGCCATCGACGGCCACGCGCCCTACAAGGAACTGCTGACTCACGGCTTCACCGTCGACGAGCAGGGGCGCAAACAGTCCAAGTCCCTCGGCAACGTGGTCGCGCCGCAGAAGGTGATCGATAGCATGGGCGCCGATATCCTGCGCCTGTGGGTCGCTTCCACCGATTATTCCGGTGAGATGGCTGTTTCTGACCAGATCCTGCAGCGCAGCGCCGATGCCTATCGCCGCATCCGTAACACCGCGCGCTTCATGCTGGCCAACCTCAATGGCTTCAACCCTGCTACCGACCTGCTGCCGGCCGAGCAGATGCTTGATCTGGATCGCTGGGCTGTCGACGCCACTGCACGTCTGCAGGACGAGCTGACCGAGGCCTACTCCGAGTACCGTTTCTGGAACGTCTACTCGAAGGTGCACAACTTCTGCGTGCAGGAGTTGGGCGGCTTCTACCTGGACATCATCAAGGATCGTCAGTACACCACCGCTGTCGACAGCGTGGCGCGTCGCTCCTGCCAGAGCGCGCTGTACCACATCAGTGAGGCGCTGGTGCGCTGGATCGCGCCGATCCTGGCTTTCACCGCCGAAGAAATCTGGCAGTTCCTGCCGGGTGAGCGTGACGAGTCGGTGATGCTCAGCACCTGGTATCAAGGGCTGGATCGCCTGCCGGAAGGCTTCGAGCTCGATCGTGCCTACTGGGATCGCGTCATGGTGGTCAAGGCGGCAGTGAACAAGGAACTGGAGAACCTGCGCACGGCCAAGGCCATCGGCGCCAGCCTGCAGGCTGAGGTGACCCTGTTCTGCGACGACGCCAAGCAGGCCGACCTGGCCAAGCTGGGCGACGAGCTGCGTTTTGCCTTGATCACCTCGGCTGCGCAGACCGCCCCCCTGGCCGATGCACCGGCCGACGCAGTGGTGACCGAAGTCGAAGGCCTGAAGCTGAAGATCCTCAAGTCTGCCCACGCCAAGTGTGGTCGCTGCTGGCACTTCCGCGCCGATGTCGGCAGTCATGCCGCTCATCCGGAACTGTGCGAGCGCTGCGTCAGCAATATCGAAGGTGTAGGCGAGGTTCGTAAGCATGCCTGAGTCCTCGCGTTTCGGGCATCTGCCCTGGCTGTTGCTGAGCGTGCTGATCCTGGTCGTTGATCGTGTGACCAAGGATTTCTTCGAAGGCAGCCTGAACATGTACCAGCGAATTCAGGTCATCCCTGACTATTTCGACTGGACGCTGGCCTACAACACCGGCGCGGCATTCAGCTTCCTGGCTGATGCCGATGGCTGGCAGCGCTGGTTCTTCGCCGCCATCGCCATCGTCGTTAGTGTCGTACTGGTCATCTGGCTCAAGCGCCTCAAGCGCCACGAGACCCTGCTGGCGGTAGCGCTGGCGATGGTGCTGGGGGGGGCCTTGGGCAACCTCTATGACCGCGTGGTACTCGGCCATGTGGTCGACTTCATTCTGGTGCACTGGCAGAACCGCTGGTACTTCCCGGCGTTCAACCTGGCAGACACCTTCATCACCATCGGCGCCATCCTGCTGGCGCTGGATATGTTCAAGAGCGACAAGTCCGCGAAGGAGGCTGCGCAATGACAGACGTACGCATCGGTCCGGACAGGGAAGTGACCCTGCATTTCGCCCTCAAGCTGGAAAACGGCGATGTGGTCGACAGTACCTTCGACAAGCAGCCGGCGACGTTCAAGGTCGGCGACGGCAATCTGCTGCCCGGTTTCGAGCAGGCGCTGTATGGCTTCAAGGCTGGTGACAAGCGTAATGTGCAGGTTCAGCCGGAGCAGGGGTTCGGCCAGCCGAATCCGCAGAATGTGCAGATCATGCCGCGCAGCCAGTTCGAGGGCATGGGGCTTTCCGAGGGGTTGCTGGTGATCTTCAACGATGCCGCCAACACCGAGCTACCTGGTGTGGTCAAAGCATTCGATGACAATCAGGTCACCATCGACTTCAACCACCCACTAGCCGGTAAGGTGTTGGACTTCGAAGTGGAGATCATCGAGGTCAAGGCGCTCTAGTCAGCAGCACCTACCCTGTGGGAGCGGCTTTAGCCGCGAAACCCTTGTTGTGGCCTGCACGTATTGCGCGCAGGCTGTGACTTTCGGGATCGCTCAGTCGACTTGTTCCGATCCCCTGATTACACCGAGACGCCTTGCATGCATATCAAACTTGCCAACCCTCGCGGCTTTTGCGCCGGTGTCGATCGTGCTATCGAGATCGTTAACCGTGCCCTGGAAGTCTTCGGCCCACCGATCTATGTGCGTCATGAAGTGGTGCACAACAAATTCGTGGTCGAAGATCTACGCGCCCGTGGTGCTGTATTCGTCGAAGAACTGGATCAGGTGCCAGATGATGTCATCGTGATCTTCAGTGCCCACGGTGTCTCCAAAGCCGTGCGTGATGAAGCCGCGCGTCGTGGTCTGAAGGTATTCGACGCCACTTGCCCGCTGGTGACCAAGGTGCATATGGAAGTGGTGCGTTACAGCCGCGAGGGGCGTGAGTGCATCCTTATCGGTCACGAAGGCCACCCAGAAGTCGAAGGCACCATGGGGCAGTATGACGCCAGCAATGGCGGTGACATCTACCTCGTCGAAGACGAGACGGACGTTGCCGAACTGCAGGTGCGCAACCCAGATAAGCTGGCGTTCGTTACTCAGACGACGCTGTCGATGGACGATACCAGCAAGGTGATCGACGCCCTGCGCGCCAAGTTTCCCGCCATAGGCGGCCCGCGCAAGGACGACATCTGCTACGCCACGCAGAACCGCCAGGATGCGGTCAAGCAACTGGCCAGCGAATGCGACGTGCTGCTGGTTGTTGGCAGTCCCAACAGCTCCAACTCTAACCGCCTGCGCGAGTTGGCTGAGCGCATGGGCACCCCTGCTTATTTGATCGATGGCGCCGAAGACCTCAAGGCTGAATGGTTCGAAGGGGTGGGCGGCGTTGGAATCACTGCAGGTGCATCTGCCCCTGAAGTACTGGTGCGTGGGGTGGTCGATCAACTGCGCGCCTGGGGTGCAGTAGGTGAGACTGAGTTGGATGGTCGGCCGGAGAACATTACGTTTTCGATGCCGAAGGAGCTAAGAGTAAAGCACGTTTAACGCCCCTCATTCTTGGAAAGAGAAAGCCGGCTACAGCCGGCTTTCTCTTCTATTATCGCTTTCTCTCACCAGTTACATTGCTCTGCTAGACTCCCGCCTCTCACATTTGCGGCAGTCAGAGTTAATGTGCCGGCTGCAAGTCTGCCAGTTGCTGTGGCAGTTAGGGTATAAGCAGTCGCAGTAATGTTACCCACTGCAATTGAGAACTCGCTCGTATTCTGGGGTAGGGCGTTGAATCCAACGTAACTGCCTGCGTTCTGTGCTCGTCGTCGATCGGCATTTGCCGCTGCCTGCATAATTAGAGATTTCCCATCTTCGCAGGCCGCTCGATCAAGATACGCTGTGTAACTTGGTATTGCGATCGCTGCGAGAATGGCAATGATCACTACAACGATCATCACCTCAATCAGTGTAAAGCCTTGTTGTCGTCTCATCATCCGTCCTTATTCTTCATCGATCCAATACAGACGAGGTGTCGGTGGCATCCAGATGCAGCGAGGGTTGTTATCGCAGCGGCACTTCTCGGGGTTAGCACTGGCTGCACAGATATCTGGGCCACTCCCACTCCCATTTGAGACGGGCACTAGGTCTGACGGATCATGGTAAACCCAGCAAGCGTTACCAGCACAGTAAATTTGAGGGTTAGACGGCAGGCTACTTGCCTTGCTCTCTGTAAAGCGATCAATCGTCAGGCCGGTTGCGTCTCCCAACATGACCGTATAGGCACGAGATACACCTACTGAGGCCCGACAAAGTGTGGGGTTGCTTTGAGGTTCATAGGTGCTAAACAGAACCATTCCATCCGCAACCAATGGCCGACTAAGTACTTTTTCGCCCGAACGTGGCAGGCGAATCATCCATCCATTCGTGTTGTTAGCGACGGCAGTGGCGACTTCACTACTAGTTTGAGCGGCATTGCTTGTTGCGTCATAGAGAGAGCTTTCCGTCAGAGTCACTTCAGGCGCAGCTCCTTTCACTAAATGTGTCCGGAACGAGTAGAAACGATCCTCGATCACGCTATTCAGGGGGTGGCCACGGTAGCCGCTGCCAATGTTCACGGTCAGCATCTTAGTACCGTTGACGTTTAGCAGCGCAAGTTCTGCTTCATGGTAAAAGCGGCGAGCACTTTCGGGAGCTGTTCCTCCGATACTGGCTAATACTCCGCTTCCTCCATTGCCTGCAGGAGTAATAAGCGAGCTGCCACTGCTGCCATTGTTTATGTGGAAACGCCAGACCTGGCCGCCCATATCACCTACAAAAAACTGTCCAGCCAAACCTTGTGGGTTAACTACTGCGTTACCTGCGCTATCAGGCTGCAGTCCAACGACAGATACTCGTGCAGGAATGCTGTAACGCATCTGGTTCAGAGTGGTACTGTGCCCAGCGACATTACTGGCAGACCAGATGCGTGCGCCAGTTTTGGCATTGACGATATAGATTGCGTTACCGCGGCTATCGATAGTACGGACGTCTACATTGTCTTGGTTGGGATCGTAGCCGCCTCCAAATATAAGGACATCAGTAATGGTGCCGCCGACATTTATTTTGGTCTTTACAGGGGCTGACCAAGTCTGACCTAGCCTTTCAAAACCCGGGGTGATCCCGCCTTGGATCTTCCATAGCAATGTTGGTGATGAGCGGTTGGTAATATCTAGGGCGTAGATATCTGAGCCGCCGCGACCCATTGTGGCGTACGCGTAGACGAACTCGTTAGAGTTCAGTCCGCTGAGAGTATTACTTGGATTGCTAGGATCTTTGCCTCCAAAAATTACACCATTGCCATTGGCGTCATTAGCCCAAACGGTAACAGTATTATCCATACCATAGAGGCGAGGTTTAGGAGATGTAGATTTAGCGTTCTCTCGCAGTTGCTTTATATTAGGCAGTAGTACTTCGGGCATGAAGGCAAATTGTTCTGCACCTGTGCTGGTATTAAAGAGATGTACAAAACCTTCGTTTGTACCAATGATTGCGGATTGATCCTCGCTTTCGCAAATATTCTGAGCGTTATAGCTGTTGCATGCATAGGTGATCAGCGTAGGAGTGGAGTGCAGCGGATCTCCTAGGGCTTTCCTGTCAAGAGCCGGTGTGCTTGAGTCTGCGCCACGAATGTAGCTGATCAGGTTGGCTCGATCTGTTGCATTGGTGACGTTGAGCTTTTCCTGAGTCAATGCAGCGTTGCCGGTTTCGATGTTACTCAGCGCATTAGATGTCGGGCTGACATTAGTCAAAAGCTTTCGGCTGCCCATGGCTGGTAGCCGAGAGGCTGCCCCTCCTGCCGCAACGTTGCTTCCGTCCCGACTTGCCGACCACCAACTGCGGGCTTCAGCTTTGAAGAAACCTGTGTTGGCATCGATAGCAGGGGTATTGTCAGCGTCAGCTAGCCAGATGCGGCCATTCTCGACCATCATTCGATAGCGTTTGAGGTTTCCGGGCCAGCGATCAGTATCTGATGGGCGAAATAGAGAGAAATAAACTTCGTCTTTGTTGTCTTGGCGGTTAAAAGTGTTAACAGCTGCACTGGCACTAACGAATGTTGTGTCTGTTGCGAGCACTTCTTGAATGATTTTACTGAATGAATCGGCCAGGGTTGAGGCGTCGTCCGCGGTATAGAACCCCCCTTTACCCTCAGTTGCCAAGTCCCGCAGAAATCTTTGAATCTGAGCAGACTCAGTTGGGCGTGCATTAAGCGCGAAGCCTACTGTGTGGGTGGTTATAAAATTATCACCCTCGAAACTAGACTGATCTTCGTTGGCCATCCATCGAACCAATTCACGGGCACATAGCTCATCGCTATAACCAATTCCGCTGGTACTACAACTGGTTCCCGTCAGTGATGGGATGCCGCTGGTCGCAGCGTTGCTGGTGCCCTCTGGTTTACCGTCAGTTAGCAATACCAAGTGAGTCGGTTGACATGCACTCGTGATTGGGCTTGTAACTCCAAATACCCCACTGTTGCCACGTTTTTCAGATAGATATCGTGCTGCGTCGTATAGCGCAGGAACAATAGGTGTTCCACCGCTAGCATTCATTTGCTGTACCAAGCCATCGACATGCTGTTTAACTGTGCGCGCATTGCTACCGAGGCTGCCGCTAGACAGCTTCATGCGCAGTTTTATTGCTTGAGTCGGGCTGCCATCAAAAGCATGGGTTGTGTAGTCATTGCCACTATTGGTTGCCTTTAGCATAACAGATAGAGAGTTACCATCGCTCCATCCGGATTTGGCAAATACGTTCTGTAAAGCTGTATTAAGGGCGGTGCCAGAGCATATGGTTCGTTCTCCGCTGAGAGCACACGAGGGGCCTGTATAAGTCGATCGGCTGCTCAGGTTATTGTTGCTAGCCTGCAACTCACTGGAGTTGGCTGAGTTTTCTATGTGAAGCGTGACATTGGATGTACCGCTGGTACCGCTGCGAGTGACAATGACCTGAGATTCAAGAACCTGGGCATTTCGTAAAACTGGCAGGTTCTCGAATCGGGCGGCAACAGTGACGTTATTACCAATGCTAAGTGTTGTTTGGTTTAGGGAAACGGTACTGCCACTTTGTCTTGCATCGTTCTTGGAACTAATGATTCGAGTTTCCAAAACCGGTTGTATGCATCCGTTATCTCCACCGCTGTAGGTAACTCGTAAAACTGGTCGTAGATTGGAGCCATCGACACTATAGGTAGTGCGTGAGCCGTCACCGCTGGTGGGTGTTACAAAGAATGCCATGGCGTTGTTTCCGCACCAGGCGGAATTATTTACGACTTGCTGTACTTGGCTGATAACACTTGGCCCTTCTAGGTAAGCGGGAGGGTTTTCTGTTCGCCATTCTTGGGGAGTCCAGTTCACTGCTCCAGTCTTTGCGCGGCCAGTAAAGTCTTCAGTTGTGTTGAATTCTGCAGCGTTTCCCGTGTTTTGTGCACTAATGGCGAAGGTGACCGGTCGGTCATCAGAGCCGGCAGCGACAAAGTCTAGGCGGGCTGATGTGATAGTCGCGCCTTGAGGGATCGCGACGTTTTGAAAGCGTAGGCCGGTAGTGCGAGAGTTATCTTCGTTGCCTGAGTAAGTTATGGTTAATTTGGGTGAGGAAGCGGTGTCACCAACGCGATAGTAGTAGTTGGCATCGTTGGTGACACGAAACTCTAATAAAAGGTCGGAGATGGGGTCGGCGCTTGGAGTACTATTTTGTAGACTCTGTACTTCGCTGGTTAGGTCAATATTGAATGCAGTGTTGGCTGTCCAGTTGCTGCCGGCGAGTTTAGCGTTATTGTTGGCCAGGTTTCCAGTTGTAATGGTAGTGAAGTCACGATCGTCTAGCAGCGTTGCATCATTAAGTGCTGCAGGAGTTTTGCTATTTTCAATCCGTACTCTAACGCCGGGCTTGGTTCCATTGTTTGTCTCTGGCGTAACGGTCAGAGTGGCGCTTGTGATAGTAACTCCTTTTGGGATGTTCAGGTTTCGGAATAGAAAAAGTCCCGTTTGACCTGAGGATGTATTGTTGCGTGCGTTGAGTCTGGTTTTTGCGCCTGTGTCGCAATAGTCACGGGCTGTTCCAATCTTTACTGAGCAAGTGTATCCGCTTTTAAGATAGTAGCTGGAGTTATTGTTAGAGTATCCTTGATTGTTTGGGGTGCTGAGGTCGCGTATAACAGTATTGGTTGCAGGGCTTTTTATGTAACCCATTACCAATGTTGGGTTGTTGATGTTGGTGGATGATGGATTGGTTGTTTGGCGGGTGGCGTCATCTGCTGAGACCAGAATTTCTGGTGCCACAGAAGAAATGCCTAGTGTGTTATCGATGTACTCTACTGGATAAACTAGGCGATCTTTATAGAAGTCCGTGCGGCTGTTGAGCGCCATCACTCCTATGTTAACACCGCTTGTAGTATTAAGGATCTCGTTGAAAGCTTCCTTGAGTACTGTCATGCGTGCGGGGCCGTGAGAGGCACTAGTTGGTGTGCTGTCTCGATCTAGCCTCCATGCCATAGAGCCAGAGTTGTCAAGAATAAAAAAAACGTTTGGCTTGATCGTGTCGTCAATGGCAGGGCCGCCGAAGAATACCTCGGTATCATCTGCATGACTCAGTGCACTTGATAAAATAAGTGCGCTGGCCAGTGCTGAAGTAGCAAAAACGCGCAATTGGTTCAGGCGTTTCATGGAGATGTCCTCAAATACTGCCACGCAGTCGTGATGAATAAGTGCGAAGATTAATTGTTGGAGCTAAAGCTTCGATTCTGAAAGCCTTGTCGATGAGCGGCGCTAACATTGCAGTCGCCTCCATTGCTTCCGCAGGCTTCCCCGACACTACGTACTTCGAAACGGTAGACTCGGAGGCCGGGTTCAGTAATGCCCATTCCTTCGGAGAGAGGCAGGTTGGTCGCTAAGCTAGGAGACGCTTGAAACTGCCAATGTGGGCTGTCTCCATCTACTACGCCAACTAGGCTTGGGTCAGCATCGGTACGCGAGAAATAGTCATTGGCCCAGCGCTGCAAGCCACTTTCTGCCGCTTGAAATGCGGTATTCTGCTGTTGGCTATTGGAGGAAATACGTAGCTGCAAATTGGATTGCGAGGCTGCGGTTATTGCAATGATGGTGAGCATAAGTAGTAATACCAAACTGACCAGTAATACCATGCCTTGCTGTTTAGGCTTCATTGCAGGCGATTCCTCATTTCATAAGTGGCACTGAAGGTTCGAGCACTTAGTGGTGTACCTGCATTGCGTGAGTCAGTTACAGTTATTTGAACGTGAATGGCGCTCGCAGCTATGGGGTCGTTGTTTGGAATGAAATTGAAGGCCAGAGTTGCATTATCTAGAATCGGATCGCCATTGCGGCTGATTCCACCATTCGTGTTGGTATAGGTGATAGGTGGCTCAAAATTTAGTGCGGTTGTGCCACAGCCACTTCCGGGGGTTGCATAACGAAAAGTAAGGCTGTTTGCATCCGTACTGCTGACTGCATCGCGAGGTAGGGTGGTATTGTCTGGCGCGAAAGCAGTTACGGTATCTGATGCTACGCAGCCTTGAAAGCCTGCTCTCCTTGCGTCTTGCCCAATGATTTCCAAGGCAAGCCGACCACTTTCTTGCATATAGGTAAGTTCCGTATTGTCACGATCAGCGAAGAAGGTGCGAGAGAATATTTCTGTTACGCCAAGAACTAGTAATGAGCTAATTACAATGGCGACCATTAGTTCAATCAGAGATAAACCTTGCTGTTGCTTCATAGTTCGGCCTCCACTACTAGAGTGCCGACATCCTGATTGCCATCACCATCGCTGTCATAAACCTCTTGCCAGCGTAGGTCTACGGTGTAGATGGCACCATTACGACTGATATTGGTTCCAGGGAGTACGTTGGGGAGGTTGGTTTGTAGCTGGCGGCACCACTGACCTAAATCGTACTGAGCTTTTGTCACACCTGAGGCATTGGCATTCCCTGCATTAGCAGCAGGGCAGGCCGCAGGATTAGCGAGTACATAGTCGTTGCTCAGTGACGCATGAGTGACGCGAAAGTTTTGATAAGGGCTGTTTGCGTCCAAAACCTTGTTGGCTCGCATACGGTCGATGATGTCATAAGCCAGCATGGTTGCCTGACTGCGAGAGTAAGCGCTCTCACTGGATTGCAGGCTATTCATCATAAGGGTGGCCATACCCAATAGACCGATGGCCAAGATCACGACGGCAACCATGACTTCTACCAAAGTGAAACCGCGACTTCCGTAATTTCTTAAAGTGCTCATTCGATATCCCAGGCTCACGGTGTCGTTGTCTGCTGGTGTGTAGCTGCTGCGCTTGCTCTACCTATGGCATTTACTTCAATATCACGTCCGCCTACATCTATGCTGGTTGCTGCTTGGGGGCGGCCGTTAGCTTGAAAAGTGATTGCAACGTTGTCCGCTGCGACTCCATTCGGTATGGCAATTACTCGCAAATCTTCGGTGCCATCATTGACGACCCACGTTGACCCAACTGTGGTGACACTGACAGCGATATTTCTGGCGACAGCCTCGCTGCGAGCCAGTTGTAGCGCTCCCAGCAAGCCGTTCCTCGCAGAGGTCTGGCGGCCACCCTCCATCATCGCCTGGTAGCTTGGCACGGCGATGCTCGCGACGATGGCGATCAGCGCAATGACAACCATCAGCTCGATTAACGTGAACCCCTTGCTTGATTCCATGAATGCTCCGGCGACGGCAAACCCCAAACTGCAAGGATAATTTAGCGACAGGGTTTACCGAAAGCTGACGCCCGCAGACAAGCGGGCAAATTGGCTGATGAGGGGTTGGTATCAAGCGAGGCCCGTGACAGATGTCACACAAGCCTTAACAGCTCACCCCTTTCTTAGGTTGCTGAGTTCGCGTGCGTCCTGAGAGGCTAATCACTACCTGCTGAAGGGGGATGGCACCTTTGCACAAGGTAAGAGTTCCATTTAGAGCTCTTGTGGAACCATCTGCTTCGAACTGGAGGTGGCCTTTGTTTCTGTTCCATTGCCAATGAAACTCATCAGCGATTTTTACCTGGTGCAGTAAATCGTCATCCAGATCCAAATAACCATTTGCATTTTCGTCTCGAAATATCAACAGGCGTGTGTGCCAGTGTTTTTCACCTGTGCAGTTACTTTTCCCTGGACACACACTAACAACTGTTCGGCCAAAAACCGCACTACTACGAGCATGATGAATCACTGCAATCATCTGATTGACGGCTTGGGTACGTTCATTGTTATCACGCATGTCTTGCAGGTTTGGGAGGGCGATCGTGAGAAGTATCGATAGTATGGCGAGAGCGCTCATCGTTTCGATGAGCGTACGCCCATAGATTTTCCGGGGCATGTTCCAGCATCCTTGCCAGTTGGTTGTGTAGAACAGAATAGCTTAGGATCGCCGCATGAAAAGTGATGGAAAGGTGTTGCTGGTTGGAGGCGGTGCGATAGGAATGCTATCGGCTCTCTTGCTGGGGCTTTCGGGGAGGCGAGTGTGTGTCCTTGATAAGGAGGCTACCGGCCGCGAATCCTCCTGGGCCGGCGGAGGCATTGTCTCTCCGCTCTACCCCTGGCGTTACAGCGCAGCTGTGACGGCGCTGGCGCATTGGTCGCAGGATTTCTATCCCGGCTTTGGTCAGCGGCTATTAGATGAGACAGGGGTCGATCCAGAGGTGCATGTCACCGGGCTTTATTGGTTGGATCTGGATGATGAGGTCGAGGCGCTGGCCTGGGCTCAACGTGAGGGGCGTCCGTTGTTTTCGGTGGATGTCGCTGAGGCTTATCAGCAGGTGCCTGTTCTGGGCGGTGGTTTTAAGCGCGCCATTCATATGCCGGGTGTGGCCAATGTGCGTAATCCACGTTTGGTGAAAGCGCTGCGAGCGGCGTTGTTGGCCATGCCGAACGTGGAGTTGCGTGAGCATTGTCCGGTCACGGGGTTTATTCAGGAGGAAGGCCGTATTTGCGGAGTGACCACTGCAGATGGCGAGATTCGTGCCGAGCGTGTGGTGCTGGCGGCCGGGGCCTGGAGTGGTGAGTTGCTCAAGACACTGGGACTGACGTTGCCGGTCGAACCGGTCAAGGGGCAGATGATTCTCTATAAATGTGCCGAGGGTTTTCTGCCGAGTATGGTGCTGGCCAAGGGGCGCTATGCGATCCCTCGGCGCGATGGGCATATCCTGATCGGTAGCACGCTGGAATATGCAGGATTCGACAAGACGCCGACCGACAACGCGCTGGAAAGCCTCAAGGCATCGGCTGAAGAGCTATTGCCCGCACTCAAGGACGCCGAGGTGGTGGGGCACTGGGCCGGTTTGCGGCCTGGATCGCCCGAGGGGATTCCCTTTATTGGTCAGGTGCCTTCTCACCCTGGCCTATGGCTCAACTGCGGGCATTTCCGCAATGGGCTGGTACTGGCGCCGGCATCCTGCCAGCTGTTGGTCGATCTCATGCTCGAACGTGAGCCGATCATCGATCCTGCGCCCTATACACCGGCCAGACTGTTGGATTGATACCTGAAGCATATCTGGGGCACCGTTCACGGAGCCCTCAGTCCGGCCAATGCCAAGGCGGCTCATCGAGCATGCCCTGGCCGCGGATGCGGGTCTGGCCGAGCTGTTTGTCCAGTTCCAGGGTGTTGCATTCTGGGCTTTCCTTTAGCGTGGCGATCAGCCGGCTGGCGTGTGACACCACCCACACCTGGGTCTGTTTCGAGGCGGCTATGATCAGGCGGCCCAGGGCTGGCAGCAGATCCGGGTGCAGGCTTGTTTCCGGTTCGTTGAGCACCATCAGCGAGGGCGGCCTGGGGGTGAGCAGCGCGGCGACCAGCAGCAGGTAGCGCAGGGTTCCATCGGACAGTTCGGCGGCGCTCAGGGGGCGCAGCAAGCCTTCCTGGCGCAGTTCGACGGCGAAGCGTCCGCCTGCCTGGAAGTCGATGTGCAGGCGGCTGCCGGGAAAGGCATCGTCGATGGCGGCGTCCAGCGCGGTGCGATCACCAATTTCGCGGATGGTCTGCAGCGCGGCGGCGAGATCACGTCCGTCGTGATGCAGCACCGGCGTGCGTGTACCCAGTTGCGGTTGGCGCGCCGGCGCCTCGGCATCGCTGCGAAAGTGATCGTAGAAGCGCCAGCGGCGGATGGTTTCGCGCAGCTGGAATACCTCGGGGCAGTTCGGGTCGTTGCCGATCTGATCGAACAGGCTGTCGTAGTTCGGCACATGCTGGGCCAGTACCTGCCAGCTGCGGCCTTCGCGCATGCGCACCATCGGACCGGCGCGATCCACCAGCAGCGAGGCTGGGCGGTAACTGGCGCCGGCCCAGATGCATTCGCGCTTGATTTCCGGGTCGAGGGCAAAGGCTGAAGTGCTCGGCTCAGGCAGGCCGAGAGCGATGGAGTAGCCGAAGTCCTCACCAGCAAAACCCAGGCGCAAGCGCATCACGTTCTGCCTTGGGCCGCCCTGTACCGGCACCTCGCCACCCAGCATGCGTCGGGAGATCTTCTCCGGGCCCGCCCAGAAACTCGACTCCAGTCCGCCTTCGCGAGCCAGTGCGTTGACCACGCCACCCTGAGCGGTCTCCGCCAGCAGACGCAGGGCGCGGTAGAGGTTGGACTTGCCGCTGCCGTTGGCGCCTGTGATCAGGTTGAGCCGGCCCAGCGGCAGGATCAGGCGGTTGATCGAGCGGTAGTTGGCGACGGCGAGGGTATGCAGCATGGGTGTCGTCCAGACTAGGAATCAGCGGCCATAACGCGGCGAGAAGGCCAGCCACGCCAGCGCGGGATAGCACAAGTAATGCAGGCTGAAGAGGAACAGGCCCATGGGACTGGGGGCGTCCTGCAGGAACATCATGCCCAGTAGCCCCAGGTAAAGCAGGCCGAGCACACCGCCATAGAGAGCAGTGAAGCGCCAGCGTTCGGCGTTGCTCGGTGCACGGCCCTGGCGCCAGTGAAATACCAGCGCCAGGCCGGCGGCGATGGCCGCAGCGATCAGCAGGGTGGTGAATACACCGCCGAGGCGCACGAAGGTGCGCAGCAGCAGGTTCAGCAGCACGGCCGCGATCACCCCTGCGGCGGCGTAGTAACGCAGTTGCAGGCTTTGGCTCACAGTTTCTGCGCCAGGCCGAAGCGTTTGCTCAGCACCCGCTCCAACAGAGCCTTGGGCAGCAGTGTGGCCATCAGCGGCAGGGCACGGCTGCCATTGCCCAGGCGCAGCAGGCGCGGGCGTTTGCTGGCCTGCACGGCGGCCAATAGCTGGCGGGCGAAGTGCAGGGCTGGCGTCGGGTTGTCCTGCGAGGCGTTGGCACGGGCGCGAATGCCTTCGCGTAGCGGCCACCAGGGCGAGTCTTCGCGGATCAGTGCTTCGGCCTGTTGGCTGGCGTTGGCACCGAAGCTGGAGGCAATGGCGCCAGGCTGCACTTCCATCACCTCGATGGAAAAGGGCGCCAGCTCCATGCGCAGCGCATCGCTCAAGGCATGCACCGCCGCCTTGGACGCGCAGTAGGCACCGGCAAAGGGGGTCACCAGCACGGATGAAACGCTGCCGATGTTCACCACCAGACCGCGGCTGCGGCGTAGTAGCGGGAAGAAGGCGCGGGTCACGCCGACGATGGAGAACACGTTGGTCTCGAACTGTTTGCGCATGGCTTCCGCGCCACCATCGAGCAGTGGGCCCATGGCGCCGTACCCCGCGTTGTTGATCAGCACGTCGAGGCCGCCAGTTTCATCTGCGAGGCGTTCGGCCAGGCGCTGCGCCGCTTCGCCGTCGTTGACGTCGAGGGCCACGGCGCTAAAACCAGCCTCGGCGAGTGCAGCAAGGTCGCTGTCCTTGCGCGCAGTGGCCCATACGGCGTAGCCCGCCGTCTTGAATACATCGGCGAGGGCGCGGCCAATGCCGCTGGAACAACCGGTGATCAGGACGCTGGGTTGGGACATGGCGGGGTTCCTTGGATTGTGCGGCGATGGGCGAGTCGTCGGTGTGCACGGCCTGGGCGGCCTCGCGTCACCCTACCTTAGCGGATGAACTGGCCTTGCAGGCGTTCGGCGCGAAACTCCAGCGTAGCCGGGCGGTAGCCGCTGCGCAGGTCGGGCAATGGCATGCAGTCGTTCCAGCTGGCGCCGGGCAGCAGTTCACCCGGGCCACTGTAGCGTGGCGATTCATAGAGGCGTTGGGCCAGATTTGTGGCGTTGCCGGGGCGGTAGGCGGCAACTTCCCAGCGCAGCTCCAGTAGCGCGGCATCGCTGCCGTTCTTCAGGTCGATGGCCAGGGGGCGGTCGGCGGGGCATTGCTGCGGGTCGTAGCTCAGGCGCAGTTCGAGGTGCGCGAGGTAGCGCTCGTCACGAGTTTCCTGCCAGAGCACCCAGGTCGCTACCAGGCCGAGGCCGACCAGCGCGGCCATGGACACCGGCAGGGCCTTGGTCGGATAGCGGATCAGCAGGATCAGCCAGGTAATGACGAGCACGACACCGAAGAGCATGGAGGCAACCTTGGTAAGAGTCTGCCACCCATCCTACACAAGGTGCCTGGCCAGGTTAACCGCATGGGCTGTCGCAGGGTGTGACAGGGGAGCGTAGCCCGGATGCAATCCGGGGAATGTCATGCAGATATCCCCGGATTGCATCCGGGCTACGAAGCGCTCAGTGAGCGGCGCCGGCGGTCACCGCATCACTGCGGCCATAGACATCTTCCAGGCGTTCGATGTCGTCCTCGCCCAGGTAGGTGCCTGATTGCACTTCGATGATCTCCAGCGGGATCTTGCCCGGATTGCTCAGGCGGTGAACCGAGGTCATCGGGATGTAGGTGGACTGGTTTTCGGTGAGCAGGAACTCACGGTCGTCGCAGGTCACCCTGGCAGTGCCGGACACCACGATCCAGTGTTCGGCGCGGTGGTGGTGCATCTGCAGCGACAGCTGCGCACCCGGCTTGACGGTGATGTGCTTGACCTGGAAACGGCCGCCCATATCCACCGAGTCATACGAGCCCCAGGGGCGGTACACGGCGCAGTGATTCTGGGTTTCGCAGCGGCCTTGCTCGTCGAGCTTGCCGACCAGCTTCTTCACGTCCTGCACGCGATCCTTGTGCGCCACCATCATGGCGTCCTTGGTTTCCACCACCACGATATCGTCGAGGCCAAGTACCGAGACCAGTTTGCCGTTGCCGTGCACCAGGCAGTTGCGGCTGTCTTCGACGACCACGTCGCCCTTGGTGACGTTGCCGTTGGCGTCCTTGTCGTGCACCTCCCAGATCGACGACCAACTGCCCACGTCGTTCCAGCCGGCGGCCAGCGGTACCACGCAGGCGCGCTGGGTCTTTTCCATCACCGCGTAGTCGATGGAATTGTCCGGGCAGCAGGCGAAGGTCGGTGGGTCGATGGCGATCTGCGTGCCGTCACGCTGGCTGCGTTCCAGGGCCAGCAGGCAGGTGTCGTAGATGTCCACGTCGTGGTGCTTGAGTTCCTCCAGGAAGCGGCTGGCGCGGAACAGGAACATGCCGCTGTTCCAGTAGTAGTCGCCACTCTTCACGTATTCGGTGGCGCGTTTGGCATCGGGCTTCTCGACGAAGCTGGAAACGCGCGCCACGCCATTGGGCAGCTTGCCGTCGGCCTGGCCGCGGATATAGCCATAGCCGGTTTCCGGGCGATCGGCTGGTACGCCGAACAGCACCATCTCACCTTTCTCGGCGGCGACGGTACCCAGCGCCAGGGCCTGGCGGAACGCCTGCTGATCGTCCAGCACATGGTCGGCCGGCAACACCAGCATCAGCTCGTCACGACCCTCCGCCATCAGTTGCAGCGCGGCCATCGCAACGGCTGGCGCGGTGTTACGACCGAAGGGCTCGAGCAGCAGCAGCTGCGCCTGCTGGTCGATCTGCTCCAGTTGCTCCTGAACGATGAAACGGTGTTCCTGGTTGGACACCAGTATCGGCGGTTGCATGCCTTCGATGGAGAGGCGCTGCAGGGTCTGCTGGAACAGCGTTTTTTCCCCCGTGAGGGCGAGGAACTGCTTGGGATACAGCTTGCGCGAAAGAGGCCAGAGTCTGGAACCGCTGCCACCGGAAAGGATAATGGGGGTCATGGTTGTGTCTCCTGAACGATTTTTCGAGATGAGTGCCCGTGTCGTGTCGGTGCGGCGTGTACCCGCCGTTTTCCTTGTTCTGAGATTCGTTGCGCTTCAGCTATCGCTCGGGCGCTTGACCCACACTGGCGACAACTTGCCCTGGGCGTCGGTGATGTACAGGCACACCACTTCGCCGCGTGCCAGGGTGACCGGCTTGAGATCGGCGACCTTGCGTTCGCCGTCGAACAGCGCCAGGCCGACCTTGACCGGGTTGATCTCGCGGTCGCCGCGGCCGTCCGGTTTGACGTCGGCGACCACGTCGGTCTTGCCGTCAGCAGTTTTCAGGCTGAGGGTGGTGCCGCTGAGGTTCTGCACGCGCAGCAGGGCTTTTTGTCGGCTGGTGAAGGGCGGCTCCTCGACCAGGCGCGGTTCGGCGCCGGTCTGGCTGACCAGGGTGTAGTAGCGGTCGGCTTGCAGCTGCACCGGCAACTGGGCGTTACCGACCTGCGCCTGGTAGCTGCCGGCCGGCAGGAACTTGAAGTCGCTGGAGCCCAGCGGCCCCACCTGCTTGAGTTGCGCTTCGCCGACATTGATGTCGAGCTCGGCGCTGCTAGCGTTGTAGGCGCGGACGAACGCCGAGCCTTTTGGCGCTTTGGGGCCATACAGCGCGCCATCGTCGGCCTGGGCCTGGAGCATGCCGACGCTCAGTGCCAGGGCGCAGGCGCCCAGGACACCACGGTGCAGAAAAGTACGAGTAGTCATCGGAGGTTCCTCCATGGGTTGCGGATGAATTCAGCGACTGGCCGTGTGGGCCAGGTTCTGGGTGGCGCCGGCCTGCTTGAGGGCGGCCAGCCATTGCGGGTCGAAGGCGGTCAGGTCGCCGGCCACCGGCAGATAGCGCTCGGGGAATTCCCAGATCACCACCTGCGGTGGGTGCTGGGCGAAATCGTCGCTTTGCAGGTACTTGAGCATCGGCACCAGCGGGCCACCGCCTTCTTCTGCGTGGTTGCTCAGGTCACGCTGCAGGTGTTGGCGCAGCGCACCGGCGAAGTTCCAGGCCGGGTTGGCGCTGTAGCTGGTGCCGACCAGTGCCACGGGCAGATCCTGTTCGGCGAACAGAGCGTCGGCGCCGATGTCGTCGCTCGCGCGGGTTTCGCGCTGGCTGATGCGATCCGCCTCCGGCAGCAGGCTTTCGAACAGCGGTGCCAGGGGCAGGAAGCGGGTCAGGTCGCCCTGGTGCTGGCGCACGTCCAGCGTCTCGGTGACGAACTGCTTGGGCTCGCCGCGCAGCTTCACGGCGCTGCCGATCACCTGGCTCAGCGCTTGGGCGGTGACGTCGGCGCCTTCCGGCGTCCAGTGGGTGTCGGTGCGCAGGAACATCGATGCCTGATCCTTGCCGGCCTGCAACGGGGTGAGCAGATCCGGCGCGGTGATGCCGGCCGAGCGCGCAGCCTGATGAAAGCGCGGGTAGAGGCTGCGTTGCAGGGCGCTGGGCTGGTGGCCGTCGGTGTGCTCTGGGTACAGGCGCGACTTGGCCGGGATGATCGCCAGCAACAGGTGCACGTCCTGCTCGGCCAGGCGCTGCTGCACGCCACGGATCAGCGCCAGGTTGTCGCGCAGCTGGCGCTGGCCGTTGGCGACCGCGGCGAATTCTTCGTCCGAGTACAGCCAGCCGTCCTCACCGACTACCAGGCCGATGCGGCCTTCGCCGAACATCAGGTACTCCACCGCGGCCCACAGGTTGATGCCGGCCTGCTTGAGTGGGAAATGCTCGTCGTAGTGGCGCTCCATGCTGCGGGTCAGGCCGCCGTCGAGCAGTGTGGGCTGGCCGGATATCCGGTAGCTGGCCAGGCTGCCCAGGGCGAGCAAGCTGGCCGGCAAGAGCAGGGCGAGGAACAGAACGACATAGACGGCTTGGGTACGACGACTCATGGCGTGTCTCCGCTCAGAACTGGAAGTACAGGAAGGGGGAGTAGCTCTGTGCCGAGAGCTTGAGCAGCGAGGCGCAGAACAGCAGGAGCAGGGCGCCGTGCAGCAGCAGCGAGCGCACGTCCACCGAGGTCGCGGCCAGGCTGCCGCCGCCAGCGAGGGCCAGCGCTGGCGTGTCGACTGCGTCGATGCGGCGCTGGGCAAGATGCTGACGGGCACCGTTGACCGCGATCACCACCCAGGCCAGAACCAAGGTGGCCAGCTGCAGGCTGCTGGTCTGGGCCAGCACGGCGTCGCTGAGCTGCCAGTCGCCGAAGGCGAACAGGGCGACGTACATGCGCCCGGCAACTTCCAGGTTCTCGGCACGGAAGATCACCCAGCCGAGCATCACCAGCAGCAGGGTGAAGGCCCACTTCAGCGGGCTGAACAGCGTCGGTGCGGCCTTGACCCCGAGTGCGCGCTCGATGGCCAGCCAGGTGCCGTGCCAGGCGCCCCAGATCAGGAACGTCCAGTTCGCGCCGTGCCAGAAACCGCCCAGCAGCATGGTCAGAAACAGGTTGCGGTAGGTGTTGAAGGTGCCGTGGCGATTCCCCCCCAGTGGCACGTAGAGGTAGTCGCGCAGCCAGTTCGACAGGCTGATGTGCCAGCGTCGCCAGAATTCGGTGATCGACTGGCTGATATAGGGCTGGTTGAAGTTCTCGACGAAGCGGAAACCCATCATCAGGCCGAGGCCGATGGCCATGTCGCTGTAACCGGAGAAGTCGAAGTACAGCTGCGCGGTGTAGGCGACCATGCCCAGCCAGGCGTCGCCGGTACTGGGATTCTCCAGGGCGAAGCAATGGTCGACCAGCGGCGCCAGGCTGTCGGCGATGAACACCTTCTTGACGAAGCCCTGCATGAAACGCGTGGCGCCTTCGGAGAACTTGTCCAGGCTGTGGGTGCGGCTGGTGAACTGGTCGGCCATGTCCTTGTAGCGCAGCACGGGACCGGCGATCAGTTGCGGGAACAGGGCGATGAAGGCGGCGAAGTCGATCAGGTTGCGGGTTGGTTCGGTGTCCTTGCGGTGCACATCGATCAGATAGCTGATCGACTGGAAGATATAGAAGGAAATACCGATCGGCAGGATCACCGCGGTGAACAGGAAGGGCTCGAAGCCCATCGCCTCGAGCGCTGCATTGATGTTGGCCGCACCGAAGTTGGCGTACTTGAAGTAGCCCAGTGTGGCCAGGTTGCCGACCACCCCGGCGACCACCCATTTGCGCGCCACATCGGTGCCGGCGTTGGCGTGGATGCGCAGGGCGAACAGGTAGTTCCACAGGGTCACCGCGGCGAACAGCAGGAGGAAGTCCACCCGCCACCAGGCATAGAACAGGTAGCTGCCGACCAGTACCAGCAGGTTGCGGTGCCGGTTGGGGCACAGGTAGTACAGGCCGAGGAAGGTCGGCAGGAACAGAAACAGGAATACGTTGGATGAAAAGACCATCCGTGCTTCTCCGTGAATAGCCGGGGCAGCGCCCCCCTTTCCCCCCGCGAGCGGAGGGTTTGTTTTGTTGCATGTTTTGGCGGACTGCTTGCCCTACGGCGTCTAACGCGTAGGGCGTACTCGCGAAGCAGTACGCCGGGTAACGCTATGGCGGACTGTTCGCTGGCGCTACGAGCGGCCGGCGTTCCGGTCCGCCCTACCGCTGTGAGTCCGCCCTACCGTTGTTGAAGACCTGCGTCACCTCTCCGCCGAGGCGGAAGCTGTTGAACGGGCCCATTTCCTTGTTCAGTTCCTGGGTCTGCGCGCTGCAGGCGTAGAGGCTGCAGTAGGGCGCCAGCCAGGCGTACTTGAAGTCCTTGCGCAGCTCGCTCATGTCCTGCTTGGCACCGGTGCGCTGGGCGAAGGCGGCTGGGTCTTGCGCGCCTTGCAGCACCCGTTCGGCCAGACGCTGCAGGGCACCGTGGTTTTCCTCGCGCAGATCGACGCCATTGGCCTGGGCGAAGGCGGCGATCATCGCCAGCGGCGGCAAGGCATAGTTGTGATAGGCCAGGGCGCGTTGGCTACGGCGCATTTCGTTGGCCAGGTAGCCGTCGTCGTCCACCTGGTTGGCGGCGATGCGGAACTGATCCACGGACCAGTCGAACAGGTCGCGGCGATCGGCGATCACCGCCACTGCCATGACCGACCAGGCGGCCCAGTAGCTGTGGTTGTTGATCTTGCGCAGCGGCAGGTCGCTCCATTCGCGCACCGTGTGCTCGGCCAGGCGAGTGAACCAGGCTTCGATCCGTTCGCTCTGCTCGGGGTATGCGGCCAGCGGCTGCGACTCGGAGAATTTCAGTCGCAGCCAGGCGCCGGCCAGGCTGCCGAGCGCCCATTTGCGCATCGACTTGCCGGTGTGGTTGAACTGCTCCGACTCCAGCGCATCGGCGCTGGCCCACTGGTCGAGCCAGGTGATGGCGCAATCCAGGCGTTCACGCTGGCCGGTACGCATGTAACCGGTGATCAGTCGGCCGGTTTCTTTCTCCAGGTGGGTGATGGCTTCGGTCTGCTTACGAAAGTCTCGTTCTGCCTGCTGGTTCAGGGTGGCGCGCGCGCTGTCGGAGCCAGAGTACTTGCTGGTGAATTGCAGCTCGCCGGTGTAGGGCTGCGGCGTCGCCGGGCAGGCGGGTGCCTTGCCCTCACGTTGGCCAACCGCTGCGTGATAGCCGGCCGGCGCTTGAAGCGCGGCGAAGGCCGGGCCGCTGAGCAGCACGGCCATGAGCGTCAGGGGTGCGAGTCGTGCGGGCATAAGGGCCTCCTCAATCGCCTGCGCCATGCTGGGCGATCTGCTGGTTGGCGCCGCTCGGGCGTTGGCACAGGCTGGCCTGTACTTTCAGGTCGTCGGCGCTGTCTTCGGGCTTTTCGATTTCCAGGGCGAAGAAGTTCTGCTCGCCCCAGCCCGGCTCGTCGCGCAGTTCCACGGCGAAGCGGCCATCGGTGTCGACGGTGTTGGGCTTCTCCAGCTTGAGTTTTTCGCGCTGGCCATTGAGGTACCAGATGGTCGCGTCGACGCGCTTGACCGATGGATCACTGAAGCGCAGGTCGAGCTGGTGGCGGTTGCCGGCCAGGGTCAGCAGCTTGTTCTTACCGTTGACCAGCACCTCGTTGCTGCCGGGGCGCAGGCGTGTTTCGTTGGCGAGCACTTCGCGCTGGCCGCTGCAGCCGTTGTTCAGGCTGGCCATCAACTGGCGGTGGATCTTGTCCGAGGCCAGGTCGTAGAGCGGCGAGAATTCCCAGATGAGAATCTGCGGCGGGTCGTTCTGGAACGAGTCGCTGGCCAGGTATTCGAGCATCGCGCCTTCCAGGCCACCGCCGGGGAAGGCGGCGTTGAGCACGTCGGTGCCCAGGTACTGTTCGAGGAAGCCGCCGAAGTTGTAGTTCTTGCCGCTGTGGCTGGTGCCGACCAGGGCAACGCGCGGGCTGGCGTCGTCGCCGAACAGGGCATCGCCATCGCTGGCGTCCTTCGGCTCGGTGCTGAACTGATCGACGTACTGCACCGCATAGCCGGTGCCGCACAACTGGCTGGCGACGTTCTGCATGGTGCCGGTCTTGCCCATCAGGCCAATGCGTTCGGTGACGAATTCCTTCTGCGGAATATCGGCGAAGCCGGGAATGCGTTTGATGGTTTCGGCCACCAGGCGCGCGGTGCGCTCGGCACCGTAGGGCGTCCAGTGCTGGTCGCGGCGGAAGTAAAACTCCTGGTCGCTGTTCTCGTCGGTCAGCGGAGTCAGATCCGGTACCCAGATGCCCAGCTGTTCGAAGCGCGTCAGCGCCTGGCGATAGTTGCGCAGCGCCTTGTCGTAGTCGAAGCGCTCATAGTCGGCCGGGCGCAGCTTGCTGCGATTGACCAGGCCGCGGGTCGGTTGATAGACCACCACCAGTTCCACGCCGCGCTGCTTGAGGCCGTCGCGCAGTTCCTTGAGGCGCTGGTAGCCGACTTCCGTGGTACCGAACTCGGTGCGCAGGTCTTCGACGCTGCGGAACAGCCAGCCCTCGTCGGCGTCGAGCAGGGTGACGAAGTTCTTCATGTAGCTGGTGGTGTAGCGGCTGGCATCGTGTGCCGCCGGGCACAGCGAGCAGCAGTCTTCGACCTGGTACTGCGGCGCCTGGCGCTCCTGGGCTTGCAGGCTGCTGCCGAAGGCGGCGCAGGTCACCGCCAGGGCGAGGGTCTTGAGTTGGGATACGCGCATTCTTGGGCCTCGTCAGTTGGTCATCTGCTCGGGCTCGATCGGATCGATCAGCACGGGCTGGCGCTGGCGCACCATGAGGTCGAGGATTTCGTCCTGTTTCTCGCCGAGGATGCCGGCGAGCTGGATGCCGCTGCTCTTGCGCGGCGCGAGCATCTTCACGCGGTACAGCTCGACCGACAGCGGCGAGTCGATGTTGATCGGGCTGGAGCCGTTGCCGGCCAGGGTGCCGCCGACGATGATCATCGAGATCTTGGTGTCGAACGGGTCGAGATCCAGATCGCGATCGGTGTCCGACAGATCCTTGATATGGCCGTAGATACCGGTCAGTTGATTGAGGGCGGCGAGGTTCTCGTACAGGCGGATGTTCTCGCTGTTACGGATGCGGATGCCGTGGCGCTGGTTGCGCATCACCTGGTTGCCCCACAGCAGGTTGTCGCCGCTCTCGTACAGGGTGATGCCGTCGGCATGGTTGCCGTGCACGCGGTTGTAGGCGATCAGGTTGCGCTCGCTGCTGCGGTCGATGACCACGCCGGAGAGCTTGTTGTCGTAGCTCTCGTTGTTGATGATCCAGCTGTCGTTGACCTCGCGCGAGATGATGATGCCGTGCTTCTTCTTGGTACCGAACACGGTGTTCTCGGCGATGATCAGCCCGTGCGAGCGGTCGTGCGGGTCGATGCCGTAGACGATGTTGTCGCGGTAGGTGTTGCCCTTGATCACCACGTTCTGCGCTTCGTAGCAGTAGAAGCCGTACCAGTGGTCGACGAACTCCGAATCGATCAGCCAGCCGGTCGGTTCATCGCGCTTGAGGCGCTCGTGCATGCTCGGCGTGTACTGGGTGATCGACACGCCGTAGGACTTGGAGTTGTCGTAGCCCAGGCTGGTCAGCACGCTGCTGGCGATATACAGCTCGCTGCCGCCCCAGGACACCAGGAATGGGCGGAATTCCTTGCCCTCGTCGCGCATGGTCGCCGGGCCGTTGTCGGCCTCGCGCCAGGCGGTGACACGGGTGTCGGTGATGAACATCAGGCCGTCGTTGACCAGAAACGCACCGCGCTCCTGCGACAGGCGCAGCTCGCGGGTGTCCTTGCCGACGTGCAGCGCCGCGCCTTCGGCTACCACGATGGGCAGGCGGGCGAGGTACACGCCGTCTTCCTGTTCGGCGAACTGGCTGTCGGGCAGTGCCTTGGCGATGTCCTGCGCGGTGACCAGGCCACCTTCGATGAAGATCGCCATGGGCATGCCCTGTTGGCGCTGAATCCATTCGCGCAGGCGTTCGTTGCCGCCGGTGAAGTCCTTCAGGGCGTCCTGGCGCAGCATGCGCCGCACCACCACCTTGCCCTTGCTGCCTTGCGGAATCTTGGCCAGCACCGCTTCCTTGGTGTAGCCGGACAGATCCGGCAGCGTGGGCGCCGCCATGTGCAGTTCGGCGGCCGGGGCGCTGCGCACACGGTATTCGAACTGGTGTTCCTGCGGGTTGGCCTGGGCCAGTGGCGCGGCGAGACACATCGCGCTGAGCAGCAGGGGTAGGGCTAATCCGTTGGGTTGCATGATCCGATCCCTCAGAAGCGCCAGATGAAGTCGACGAAGGCGCGGTGCATCACCGAGTCGGTGCCGCTGCCATAGGCGTCGCCGGGCAGGAACACGCCGGCGCGCAGGCGCACCAGTGCCGAGCGGTCATCGAGTTGTTCGGCCACCGAGGCCGGCAGCAGGCCCTGCTTGAAATAGCGGGTCAGCACCAGGTCGACTTCCTGGCCGATGTCTTTCTCGCCAGCCACCAGCGGTGCGGTGATGCCGCTGTCGCCGACGTCCTGGTCGCCATCGACGCGCCAGAAACGGTGATAGACGACGCTGGCGTCGTAGTCCTCGCCCAGCTGCCAGGAACTGAATGCGCTGGCCACCTGCAGGTTGGACAGCTCACCCCGAAAGGCCTCGCCGTAGCGGTGCAGGCGTGATTCGACGCCGGTGAAGTTGGCCCGGTTGCTGTGCAGACCGGTCTGCATGAACTGCCGCGACTTGCCTTCGTCACCACCGCCGCTGCCACGGGCGTAAGCGGCGCCGATCTTCCAGTTGTCGTCGAGGCTGTAGCGCAGACCCAGATCCATCGCCCAGGCATCCACGTCCTGGCTGCGCGAGCCGGTGGCGATGCGCTCGTTGCCGACCACCTGTTGCTGCAACTGGTCGGTGTCGCCTTGCAGCCAGGTCAGCTGCGCCCAGTAGTTGAGACGGTTGCGCGAATTACGCTCGAAGAAGCCGCCATCGGCGTGCAGGCCGAACCAGGTCAGGTCACCGGTATAGCGCTTGCTCAGTTCGTCGACGCGCTCGCCCTGATTGGCCAGGTGGCCGTCGTCACGGCTGTGGTGCAGCTTGGCGCCGATGCGGTGGCCGGGCGTCCACTGGTAGTCGAGGCCGGCAAAGAAGTGCTGGCGGTCTTCGTCCTCGGGCGCCAGGTCGTCGAGGTCGGTGCGGTAGTCGGAGAACCGCTCGGCAACGCCGACCGTGGCCTGCAGCAGGGTGGTATCGAAGCGCCAGTTGATGGCCTCGATGTTGGTGTCCCACCAGGTGCCTTCGTCACTGCGCAGGCGTTGGCGACCGACGCGCAGGTGCTCGCCGGGGTAGGCGGTGAGGCCGGCGTAGTCGACCCAGAACTCGCGCATGGCCAGGTAGTTCTTGTCCGGCTGGCGCGCGTCGCTGCGCTGGCTGCTGTCTTCGCCATCGTCCTGCAGCGGGTCGGTTTCGATGGTGTCGGTGGCGGTAACCGCCTGGCCCATGGCGAAGGCGCTCCAGTCGCCGCGTTCGCCGTAGGCCCACGGGCGCAGGTCGAGACCGATACCGTTGACGTCGCCACCGTCGCGGGTGCCGAGGTCGCGGTCGTCTTCCGATTGCGCGGTGATCTTCACATCCAGGCCGAAGTTCTTCGGCGCATCCGCCGCCCAGGCGGCGCTGGCAGCCAGCAGGCTGGCACTCAGACACAGCTGGCTAACGATACGGTTAACAGGTCGTTGAAAACCTACCTGCGTTGGCAATACTGCGTTAAAAGCGGCCTCAAAATGCTCATTTACTGCTCGTAAACTCCGCTTTCTCGGCCACTTTTGCCTTGTCTTGCCTGCCTCGGCTACGTTTTTCAAAGATCTGTTCTGCTGCATGCGTGCATCCCTGTTCATGGCTGGCTGACCTGCAGAGCGGCCTGCTGCTGCAGGACGATGCCGCGTGCATTGCGCTCTTCGCGCAGCAGGCGTTGGCCTTCGGCCAGTTGCGCCGGGGTCAGGCTCTCGGCCACCTCGTGCGCCAGCTCGAAGGTCGGCGGCGTGTTGCGGGGCAGGGCCAGTTGGCTGAATACGTAGGCATTGACCGGGTTGGGTTTGACCCCACGGCCCTGGCTGAACATCTGCGCCAGGGCGAAGTCGGCGCTGAGCTGGCCGGCTCGGGCGGCGCTGAGCAGGTGGTCGAGCGCCTGCTGGGCATAGACTTCGCCGAGGTGACCGCGCAGGTAGATCTGCCCCAGGTAGTAATTGGCGCTGGGCTCGCTGGGCGCGGCCTTGCGCAGGTGTTCCTCGGCTTTCTTCGGCTCCTGCGGCAGCAACTTGCCTTCGTAGTAGAGGCGTCCGAGCAGCAGTTCGGCGCGTGGCAGGGCGGCCTCGCGGCCCTTGTCCAGATAGCCGAGCAGGGTCTCGGTATCGCCCTGTGCCGGGTAGTCGTAGAGCAGACGCGCCAGGCTTACCCAGGCGGCGGGATAGCTCGGTGCGATGGCTTCGAGCAGCTCCTGCGCGCGCTGTGGCTGCGGTTGGCCGAGTTCGGCATCGCTGAGCACCAGGGCCACGGACTCGACCTGATTGGGCGAGACGTTGCCGGCGCGGTAGCCAGCCAGCAGTTGCTCGATCAGCGCTTCGCGGTCGTCTTCGCGGTTCTGCTTCTGGTACACCGTCGCCAGCTCGGCGTAGCAGGCGTCGTTGCTGGCCAGGCGTGCCTGGCAGATGCGCTCGATCTCGCCCAGGTGCTGGTCGTAGGTGCCGTCGGTGCGGTACAGGAGAATCTGCGCCAGTTCTGCCTGTGGCAGACCCTGCTGGCGCCAGTCTTGGATACGTTGCGCGAGGTTCATGGCGGGAAAGTCCTGTGGGTAGAACAGGTAGAGTTCGGTCAGCGGCAGCAGCGCACTGGGCTCGCGGGCGCGGGCTGCGCTCTCCAGCAGCTCGGCGGCCTCCTGGCGCTCGGCCAGGGTGCTGCCGGGCTTGCGTGCCAGCAGCTTGCCGAGGCGTGCTTCGGCACGCGGCGAGCCGTCCAGGGCCTGGCGGTAGATGCGCTCGGCCTCATCCAGATCCTGGGTCTGGCCATTGGCGGCGTAGATGTCAGCCAGGCCGATCTGTGCGTCGCTGTAACCCATCTCGGCAAGCTGGCGGAAATGCCATTCGGCGGTCTGCTGGTCGCCGCTCTGCAGGGCTTCGCGGGCCAGGCGCTGATCCGGCAGACCGGCGCAACCGGCCAGCGTGGCGCTGACGGCGAGGCCTAGCAGGGCAGGACGAAGAAGGGGCATGCTCACGGCGTGGTTCTCCTTAGCGGCCAGCCGCGACGGCGCGGTCGACCAGCCAGCTCAGCGACGGGCCGCGATCGATCACCACTTCCACCGGCTGCCCGGCGAGGCTGGCTGGCAGCAGGTCGTCGGGCTTGATCTGCACACGGATGTCCGAGGACAGCCCGCCCTCGTGCAGGTTGCTGCTGATGATCTGGCCACGACGGCTTTCGTTCTCGCCGGCCACACGGAAGCTCACCGGCGTGCCGGGGCGCGCCTGTTCCAGATGGCGGTAGGGGAAGCTGGCGCTGACGCTGGCGACGCCGTCCTGCGGTACCAGTTCGAAGATCACGTCGCCCTTGCTGGCGAACTGACCGTCGGCCACCAGTTGGCGGGCGACCTTGCAGTTGCACGGGCTGGTCAGGGTGCCCTGCATTTCACGGGCGAACAGTGCTTCGATCTGGCTCGGTTCGAGCTGGTCGTCACCGAGGTGGCCCTTGAGCATTTCCAGCATGCTGGTGGTGAAGGTGGCGATGGGCGCGCCTTTCTCGATCACGCCATCGGGCTGCACCAGGCTTTGCACGCTGCCTTCGCGCGGCATGGTCACTTGCAGCGCAGGCAGGCTGACCTGTGCCGATTGGGCGTGGGTGACGAAATACAGGCCGTAGATCGACTTGCCGATGTAACCGAAGGCGGCCAGGCCGACGACGAAGATCGCGCCGCTGAACGCCACCGCACGCAGGCGGCCGAACACGCCCATGCCCTCGCCGGAACCGTTCTTGCGCGCCTTGGTGAAGTTGTCGCGTTGCAGGATGTGCAGCACCTCGCCGACGTTGACCAGCTCACCGGCCAGGTGGCTGCTGATCAGATGGCGCAGGGCCGCGACCTCGCGGGCACCGAGGTTGTGGAACTGGCAGCCGACGCGGTTGTGCTCCGGTTGTACCGAGCTGACCTGAAATTCCACATCCAGCCCCAGCACCAGGCTGTCGAGCTGGAACTGCAGCTGGCCGCGATGGAAATCACCGACCTTGTGCGTGGTGTTCTCGCTGGTGAAGCTGAAGCCGCCGGCAGACACATCCTGCAGGCGCGCATCGATGCGTTCACGCTGGGCATTGGTGTAGCGCAGGCGCCCGGGCAGCTTGACGCGGGCGTGCTGGCGCTGGGCTTCGGACTCATGGACGACGTTGAGATTGGCGACGGAGTTCATGGTGGCTAGTTCCTATTCGAGTACGGTCACACCAGCGCCAGCAGCGCGGCGATGAAGACAGAGGCGGCAGAGAAGGTCATGGCGCGCGACGACCAGCTGTTGAACCAGTTGGCGAAGCTGGACAGGCCGCGGTTGAGCTTGGTGTTCTGGCGCGTCCAGGACTGTTGATCGAGGCGGAAGAACACGTAGATCTTCACCAGCGCGCCGACGATCTGGTTGTAATAGAGCAGGGCCGGGTAGGCCGGGCCGATGCGGTGCCCGGAGAGCATCAGCAGCAGCGTCAGGATCAGGCGCGTGATGCCGATCCACAGCAGGTAGATCAGCAGGTACATCACGCTGTACTTGATGCTGGCGATGATCGCCACGCACAGGCCGAGCAGGCAGGTCCACATCGATACGCGCTGGTCGAACAGCACCAGGCTGGTGAACGCACCGAGGCGGCTCATGCCCAGACGCAGCGCACGCGAGTTCTGCCGCAGGTTGTTGCCGTACCAGCGGAACATCAGCTTGCGGCTGGCCTTGACGAAGCTCTTCTCCGGCGGGTGCTCGACCGTGTTGATGGCGGCATCCGGCACGTAGAAGGTGTCGTAGCCCAGGCGCATCAGGCTGTACCAGCTGGACTTGTCGTCACCGGTGAGGAACTGGAAGCGACCGAGGCGCCAGTGCTCCAGGTGATCGCTTTCCACGTCGCGGATGAACTCGGGGTCGGTCACCACGCTGGCGCGGAACACCGACATGCGCCCGGTCATGGTCAGCACGCGCTTGCTCAGGGCCATCGAGCACATGTTGAGGTGGCGCTGGGCGAAGCGCAGCTTGTGCCATTCGCTCATCAGGTAGCTGCCGCGCACTTCGCAGAACTCGTTGGTGGTCAGGCCGCCGACATTGGGGAAGAGCTTGAACCAGGGCACGCTCTTTCTCACCACGCCCGGTTCGAGCACGGTGTCACCGTCGATCACCGCCACCACCGCATCGCGATCCGGCATCTGCCGCGAGATGGCGCGAAAACCATGGGCCAGGCCGTCACGCTTGCCGGTACCGGGGATGCGCACGATATCCAGGGTGACGTGCGCCGGCGGCTCGGCCTGAGCCCAGAGGTTCTTGATCAGCAGTTCGTCGGAGAGCTCGACGATCGAGCACACCACGGTGCACGGGTAGCCGCAGTCGATGGCCTCGCGGATCACCGAGCGGTAGACCATGGCGGTGGTCAGTGCCTCGATGCGAAAGCTGGTGACCAGCAGATACACATGAGAGGGGTCGGCGTCCTTGCCGAGTTTTTGCACCTTGCGGCGATACCAGGGGTACACCAGGTAAAGGAACAGGCAGCCGCGCACGAAGTGCAGGGCGCCCATGGAATAGCGCCAGATGCCGACGATGCCGATGAGCAGGAGGAAGTCCCGCGCTTCGGGGTCGAACACCGAACGTGGCAGGGCCAGTGCCAGAAGCATCAGCAGGCTGAGGTAGAGCAGCCAGCCGCTGGCTTGATTGAGGCCGTTCTTGAGCTTGTCCATATGCGTCTCCGGCTACCTGCGCGCGCCAGGCGCGCAGGTAGGCTCGGATCCTTACCAGCAGATGCCTTCGGCCACGCCATTGCTGGCGTGGGGCATGAAACCGACCAGGTCGATCACCCGCTTGCCGCTCGGTGCCTGCTCGGCCAGCTTGGCGAAGCGTTCGTCGCGGTTGCCGAGGATGATGATGTCGGCCTTGGCTACCACCTCTTCCAGGTCGCTGTTGAGCAGCGAGGAAACGTGCGGGATCTTCGACTCGATGTAGTCCTTGTTGGCGCCGTGCACGCGGGCGTACTCGACGTTGCGGTCGTAGATGCCCAGGTCGTAGCCCTTGCCGATCAGCATCTCGGCCAGTTCCACCAGTGGGCTTTCGCGCAGGTCATCGGTGCCGGCCTTGAAGCTCAGGCCGAGCAGGGCGACCTTGCGGGTGTCGTGGCCTGCGATGATGTCGAAGGCCTTCTGCACCTGGGCGGCGTTGCTGCGCATCAGCGAGCCGATCAGCGGGGCTTCGACGTCCAGGCTGCCGGCACGGTAGTTCAGGGCGCGCACGTCCTTGGGCAGGCAGGAGCCGCCGAAGGCGAAGCCAGGCTTCATGTAGTACTTGGAGAGGTTGAGCTTGTGATCCTGGCAGATCACGTCCATTACCTCGCGGCCATCGACGCCGACCGCCTTGGCGATGTTGCCGATCTCGTTGGCGAAGGTGACCTTGGCGGCGTGCCAGACGTTGCAGGTGTACTTGATCATCTCGGCGACTTCGATGTCCTTGCGGATGATCGGTGCGTCGAGCTCGCTGTAGATGCTTTCCAGCAGATCACCGGAGGCCTTGTCCAGCTCGCCGATGACGGTCATCGGTGGGTAGTCGTAGTCCTGGATCGCGGTGCTCTCGCGCAGGAACTCGGGGTTCACCGCCAGGCCGAAATCGATGCCGGCCTTCTTCCCGGAGCAATCTTCGATGATCGGCAGTACCACGTTCTTCGCGGTGCCCGGCAGTACGGTGCTGCGTACCACCACGGTGTGGCGCTCGGCCTTGTCACGCAGGGCGAAGCCGATTTCACGGCACACGCCTTCGATGTAGTCCAGTTCCAGATCGCCGTTCTTCTTGCTCGGCGTACCGACGCAGATGAACGACACGTCGCTTTCCAGTACTGCTGCGGCGACGTCAGTGGTGCCGCGCAGGCGGCCCTGACGCAGGCCCTGTTGCAGCAGTTCTTCCAGACCCGGCTCGACGATGGGCGATTTACCGTTGTTGATCAGATCGATCTTGTGCGTGGAGATATCCACACCAATCACGTCATGGCCGCGTGCCGACAAACAACCGGCACAAACAGCGCCTACATAACCCAAACCGAAGATGCTGATTCGCATGGTATTCACCTCGTCCGTTCGATGCAGTTTCAAATACTGGCCTTATGGCCAAAACTAGTCCGTGAACTTGCTGTTTTGAATTGGGCAAGTTCATTCAGGCATAAGAGAGTTGTGACGCCGGAAGTGTGGCGTCAGATGTGAGCCTTATATAAAATCGTGGCTCTTTGATATTGTCTTTGCCGCCTCGGTTGAGGCCTCTGTCTCGATGCTTTCGGGGTTTCTATATCTCCCTGTGAAACGCACAAACTTTCGTTGGGGTGAAGCGGCCTGGCGAATGTTTATTCGCAAACAGGCAGTTTCGGTTGATAAGAAAGTTATGAGTTGAAATGTGTTACGGGCTGTATGAGTAGCGGACTTTTCCGATAGTTCCTACCGTTCGTCCGTAGCTGAACGGGAGCTGAACGGGTAAGTTGATCGCAATATAGTGGCAACTTGCAAAATGCATGATGGCAATACGTGCATTAATAAGTGTGAAACTATCCGATAACTAAGGGGCGCAATAAGTTCGCGAGAAAGTGCAGTGGCGCTGAAAGTGTGACGCCAAGCAGGTTTTTACGCGCAAGAAGCGTGGCGTGGGAGTCCCGGCAAAGCGCAGCGCTCAGGGCGCAGCGAAGCGGCGGGCGAGGGCGGGAGGCAGGTGGTAAGTACAGGTGCCGACCCCGTGCAGTAACCGATGAGTGGTGCACGGGGTGGGGGAGGGCGTGGCGTCAGTCCTGCGGTTGGTCGCGCAGAAAAACCAGACTATCGGTCTTGGAGTGCTCGGCCGAGTAGCGGTAACCCTGATAGTTGAAGTCCTTCAGACCTTCGGGGTTGGTCAGGCGCTCCTTGATCACGTAGCGCGCCATCAGGCCGCGGGCCTTTTTGGCGTAGAAGCTGATGATCTTGTACTGGCCGTTCTTCAGATCCTTGAACTCGGTGTCGATGATGCGAGCGTTCAGTGCCTTGCGCTTGACCGCACCGAAGTACTCGTTGGAGGCGAGGTTGAGCAACACGTCGTCGCCCTGCGCAGCCAGTGCTTCGTTCAGCCAGCCGCTGATGCGCTCGCCCCAGAAGGCGTACAGATCCTTGCCACGGCCGTTGGCCAGCTTGGTGCCCATCTCCAGGCGATAGGCCTGCATCAGATCCAGCGGGCGCAGCACGCCATACAGGCCGGAGAGCATGCGCAGGTGGCTCTGGGCGAAATCGAAGTCGTCCTCGGAAAAATCCTCGGCGTTCAGGCCGGTGTAGACGTCGCCCTTGAACGCCAGCAGCGCCTGCTTGGCGTTGGATGGGTTGAACGGTCGCTCCCAGCTGCCGAAGCGCGCGGCGTTGAGGCCGGCGAGCTTGTCCGACAGGCCCATCAGCTCGGCGATCTGTGCAGGGCTGAAATCGCGCAGTTGGGCGATCAGTTCCTGCGCGTGGTCGAGGTGTTCGGGTTGGGTGAAGCGCGGGGTGGCTGGCGGGGTCTCGTAATCGAGGGTCTTGGCCGGTGAAATCACCATCAACATCTGCGGAATCTCCAGAAAGCGTGACGGCGATTCTAGAGGTCGGGGATCGCCAAGACCACCTATCGGGACGATTGAAAGAGACCGCTGCACCCGATTGGCGCGGCGTGCTGCAAGTAGGGGCGGGGAGTCGAGGAGGGTCACAGCAGGTAGGACTTCGGACTTTAACGGGCAGTTGGCACCTCGCCAAGCACTATCTGTCGCCTGTGCAAATAAACCTGCATGGCGATAAAAAAACGTTTTTCTGTCATACGAATTGGAGTAATAAAAAAGCAAGACCGCCGAAACCTGCAGACAGGTGGCGGCCATTGGCCCTCACCTTGCTTGCCACCTTCCGGCCCCGACCTGAAAAAGTCGGCGGTCTCTGTACGGCGCAGCACCGCCCTGGTATTGCGTCGCCTGGCTACTACAAGAAGGTGACCGAGTATGGATGACCACGGACGCTCCAAGCCCACCGCTCCAACCCTCTACGCCCTCGACACCAATGTCCTGATTCACGATCCCAACGCCTTGCTCAACTTCGAAGAACACCACGTCGCCATCCCGATGACGGTGTTGGAGGAACTCGACAAACTGAAGTCCGGCAAGCACGGTGTCGCCGCTGAATGTCGCCAGGCCATCCGCCTGATCGATCAGATTCTCGCGGGGGCCGAACCTGAGGACGTCGAGTACGGGGTACCCATCCAGCGCGGCAAGAGCGGCCCCTGCGGGCGTCTTTCCATCCTTATGAGCAAGAGCGCGGCGCCGGTGACCTGGCTGCCGGAAAACCTCAACGACAACAAGATCATCAACCAGTTGGTGGAGCTGAAGTCGCGCAACCCCGGTCTGTCCGTGGTGCTGGTGACCAAGGACATCAACATGCGCCTGAAGGCGCGCGCCTGCGGCATCGATGCCGAGGACTACCACACCGACCAACTGGTCGACGACGTGTCGCTGCTGTCCAAGGGCTACCACGACATGAGCGGCTCGTTCTGGGATCGCGTGAGCAAGGTCGAGACCCGTCAGGATCACGGTCGCACCTGGCACCGCGTGCAGCTCACCGACAACTTGCCATCGGTGCACGTCAACGAATTCATCCTCGACGAGCAGGGTTTTGTTGGCTGGATCAAGGCAATCAAGGATGACGAGCTGGTCATCCTCGACATGCATCAGGAACCGTTGCTGCACCAGGAAGCCTGGGGCCTGAAACCGCGTGACATCCATCAGGCGCTGGCACTGTTCGCCCTGCTCGATCCGGACATCCACCTGGTCAACCTGTCCGGCGCCGCCGGTTCGGGCAAGACCATCCTGGCGCTGGCTGCCGCCATCGAGCAGACCATGGTCAGCAAACGCTATCGGCGCATCATCGCGACTCGCAGCGTGCAGGGGCTGGATCAGGAAATCGGCTTTCTGCCCGGCACCGAGGCGGAGAAGATGGAACCCTGGCTCGGCGCCATTACCGACAACCTCGAAGCCCTGCACATGGACGATGAGAGCACCCATGGCAGCGTCGACTACATCCTGCAGAAGGTGCCGCTGCAATTTAAGTCGCTCAACTACATCCGCGGGCGCAGCTTCCAGCAGAGCCTGATCCTCATCGACGAATGCCAGAACCTCACCCCGCACCAGATGAAGACCATCATCACCCGTGCCGGTAACGGCTCGAAGGTGGTGTGCCTGGGCAACCTGGCACAGATCGATACGCCCTACCTGTCAGCGCCCAGCTCGGGTCTGACCTACCTCACCGAACGCTTCAAGGACTTCCCGCACGGCGTCCACATCACCCTGCAAGGCGTACCACGCTCGATCCTGGCGGAATACGCGGAAACCCATATGTAACCCTCGGTCTGTTAAACACTGGCGCCCCTGCTCGCAAGAGCAGGGGCGTTTTAGTCTGCATTAACGAATTTCTACAGGTCTCGTGGGAGCGGCTTCAGCCGCGATGATCGCGGATAAATCCGCTCCTACAGTTGTGTAGCCGAATGCAGTCAGTAGCCCGGATGAAATCCGGGGATTTTTGCCGCTCTGGCCCCGGGTTTCATCCGGGCTACGAAATCCTGACTTGCAGGTTTACAATCGGTCGGTTCCCGCCAGGAGTTTCCCCGTGCTGACCCACCTCGATTCCCAAGGCCGCGCGCATATGGTCGACGTCACCGACAAGGCGACCACCTTTCGCGAGGCTACCGCCGAAGCACGTGTGCGCATGCTGCCTGCCACCCTGCAGATGATCGTCGCCGGCGAGCACCCCAAGGGCGACGTGTTCGCCGTGGCGCGCATTGCCGGTATCCAGGCGGCGAAGAAAACCAGCGATCTGATCCCGCTGTGCCATCCGCTGATGCTCACCGGCGTCAAGGTCGAACTGCGTGCGGAGGGTGATGACAGCGTGCATATCACCGCGCGATGCAAACTGTCCGGGCAAACCGGTGTCGAGATGGAAGCACTGACTGCCGCCAGCGTCGCCGCGCTGACCATCTATGACATGTGCAAGGCCGTGGATCGCGGCATGGTCATCGAGCAGGTGCGCCTGCTGGAAAAACTCGGCGGCAAGAGCGGTCACTACAAGCTGGAGGAGCAAGCATGATCCGCGTGCAGTATTTCGCCCGCTACCGCGAAGCCCTGGGCCGTGACGACGAACAACTCAGCGGCGATTTCGCCACCCTCGACGACCTGCGCCTGCACCTGGTTGCCCGTGGCGGCGAGTGGGAGGTGCTGGGTGAGCAGAACCTGATGTGCGCACGCAATCAGGAACTGTGCAGCCTCGACGAGCCGCTGGCCGAAGGCGATGAAGTGGCCTTCTTCCCCACCGTTACCGGCGGCTGATAATTGCTGTGGGAGGGGCTTTAGCCGCGCGGGCCATTCTTCAACCTTGTAGGGTGGGCCGGGCGGCGCTCCGCTTCAGCCCACCAATCACCCGCCGACCGTCCTTGACCACAGCCCCATCAAACGAGACACCTCATGACCATCCGCGTCCAAGCCCAACCCTTCGACCCCGGCACCGAGCTCAATGCCCTGCATGCCGCCAACCTCGGCATCGGCGCGGTGGTCACCTTCGTCGGTTACGTGCGTGACTTCAACGAAGGGCGTGAGGTCGGCGGCATGTTTCTCGAGCACTTCCCCGGCATGACCGAAAAGGCCTTGGCCAAGATTGCCGATGAAGCGCGCGAGCGCTGGCCACTACTGGGGATCGAGATCATCCACCGCATTGGCAGCCTGGGGCCGGGAGAGCCCATCGTCTTCGTCGGCACCAGCAGCGCTCACCGTCAGGCGGCGTTCGACGCCTGTAACTTCATCATGGATTACCTGAAGACCCGCGCGCCGTTCTGGAAGAAGGAAGACACCAGCGAAGGTCCGCGCTGGGTCGAAGGCCGCTGCAGCGACCAGAGTGCTGCCGAGCGTTGGCAGCGCCCGTAGGGTGCGCCGTGCGCACCGCTTATCACGATTCCTCGCAAGGATGATGACCGCCCACCGCGTACCCCTCGATACCGTTCGGTGCGCATGGCGCACCCTACGATGCGGCGCGCGACTCCGGAATCCCGCAGGGTACTCCGCGCGCACCCCCCCCTATCACCCGATACTCATGACCTCCGGTGATCGCGACCCGTAGGGTGCGCCGTGCGCACCGGCTCCTCGCGACACCCCGTCCGCATGAATTGAGACACTCTCAAGATCGCTTGAAGCGCATGACGCCCCCACGGTAGCCGCGACCCTTTGCAGCCCTACGCCAGCGCCAGATGCACCCGCAGCGCAATCGGCACCAGCATCAGCAACACTCCCAGGCCCAGCACGCGTATGCCCCATTCGTGTTCGCGAAAGTTGAAGCCGACTCCCAGCAGCAGGAAGCCGCCAACCAATAGCAGCAGCATCAGGTGATAGTGATCCATCGCTCTTCTCCGTTTCGCAGCCCTCTGATTACAGACTAGCCCCTCCGTTGGCCTTCGGTGCTGACCTGGGGCAATACGACTGACTCGATTGGCGACAACGTGCGTCCCGATTGGTCGCTGTCTGGCGTCACGGCCTGTTCCATACTGTGCGCAGTCATCGTCAAGGATCGTCCATGCGCCTGTTCCCCTCACTCCTGCTCGCCGGCCTGTTGGCCGCAACACCGCTGGCCGCTGCCGAACGCAGCTTCACCATCCTGCACAGCAACGACTGGCAGTCGCGCCTGCTCGGTTTTGGCCCCAACAACGAATACACCCCGGCGACGGTGAACGATGACGACACCGTCGGCGGTGTTGCCCGCCTGGCCACGCTATTGAGTGAGCGTCGCGCAGCGGCTGGCGAAGAACCCTTGCTGCTGCTCGATGGCGGCGACTTCACCATGGGCACGCTGTTCCACACCATTGCCCGCGAGATGGGCAGTGAACTGCGCCTGATGACCGATCTGGGCTACGACGCCGCGGTGATCGGCAACCATGAGTTCGACTTCCGCCCGGCTGGCCTCGCCGCGATGATCAGCGCGGCGCACAAGGCCAAGGGCGATGCGCTGTTGCCGTTGCTGTCGAGCAATATGCGTTTCGATGCCACGAGCAAGGCTGATGACAGCCTGCAGGCGCATTACGATGCCGGGCGCATCCTGCCGTACACACTGATCGAGCGCGGCGGCATTCGCTTCGGCCTGTTCGGCCTGCTCGGTAACAACGCCGTAGCGGTCAGCCCGATGATCAAGCCGCTGACCTTCGCCGACCCGGTGGCCACCGCCAAGGAAACCGTGGCCAAGCTGCGCGAGGAGGGCGCCGAGGTGGTCATCCTGCTGTCGCACATGGGCGTCACTCAGCAGGCCGATGGCAACTGGCGTGGCGAGGAGGTGGAACTGGTCGAGCAGGTGCCAGGTATCGACATCGTCGTCGGCGGACATTCGCATGTGGCGCTGCCACAGCCGGTGCTGGTCAACGGGCATACCCCGATCGTGCAGGCCGGTTCGGAAATCCAGTACCTCGGCGAGCTGCGCATGACCCTCGGTGACGATGGCGTACCGCGCGTGCGCGACTACCGCCTGCACCCGATCAACGACAGCATTGCCGGCGACGCGACCATCACCGCCAAGGTCGAAGACTTCAAGCAGGTGGTCAGCGAACGCATGCTGGCGCCCAAGGGCTATCGCTTCGATCAGCCGCTGGCCAAGGTCGACCAGAGTCTGGGCCGCGACTTCAGCGACAACACCCTGGCCAACCTGGTGACCGATGCCCTGCGCCACGCGGTGGATGCCGACCTGGCCTTCACCGGCAATGGCACCATCCGCGATGACCTGCTCAAGGGCCGCCATGGCGTACAGGACGTGTCCGACCTGTTTCGCATTGCCCCGCTGGGCATCGGCCACTTTGATGACGAGCCCGGCTATCCGCTGATCAAGGCCTATGTCAGTGCCCGCGAAATCAAGTCGCTGCTGGAAGTGCTGCTGCTTGCCTACCAGTTGCGCGACAGCCAGAGCTATTACCCGCGCGTCTCCGGCGTGCGCTTCACCTACAACCCCTGGCGCGTGCCGTTCGACCGGGTCAGCCGCATCGAGATCGGCGATCCGCGCAATGGCTACCGTGATCTGGATCTGAATGACACACGCCTCTACAGCATCGGCGCTACCAGCTATGTCGGCAGCTTCACCTGGCTGGTGCCGGATCTGACCAAGGGCCTGCTCGATGTCGTGCCCAAGGACGCCGAGGGCAAGCCGCTACCGCGCATCGAAGATGCCATCGTCGACCAGGATCCAGACACGGAAGGTGTGCAGGAACTCAAGGAGTGGCAGGCGCTGCTCGACCATATCCGCAGCCTGCCGGATCTCGATGGCGACGGCCTGCCCGACATTCCCACCACCGGCGCCGCAGCCGAAGAGCGCATGGTGCGTGCACCCAGCCTGCACCCGGCGGAAATGTTCCGCCTGGCGGGAACGATGCAGTGGGGCGTCAGTGTGGTGATCCTGGCCTGCCTGCTGCTGATCCTCTGGCTGCTCACCCGCCCGCTGCGCCGCCGCCCGTAGGCATACGCGGGGCCGCCCAGGTCGTGCGCACCGCTCTCGATGAGCCCGGTGCACACGGCGTCAGCCACGGTCGACAATCTTGCCAAGCATTGCCTGCCTCCGTATGGTGCAAAGCCGCCTGATTCGGAAGCTACGCAATGATCGCTCAGCACTGCTCGCTCGGTGACCGCGCACAGCCGGCCAAGACCTTCTCGGATATCCGTCACGTCGTCGGCGTGGCCCAAGCCTTATGACCGCACTCAATCACTCGCGCCCGCTGGCGCTGTTCGGCCTGCTGCTGGCCAATCTCTGCTGGTCCGGCAACGCCCTGGTGGCGCGCGCCTTCGCCGGTGAAATCGCCCCGTTCACCCTGTCGTTCTGGCGTTGGTGCCTGGCGCTGGCGCTGCTGCTGCCCTTCGTCGCGATACCGCTATGGCGCCATCGCGCTGCGCTGCGTCACGCGGGGTGGCGTCTGCTGGTGCTCGGCGGCCTCGGTATCGCAGGCTACAACTCGCTGCTCTACAGCGCGGCGCAGACTACCGCCGCGATCAACATCTCGTTGGTCAATACCTGCCTGCCGCTGGTGACCTTCATCGGCGCCGGCTTGCTGCTCAACGAATGGCCCGCGCGGCGTGCCTGGTGGGGAATGGGGGTGGCCGTGATTGGTCTGGCAGTGCTGATCAGCCATGGGCAATGGAGCCGCATCGCCAGCCTGTCGTTCAATCAGGGCGACCTGATCATGCTGCTGGCCGTGGTCGATTGGGCGCTGTACTCGCTGCTGCTGCGGCGCTGGTCGGCCTACCTGCAACCGATTCCGCCGCTGGCATTGCTCGGTGCATTCATCCTGCTCGGTGTGCCGCTGATCCTGCCCTTCTATTTATATGAACTGAGCCAGGGTGCTCATCTGGCACTCAACGCCGCCAACCTCTCGGCTGTCGCCTATACCGCCGTATTCGCCTCGCTGCTCGCCTATCTGGCCTGGAACCACGGCATCCGCGTGGTCGGCGCAGCCAAGGCGGCACTGACCAACTACGTGATGCCGGTATTCACTGCGCTGTTGGGCTGGGTGCTGCTGAACGAGAGCCTGGAGATCTACCACTGGCTGGGCGCTGCGATGATCTTCGGCGGCCTGCTGGTCGCGACACGGCCAAGCAAAAGCGCCTGAGTTCAGCAACCCTCTCCTGCGTGCGGGAGAGGGCTAGTCGCCTTTCTTCACTCCGGCTTGAGCATCAAGAACGCCTCACCACCATCGCGGTCATGCATCAGGATGAACGGTTGCCCGGCGATCATCATCTTCGCCGGCGTCTTGCGTGGCACCGTGGTGCCGGCGTTTACCGCCGCGGCCGTCAGCAACTGGCTGGTCAGCGTCGCATCCTGCTGCGGCTCGCTGGTCACCACGCATTCGTGGCTGACCTTGACCTGAATGCTCAGGCTCTTGTCCGCATTGAAGCCGATGGTGGCAAAGCCCATATCGGTCATCTCGGTGATGCCATGCTGGCGTGCCACGCGATGCGCCTCGGCAAAGCTCGGCGCAGTCTGCAGGCAGATATCGCGAAACGCCTGCACCACGGGAGAGGTAATCGGCACCGGTGGCTGCGAGCCGAAGTTGGCGCAGGCGCCGAGAAGACTGCAACTGACCAGCAGGGCGAACTTTTTCATCACATCTTCCTTAATGCTCGGTTGGTTCAGGGGTGCTGTGGTTGATGGCAAAGATCATGCCCCAGCACCTTTGAAGCCAGCCCCTTGGCCAGATAGGTTTCCACCACGCGGCCATCGCCGCACTCGGTCTTGTGGCCGATGGCGACACCGACGGAAAGCAGGACGAATAGCGCCAGGCCGATATTCTGGATGGGCGTCATGACAGGGCTCTTTTGCGAAAACAATGGGGCAGGATGAAGAGGCGGGCAGGGGATGGCAAGTGCGTCAGTGCCCAACCCTGGCGTTGCCGGCTCGGTGAGCCAATACTGGTGATCACTCCGCATAATCGGCAAGGGACTGCGCAATGAAGAAGCTGATCATCATCCTGCTGCTGGGCGCCGCCTTTTGGCAGTTCTACCTGAGCAAACCCGGCAGCCCGGTGATCAGTAATATCGCCAGCGACGGCTCGGTAATGGAAAGCCCGGTGGCCACGCAGTCCAGCTCGTCCTCTTTCTCGCAGGGCAGCCTACGGTCGCCACCTTCGATCAACCAGCCGGCCGCCCAGGTCGCCAGCAGCCAATATCGCTGCGATGGCCGTACCCACTGTTCGCAGATGACCTCCTGTGCCGAAGCCACCTACTTTCTGCGCAACTGCCCCGGCACGAAGATGGACGGCGACAACGATGGCGTGCCCTGTGAAGGGCAATGGTGCGGCCGTTAAGGCAGATTGATGGAGAGGTCGCCGAGCACGAGTCGGGCGACGATCATCCAGGCAACCGCGCTGACGATCCCGAGCACGCTGTAGCCGACGACGATACCAATCGCGATCTGCTTCCACAGCCCGGCGAAGCGGTTGGGCTCGTTTCGGTAGCGCGTCGGCATATCGCGCTCAGCCCGCAAATCGTCGAAGTCGTCTCTCGCTCTCAAGGTGCTCTCCTGGTTCGTTGGCCAGCGCGCGGCGGCGCTGCAGCCTGGCTGGGGCGAATTTTCCTGCATCGCCTCACAGCCCCGCAAGCACCGTCCGTGCGTCGCGCAGGCAGGTGAAGATGCTTGCCGCGAGCCTTGAACCCACCACCTGCTCTGCCCGATTCCCCTGAAGCCTAACCGCTTGATAAAACGTAAATTTATCGATGTGCTGGGGTTGACAGCGCTATTCGAGACGCGGAAAATGCGCGCCGTTGGCTACATAGCTCAGTCGGTTAGAGCGCAGCATTCATAATGCTGATGTCCCAGGTTCAAGTCCCGGTGTAGCCACCATAAATTTCAAGGGGTTAGCGCAAGCTAGCCCCTTTTTATTTGGGCCGGTGTCCCCGAACTGTCCCTTTCTTGTCCCTACCTAAAGAACAGGTAGCCGACATAGCCCGCAGCATTCACAGCAAAGAACGATAGCAACAGCATCGGCCATGGGCTGCCTTTACTGGCGTGTGCTCGAGCATCGAGGATCTGTTGTGCCTGCAGGTGAATGTCAGACGGGGGCGTTGCTGCCTTGGCAATGCGAGGCACTTCACCCTCAGTGGGTGTGGGTGATTGCGCTATGCCCACATTGAAGTTGTCCCAGGAAGGCTTCTTGCCTTTGCTGCGCAGCTCGTCCCTGTACCATTCACGATCTTCCATTCCCATATAGCCCTCCTGGCTTTGACCAAATAGCTGCCTTGCAGGGGACAGGCTAGACGGAAGTTTCGTGCACTTCCAGTAGTGCCAGCGGCGAATGGGTCAAGGCAGTGGCGAAGTGATCGGGCGCGAGGTGCGAATAGCGCATGGTCATCTTGATGTCGCCGTGGCCCAGGATGCGCTGCAGGGTGACGATGTTCCCGCCTTGCATCATGTAGTGGCTGGCGAAGGTGTGGCGCAGGATGTGGGTCATCTGTCCTGGCGTATGCAGGCCGGTGCGTTCATAGGCCTTGCGGAAGGCTGATCTGCAGGAGCTGAACAGCTTGCCGTTTCCAGGGTAGCCACGCGACAGGATGAGGTTCTCCAGCTCGGTCGGGATCGGCACGGAACGACTCTTGCCATTCTTGGTACGCACGAAGCGCACTTGGCCATTGGATACCTGGGGCCGTGTCAGGCTTTCGGCTTCATCCCATCGAGCACCGGTAGCCAGGCAGATTTTGGCGACAGGCAATGTATGGCTATTGGTCGAGGCGGCGCATTCCTGCAGGACAAGCCGGCATTCATCCAGGGTGAGGAAGGCGCGTTCTGTTTCATCCACCTTGAGCTGACGCAGCAATGCCAGCGGGTTGGCCTCATGCCAGACGCCCAGGCGGATCAGCTCGTTGAAGACGGCTTTCAGGTAGCGGTGCTCATGGTTCACGGTGGCCGGGGTGCAGTCTTTCAGGCGCTGGGTGCGGTAGCGGCCGAAGTCCAGGGCGGTGAAGGTCGAGGCAATCGGATCACCCAGGGCTTTGGCGATGGCCATGGTGCGGCTGTAGCGGTATGGGTCTTTCAGGGTTGAGCCGTGCAGCTCATGCCATGTATCGACCAGATCGGAGAGGCGTTCGCCAGGGTCACGGCCACGTTGGCTGTATTGGCGGCGAATGTCGGATACCCAGCGTTCGGCCTCGCTCTTGGTGCGAAAGCCTCGTTTGCGCTTGCGGATGCCAGCAGTCTTATCCAGCCAGAAATCGACCTCCCAGCCGCTGCTGCCTTTGCTGATCAAACGGCTCGCCCCCAACGCACGTTGCGTTCCTCAAGCAGCCCTTTGATGTGCTTGTACAGGTTGTCTTCATCGAGCCCCTTGGCTGCATAGTGATCGCGGATCACCGGCCAGCAGTCCCATTCCTTGAGGGTGTAAAAAGCTTTTCTAGCGCCCACTCGCTCCCGTGCCAGCAGGCTTACGAAGTTTCCCAGGAACAGTTCCACGTTCTTGCCTGAAAAGCCCCGCGAGGTCTTGTAGTAGCGCCTGTAGTCGGTGTCATCGAGCAGGGAATCGACCGGCAGATCGACACGCACGTCGTCGCGAATCAGCGTCCAGATCGGGGCGTAGTAGCCACGTCGAGCAAGGTACTTGAACTGGTTCAGGCCATAGCGCCACAGGCCGTCCAGATGCCCAGCGAAGGCTGCAAAGGTGCGGGTGTCGATCACTTGTCCGCTCTGTAGGTCTACCGAGCCACTGGCGAACTGCTGGACGATGGAATGGTGGTAACGCAGCTCGATGCGCCATACATCCTGGGTCGGGTTGTAGTTGTCCGGGTCGGTTTCGTCGAAGCTGTCACGCTGACGCCAGACGCTTTCCCAGTAGTCGAGCTTATCGGTGGCCTTGGCCTGTTCGGTCTTGTTGTAGATGCACAGCTGCAGACCGTTGGCCGAGCCGAACATCGAGGTTTCACCGCGGCCATACACACTGGATTTCGTGGCCCAGTGCAGTTCGTTGATGCCGGATACATCACGGTGCGAGCGGGCACGGCAATGCATGTTGCTGACCAGATCGGCGGGAGGCGTCCAGCCCTGCAGATCGAGAGCCAGGTGCACCGCGCATTGGTTGACCTCGATGTTGGTCAGCACCTGGGAGGCGTAGTGGTCGAGGCGGGCCTGCAGGCGCTCGGGAGACAGGTTGTCGATGGCATGGGGGGACACCTCGATTTTCAGGTGTGGGCCGATGTTCTCGGCCTTGGCGTTGAAGTTCTTCACCAGCAGCACAAAGCCCAGGTCGGCATTCTGCAGCTTGTACTGGTAGCCCGAGTCACGGCTTACCCGGCCGGAATGCCAGCGATCGCCAGCGAAGTCGACAATGGCGCCTGGCTTGTCGAACAAACCCAGGATTTCAGGGCGGAGCAGGCCCTTGTAGAGCTGCCTGACAGTATCGACGCCACAGCGAAGCAGGCGCACGCCGGACAAGTCGACAAAGCCGGTCTTACCGATGTCCAGGAACAGCCGACCATGAGGGGACTCAAGGCCGGTTTGGTTATCAACGCGGAAGAAGTCTTTAACGGCGTCCATCTGATTTCCTGTTATTGAAGGTTTGTCACTCGTTCAACGGCTTGTTATCTGACGTGTTACAGGGACGTCAGCGCGAAGGCGCGTGCCTCGCTCGCGCCTTCGCTCTGTACGGAGCCACTCCGGCGCTCGCTCGTACGCGCCACCGCCGCTGGCACGCGTCGCGCGCCTCGTACCTCGGCGTGCGCACGTGAGCCAGCAGCTGCGCACGTATCTCTTTCCATCCAGTGCTCGGGGTATTCAACTCGGTCTTGCCGGTCGATCAGGCACGCTTGTTCCTGGATGTAGGAAGGCACCTGGGGACGTTCAAAGGGCGGGAGGCTGGCGTACCAGAGGAAAGCGCTCAGAAGCGCCAGGAACACGAGGTGGAGGCAGTCAGCGAAGTGCTGCGGGCGCGGTTGGATCAACACCAAGGGCTTTGCCCTTGTCATCCCACTCTTGCCGCCGAGGGCTCGGGAGCGCGGGGTGGTGAAGCTACCCCACACTCCCGTTGTCAGGCTGATATTCATGGTGCGGGGTCAAGGGTGCGCTGCGCCCGTGCTTCCGTTCGCCGGAACGGTGAAGCTGTTCCGACGAGCCGGGAGCGCGGCCCCTGACCCGGCCGAATGGGTCAGGGTCATGCGGCCCAGTACGTTGCCGGAACCATGCCGGTCGCGGTACCGCATCGCCCTGATAGTGCGGATGTTCGTGAAGAACACCTCGTTGGGAAATTGATCCTCGCCGTCCATTTTCAGGGTCAGGAAGTAGCCTTGTTCATACAGCCCTGGGATGGGGAGAACTACGCCAACGATATGCAGGCAGTACCAGAAGGAATGCGGCTCACCATCCCAGGCCAGCTCTACAAGCACGGTCTGGCCGATATAGCCAAAGGCATTGGAGGCATCCAGGGTGAGGCCGTAGCTATTCATGGCTGTAGCCCCCCGCCTTGAAGGACTCCTTACCGCTCAGCAGATCGGCGCGGAGCTTGCCGACGTTGACCATGCGGAAGTCGGCAAAGGTCACGCTGGGCAGGGTGCCGTCTTCTACCCACTCGGTCACTTCATCGACCGGAATGCCGCTGGCAGATGCAAAGGTGACGATGCTGCACAGATCGCTGATGGCTGCACCCAGTGGGACGACGTTGCCGTGGTTCGGGTTGGCCTTATTCATCTTTGTAATCCCCCGGTACGAAGACGGTCTTGCCCTTGGCCAGATCGGTGCGGATTTGGGCGAGGTGGACGAGGCGAGGGCGGCCCATCTTCACGCTGGGGATGGTGCCGCTCTGCATCCAGGCGATTACGGTGTCGGTGGAAACACCGTTCATGGCAGCGAAGGTTTCCTTGCTGCAGGTGAGGGCGTTACGGCAGTCGAGGTAGATGACGCGTTTGCCGTCTACGTCGAAGCTGACATCGAAAGGTGGTTCGTTCAGGTGCTGAGTAGTCATTGCCTATCCCTGCCTATGAAATGCTCATAAACTGTCATTAAGGGGTGTTTGGGGTGGCGGTAAAATATTTACCGCCTGGATAAAATATATACCTATGATGGGCGCCGGTAAATATTTTACCTGGCAGTGGTAAGAACGAATGGAATTAACTCAAGACCGCGTTAGAGCCTTAGTGCATATGCTGGGTCATCGAGCGGTCGCCGATGCAACGGGTCTCAAGCCTGAAAGGCTCAAGACAATCCGTTACAACAAAGATGCTCAGGTGAGAACAAACGAGCTGGATGCCATTGCAGGCGCATACCAGCAGTACAGCCTTTGGCTGCGGACAGGCGAAATCGACCTGAGCCGTGGACAGATCAGCCCGGCCTACGCCGAAGCAGACCTAAAATTGGAAGGACAAGAAGCGGGCAGCAGGTAACAGCGGAAGTGGCCCGGCGATGGTTCAGCCGAACAACGTGACTCCAGGGAGAAGGGCATGGGAAACATCATCGACATGGCGAGCTTTGAGCACCTGCGCAGGTCAAACGCTGATGACCGCTACACGTGCCCGAAGACCAACATAACGTTCCCTCACATCTACAAAGTGCTAGTACCGGACGGCGATCTGGTGGACGACGTGCCGGTCTTCATCGGCACCTACAGCACAGAATACCGGCTCAAAGAGCCATCGAGCCTTGAGCAACTTCCAGGCTTCCCGCCTTTGACGGCGACAAAGATAAGCACGCTCGATGCTACTGATGAAATCTATCTCGACGTAATCCACTTCACCAACAAAGACAGAGCGCTTGGCTTCAGGCAGGCCTGCGGGCATCTAGGCATAGAGCCTGAGCACGTCCGCTCGTTCAAAAATGAACGAGGGCTATTCCTATTGTTGCGCAGGAATGATGCTCCCAAGAAGGTAGGGCATATCATCTATCGAAGCAGTGACGTTCAGTTTATCCATGGGCTTGGTGCTGAGATGGAGTGTGAGTATGTGGCGGCATTTAACATAGAGGGTAACATTATTCCTCTTCAATCAATCGAGGTTGGCGAAGAGGAATAAGTAGGGCTATGGCTGGTTGTTTGTGTCTATCTCTGTTTTGACTTTTCTCAACTTGCGTGGATCAATTTCAACTTCCGTGTTGCCTGTTTTTAATTTAACCATAGATGCTGTTCCCATAATTGCAGATGCAAGTTGGTCGGCTGGGTGGACTAAGTTTTCCACTTTTTCACCCTGAGGTGTAAATAGGTTTCTACTCAAGCTGTCCAATAGCTCTGGCGGTATTGAGTTTCCTTTTGCATCGTTCCATTCTAGGCTTGTTTCTACAATCCAGCTTGCTCTTTCCATATCAAGTTCGAGCTGCTTTAGGTGGAACTCGGCAAGTGAGTGCTGTTCAAACCAGCGATTTTGCCAGCGGATATAAAAAAGAATAGAGCCGACAGCACCAAATGAATAAACAATCTGTTTTATTCCCGGTATCCACAACGCACTCGTGTTGTTGAGAGTAAGGGCGTGGTAGAAGTCACGTATGGAAAATCCAGAGAGCACGACGAAAACAGCGATAAGGCCTAGCATTGCTAATGCAATAGGTGTTCTAAGCTTGTTGGTTCCGCTGGTTAGTTTAAATTCGGTTTGACGCTTCTTTATTTCGCCAATGATGTCTTTACGTATTTGCCTTCTTGCGTGGGTATTACTTTTACTGTCCAGCTCTTGCTTTCTATTTTCGAATTCCTGTTCCTTTTCTTGAAGCAAATCTTTTAGTTCTTGATATTCTTTTTTAAGTGTTTGATCCTTTTCCTTAAATTCTTCTTCTAAGGAGTTCTGTTTGTGTTCGTGTAGTAGGTCTAGCTTTTCTCTATATTCGTGGTTGTCGGATATTAGTTTTTCGCTTAATTCCTCAAGCCGCTTTAGTGTTGCTTCGTGAATTGAAGCTAATTCCTCTTGCTCTTTAGAGCCTTTGCTGCCAACAGTTCTGCCTGGCTCAATAGCTTTAAGCTTTTTTATTATTGTATAGCCAAGTTCTATTTTTTCAGATTCGGTTAATTTGCAGTTGTTTCCTGGGGCTAAGTTTATATCGTCGGTGTAAGGGGATTTTGTTTCTGCGGCACCTCCGCGATACAGTCTTGCGCTAAACCCTCCAGCGCTAAAGGATAAAGAAAAAATAAGTTCAGAGTTTTTCTTTATTAAGTCTGCTATATCTTGATTTTGTTCTGGTTGTTGAGGGTCGAAATTGATGCTTGCTGAGCCTAGTAGCGATAGATTAGCGCTTGGGCTGTGTGCGCTTAGGTTTTCTGCAATCTCTTTAAAGCAATCAATTATTGCTTTATCTTTTAGTCTTGGTATTTTAATTATTTGGCTCAAGGGTGCTTGCTCCTTTGTGTGTAAAAGGCTCGTTTTTATAAATTTGAAGGTTGATGTTGAGCGAGAGCTGTTCTGCTTGATCCTTGTCCTTTGGCTTGCCACAAAAGTGGACGCAGCTGATCTCATCCGTCCATTTACAGATTTCTGATGAGTAGATCAGCGGCAGGGGGGGGATCAGGGCGGGGAGGAATCGGGTCATAAGGAAGCTTCCATGCAGAATGGCGTGCTGGCTGTCCCAGAAGCGCCACTGTTCAGGCGGAAGGGGTGTCCCCTTACGGCCTCAAAACACCATGCAATGGATACTAGCCAATAGCCGGCACGGGCGGAAGCCCTGTTTTTACAGGCTTCCAGCTTCTACCGAGGGAGGTGGCGCTTTTTCATAATGCTGATGTCCCAGGTTCAAGTCCCGGTGTAGCCACCATATTTATCAAAGGGTTAGCTTCGGCTAGCCCTTTGTCGTTTCTGGGGCAGTGACTACGAAGTGACTACACCCTGACTACCAGCGGCACCATTGCTGTTCACATGGCACGCCATCGTTGTCGCCGTCCATCTTCGTGCCAGGGCAATTACGAAGGAAAAAAGTGGCCTCAGCGCACGAAGTCATTTGAGAACAATGGGTTCGACCGTCACAAGAGTAAGACGGAGTAGCAGGCCTTGCAGGGCTGATAGATGGCTGAGTTAAGCTAGTTGGTATACCACTGGAGACGCTAGTTGTCGGTTGACTAGCAGGGTATGAGGTCGAGCTATCAGAGCGCTCTGAATTAGGTTTCAGATAAAATTGCCAGACAGCAGCGCCGATCAGTAGAGCAATGATCAGATTCTTCAATTTTGACCCCGTAAGCTAAGTAGCATAAGGGCGATATATGACGAACCGTCTCACCTCCCTGTTATCACAGTATGACCGCTTTGATTGAGTGGAGATAGACGAAGCGCAGACTCCAGATGATCAGGCGACAGGTGCGCATAGCGCATGGTCATGGTGATAGTTGAGTGCCCGAGGATGCGTTGCAGGCCCAGGATGTCACCACCGCCCATCATGTAATGGCTCGCGAAGGTGTGCCGGAGGATGTGGGTCATCTGGCCAGGTGTGTGGAAGCCGCAACGCTGGTAAGCAGACCGGAATGCCGACCGGCAGGGCATGAACAATCGGCCATTTCCCGGCATTCCTACCTTTAAGGCTATCTCTTCGACCTCTTTCGGGATCGGCACCGACCGGGACTGACGGTTTTTCGTTCGGTGAAAATGGGCCTTACCGCCGAACAGAGCACCGCGTTGCAGTGATTCCGCTTCGTCCCATCGGGCGCCAGTGGCTAAGCAGATCAGCGCAACCGGATAGGTATGGTTGTTGGTCGAGCGTTTGCACTCTTCAAGCAGTTGTTCGACCTGCTGCAAGGTCAGAAACGTCAGCTCGGTCTGGTCGGTCTTAATCTGGCGAACCTTGGCCAACGGATTGTTGCCGACCCAGGCACCCAGGCGGATCAGTTCGGAGAACACTGCCGACAGGTAGCGCTGTTCGTGGTTGACGGTGTGCGGGCTGACGTCCTTTAGGCGAGTCTGACGATAGCGTGCCCAGGCGAGGGCATCGAAGTTGGAGGCCATCGGATTGCCGAGACGTTCGACAGTGGCCAGGGTGCGGGCAAGCCGATGCTTGGCATCCTTGAGTGAGCAGCCGTGCAATTCATGCCAGAGCGTCACCAGATCCGACAGGCGATCATCGAGCGGTCGGCCGGTAGTGTTCAGGCTGGCGAAGAACTCGGATTCATAGCGCTGGGCTGCAGCCTTGGTTTTGAAGCCCTTCTTGCGAATACGACGACCCGAGCGGCCGTTTTCGTAGAAGTCAGCTGTCCAGGTGTTGCCGTCTTTTCTAGCCGTCATACAGCACGCCCCCAGCGGATATGACGTTCCTCAAGAATGCCTTTGATGTGCTTGTACAGCCCGTCTTCATCCATGCCCTTGGCGGCATAGTGGTCGCGGATCACCGGCCAGCACTCCCAATCCTTGAGCCGATAGAAAGCCTTTCTAGCGCCCACTCGCTCCCGTGCCAGCAGGCTGACGAAGTTTCCCAGGAACAGTTCCACGTTCTTGCCGGAGAAGCCCCGTGAGGTCTTGTATTGGCGCTTGTACTCGGTTTCGTCCACCAGGGAATCGACCGGCAGATCGACGCGCACGTCGTCACGGATCAGCGTCCAGATGGGTTCGAAGTAACCAGGGCGAGCCAGCAACTTGAATTGGCGTAGGCCATAGCGCCACAGGCCGTCGAGGTGCGGAGCAAAGGCGGCGTAGCTGTTGGTTTCGATGGCCTGGTTTGTGTGTAGATCAACAGAGCCCGAAGCGAATTGCTGGATGACAGAGTGGTGATAACGCAGCTCGACACGCCACACGTCTTGCTCGGGGTTGTAGTTGTCCGGGTCGGTTTCGTCGAAGCTATCGCGACGCCTCCAGACGCCTTCCCAATAGTCGAGTTTATCGATGGCGCGGGCCTGTTCGGTCTTGTTGTAGATACCGAGCTGGACGCCTCCAGCGGAGCCGAACAGATACGACTGGCCTTTGCCGTAGGTGGCAGACTCCAGCGTCCACTGGATTTCCTTGATGCCGGAGATATCACGGGCTGCACGTGCGCGGCAGTGCATACGGGCTACCAGATCGGCAGGCGGTTGCCAGCCTTGGAGGTCAAGCGCGAGGTGAACGGCGCATTGGTTGCGTTCGACGTTGGTCAGGACGTGGCTGGCGTAGTAGTCCAGGCGTTCTTGCAGGCGCTCAGGTGAGAAGGTGTCGATAGCGTGGGGCGAGACTTCGATTTTCAGGTGGGGGCCGATGTTCTCAAGCTTGGCGTTGAAATTCTTCACCAGCAGGATGATGCCAAGGTCAGCGTTTTGCAGCTTGTACTGGTAGCCGGAATCCTTGCTGACACGCCCCGAGTGCCAACGCTGGCCAGCGAAATCGACGATGGTGCCGGGCTTCTCGAACAGGCACATGATTTCAGGGCGGATCAGGCCACGGTACAACTGGCGGACGGTATCGACGCTACAGGCCAGGATTCGGACGTTGGACAGATCCACGAAACCACCCGCTCGAGGATCACAGAAGAGACGACTTTTCGGGTCTTCTTTCCCGGTCTCAATATCAATGCGGTAGTAGTCCTTTGGTGCGCTCATTCTCTGTATCTCTCTGGTGCAATGTGGACGCTTAAGTCTGTTTATCTGACGTGCTACAGGGACGTCAGCGGCGTGCGCGCTCGCGCCTGCGTTCTGAACTGAACCACTTCGGCGCTCGCGCATCAGCGCCACGGCCTGCTGGCATATTCGTTATCCGGAACCACCGTGACGCGGACTGGGGATGCAGCTTGGGTGGGCTGGGAAGGCACGGAAACGCTACTGGTTCCGGGTGTTTGAGCGGATGACGCGACTTCTCTTGGTCTCACGCCCGGACAGATGGCCGTTCCTTTGAATCCCATCGGGTGCTGGATATCCACGAAGCATTCACTGCGCACGTGGATCAAGTAGCCGAGCTTGTGGAGGTCAGCAAAGCTTTGCCTCAGAACGGAGCCGTTTGCGTCGACGACCTCCAGTTGGCCAACCTGCACGGGCTTGCCGTTGCGTTCGGCGAAGAGCACACCGCGCAGGACGAATGTTCGCCCCGCGAGCGGGTGATTCAGGTCAGGAGCAGGAACAGCACTTTGCTGGTCAGCCACATTAGGAATACGAAGAGCAGCAAGCGGAGAGTCAGAAACCGCAGCAGGCGTAGCGCTAGACGGAGGGGTGTCCGCAGGCGGGCCAGGATTGGCTTTGTCAGCTGTAGCAGGGCCGAAATCGATGCCGCCGAGAGATAGTAGAGCGACAACAAGAATGGCCATAAATACCAGTAGAGCAAGTAGCTTAGGCGACTTGAGAAGACTTTTGCCGGCCTTGGTGTCCTGGGTTTTTCCGGTGGCGGTGGACTGGTAGAGGCGGAAGGTATCGGGCTTGATACGCTTGTATTCGATGACCGTTCCTTCCATGGGGGGACGGTTGACTTGAGCGTCATGCTGGGCCTCCTTGTAACGGCCACTAATGCCGATCACGGCAAGGTTGGAATGCCTGTAAGCCATCTCACAGGTCATGCGGATGTCGTCGCGTATGTAGGCGATATTCGGAGTGGTGAGGACGATGTCCCAGTTCCAATGCCGGTGGCGTGTCCAGCCGTCGAGCCAGCTCATCGGGCGGTCAGCTTTCGCCGCCGCCTCGGGGCCGCCCGGAAAATCGAAGCGTTCCAGATCGCGTTCGCGCCAGGCCTTGGGGAAGACCAGTTGGGTTTCATCAAAGATGATGAACGCGCCGCGCGGCGCCCACTGGAACCAGGTGCGCATGCGCTCCATATCATCGAGCGATTCAAGGTCGAGGTTGATGATGTCGACCGTTTCCGGAATATCCGGCATGACCTGCAGCACGCGTTCCAGGGTGAAGCCGCGGACGTTGGTGATGATCAGCCGGCCTTCCTTGAGAGCCGGCACCGCGTCGTCCTGTATCGCGCCGGATGTTTTATAGGAGCCGTTGGGGCCGTGGTGAATCTTGATCGACATGCTTAGCGCCCCAGGAACGGTACGAACTTGAGGACGAAGCGGGTCGAGAGCGCGGAAAAGATGATGTTCAGCGCCTGGGGGATACCGAAGAAGGAGAGTGCAGACGCCACTTCGGCAGGCAGACCAGCCCAGCGCTGACGAACAGCCTCCGCCACACCGATATCCGACATGATGCCTTGCGCGGCCTCATAAGCGACTTCCAGCGCCATGACCTGTAGCGAGACCCAGGAATAAATAGCCGCCTTGGTCAGCAGGACGAGGAAGTCTTTAATCAGCTCATAGATGCCTGTGGTTAAAAAATCCCACACCCACTGTATGAAGGTAAAGAAGTTATCAATAACACCCGCAATCCATTCCATCATTCACCTCAGAATAATTAATGCAGCCAGCGCGGCGGCAGCCAAAAGAAGGGCGTAACGTATGTAACCCAGCGGTTCGCTGAAGTTGTCCAGGCACATATCGAGGGTGGTTTTAGTTGCGCCAAACGAAATCGGAACTTGTTTGCAAGGCAACGAGCCCGAGGACGAACCTAAGTTAAGGTCGAAGACGCCGGAGAACAGATCGCTGTACTGAGCAATCTTTTCATCCAGTTCGCCGCGAGCCGTTTCAATCTTTTCGTCCCACTCAGAGAAGGCATCTTGCAAGGAAGATTGTTCGCCTTTGGCAAGCGCTGTTGAAGGGCCGGGAATGCCGTCATCCTCTTCATCATCGCCCTTGTCTTCACCTTCACCAGACTTGTCGCCAGACCCCTTGCAGTCGTCCCCCTTGCAGTTGTTCGTTTCACCTCCTGGCGTTCCATCACCGTTGGTGACGCTGGTGTGGGTAGTGGTGGTGGTTTTGGTGGTACAGGCGTTGGTGCCGACGCAGTTCTTGATCGTAGTGGTCGCGGTGGTAGTGGTCTTGGTACCGCCGTTGGCCGTGGGCTCGACGGTCTTTTGTGTCTGGGTGTGGGTTTGAGTGGCTTTAGGGCCTTTGCTCTGAACACAGGTGAGCATGGCGCCGGTACCAAAATCCGTGGAGCCAAGAGCACCACCAGCCTGGAGGCAAGCGCGTTGATCCTTGAAAATGTCGGTGTCTTCACAAGAGCTGACCTGGCGACCTTCGGCGTCCGTAACGGTTGCCGTGCAGCTGTTGCTTGAGCTGGATTCGGTCGGTTGAGGCGCGGGGGTGTCGGAGGGGGAACCGCTGGGATCAAAACAGGATTGGCCGGAGTAGACGCCGTAGTTCCTGAACAGAACATCCTCGTTCACATCGGTCTTATAGGCTTGGCGTTTGTTACTACTGGCGTAAATAGAGTTTGTCATGACCGCTTCGCATTTGTTGGTCATGCAAGCAGAAAAGACAACCTCAGAAGAGTCCCACTCGACTTCTTGGCCCTCTAACTCACCACAGGGATCTAGTGATCGGCACTGACTAGAACCATCAGTAACTGATGCATCAAAAAACGTACCCGGGGGGCACGAGTCACCAAAAAGACCTATAAAGGTAGCTGCAGTTGTGAATCTATCGGGATTCCATGAGCAACGATAAAGAGGCCTACCTAAAGAATCGGAACCCTGAATAGTTAATACGTAGGCCTTGCCATCATTCGCAGAAGACCAATAGTCAGAACACGCAGATTGCGGAGAGTCGTATCTCTTGTCTATATCGATTGAAACAGAACCACTATTAGTGCCAGAGTGATATTTCCAATAATAACTCTCAGCACTTAAAGAGGAAGATATAAGTGACAAAATTAAAAATAAGCAGCGCATAAACAAATAAGGGGCCTTTCGGCCCCTCACCTCAGTCAGAAAAACTCGCCAGTTCGGAAGCCGGTTATGAACGCCCCGGCTACGAACGCGCCGAGCATCACTGACCAGAGCACGGGTTAGGCCTTGCGCAGCATGCCGAACACGACACCGGCGCAGGCCAGCACAGCCAGAGCCAGGGCGACGTAGCCCGCGACCTGACCCGCGCTGGTACCGCCAGCAGTGATCTGCGCTTCGATGCCACTGATGTCGATGGGGATGGCAGCGGCCATGGCCTGGCCAGCGGAAGCCATGGCGACACCAGCACCGATAGCGGCGTTGCGGGCATAGCGACGGGCGCGACCGAAGGACGAAGCGCCGTTTTGCAGTTGGGTTTTCAGTTGTTGCATGGGTGTTACCTCATACGTCGAAGGATGGATGCGACCATTCCACCGGAAAGGCCGATTGCGAAAACCAGCAGCGTGCCGCCGAAACCGACGGCGAACGCCTCTGGCGAAAATCCCCCTGAGACCAGAATGTCCACATAGCCAGCGGCCTCGGGAGGGATCAGGTAGGCCTGATGCCATTCAAGGGCTGTGCAGCGAACGGACGAATCGGGATCCGTCGTCCATGCCGAGCAGCCTTGAACCCACACCAGAGCCATATTCAGTACCTCGGCAGAACGCTATCGATGGGCGCCCAGTTCACGCCCTCAGCGAAGCCATCGGCAGAGCCGAGGACGTAGCCACTCGCAAAGGCGAGTGCGGCGAGGAAGAACAGGCGATTCATGGAACAGCGCTCCAGCAGTTGCCCGACTACTCAGCCAGGCTGGGGTCGCGGATGACCTCAGCCATGTCCAGGCAGTCGGGGCACAGGGTTTGGTGGGGCGCCTGGTTCAGATCGGGCAGCAGGTCGGGCTGTGGGGCAGGCTGGCTATAGAGCTGGCCCATGGGCTGCCCGCAGCAGTCGCACAGCACGCGATCAACGATCAGCACGGCGGCGCCCTCCGGTTAGGCCTTGGCCGCGTCCGGCTGGGTGCCGGTCGGCTTGGCTTGTTGTTGGGTGCCTTGCGGGGCGGCAGGCTTGCCGGCCTGAGCAGGCTTGGCCGACTCGACGTGCAGGACGATGAACTTGCCCGCGTTCTTGGAGCCCCGGTCGATTTCCACGGTGACGCGGACGGTCTCCAGCACATCGAGGCCTTTGCAGGACGCCCAGACTTCGTCCAGGGAGCCTTCTGCTACCTGCATCGAGAGCAGGGAGACGCCCAGATCCTTTTCGCCGTCCGGTTCGTCGCCCAGGTACAGCTTCACCAGATCCACGTTGTCGAACTTCACGCGCTCAGCGCTGATGAATGCCAGTTCCATAGTGGTGCGTGCCATGTGTGTTTCCTCGCTTAGTTGCGCGTTAGTGCGCGGGTTTGCCTTTCAGCAGGCCGAGCGAGTCCACACGGGCAAACTTCGCGTTTTTGCCCAGGTGGTTTTCTCGACTTGCCGAGGTTTTCAGTTAGCGCCGCTGGTGCAGCGGGTTAGTTGTTCAACACCAAGGGCTTTGCCCTTGTAATCCCACTCTTGCCGCCGAGGGCTCGGGAGCGCGGGGCGGTGGAGCTGCCCCACACTCACGAGCGGAGGCTATTTAAGGTGGTGGGTGTTCAAGGGTGCGCTCCGCCCGTGCCTCCGTTTGACCGAACGGTGGAGCGTGTTCGGACAAGCCGGGGGCGCGGCCCTTGACCGGATCAGCTTCGGCGATGGCGGTGAGTTCGTCGGGGGTGCACTGGTGAACGACCTTTGCCATTGCCTGATAGAAGTAGTCATCCACCGACTCCAGCAGCTCGACGGCTTGCCAGGTGCCGAACACGCAGCCCACGGCAAAACCGATAAAGCCCCAAGGCGCCGAATGCCAGAGCAGGGCGACCAGATAGCGGCCAGTGCGGAAGGAAACGGTCATGCGATCACCCCACCAGTTCGAACGGTTCCCGTAACGGCACGAAAGGCGTTGGCTTGCCGGTGTCGCTCACAACGCTCCAATACTTCTCCGGTCGGGACGGTGGCGTGTGTTTCTCGCAGGTATAGGCCGGCGTAACGTGGTTGCGACCATTTACCTTTGACCATTGCGCGGGGCGGCACTCGGTGCATGGTGTGGAAGGGGAGGTAACGCGGCGCACCGGCACCCAGTTGCGGTTCAACCAGCACACAGAGCAATCGCAGTTGTCGGCGTGCGGGTGTCGGTGAAAGGCGAACGTCTTGCCCCGTGGATTGCGGGCGAAGCAGCTCTGGCAGCCGCAATCCTTGTGGTGCGATAGCAGGTACTGGCTCGTGTTGGTCATTGGCCGACACCTCGGGCGTTGCTTGGGTGAAGCTGGCTTGCAGGCGGGTGACGATTTCGGCGTTCAGGGAACGCTTGGCCTTCCATGCGGCTAGCTCCACTTGGGCGCGGAGGGCTGGCGGCATGCGCAGCTTGAATTGCGGGTAGGTGCGGCTCATGCAGACCACCCCTTGCCATCGATTTTCAGTTTTCCAGTGACACCGGCAGCGTGGGCCTGCTGGACGAGGCGGCCGGATTCATTGCCCGAGATAGCGCCTGCTTCATAGAAGCCTTCGATGTAGCCGAGCAGGTAGAACAGGAAGGATTCGCGAGAGTCCTTGCCGCCAGCAGCTAGACGAGCAAGGTCGCGTTCTACGCGTTCATAGAACTGTTGGTGAGAGGGATTAGTCATCGCTGTAATCCCCCGCGCAGAAGATGGTTTTGCCTCGGTCGAGGTCGCGGCGGATGCGGTGCAGGTTGATGACGCGGTGACGGCCGATTTTCACGGTCGGGACGGTGTGGCTTTCGATCCAGCCGCGCACCACGTCTTCGCTGATTTGCTCAGTGCCCAGGAGCTGAGCCAGCACGTATTTCGTGCAGAACGGTGCGTCGCGGAAATCCGTTACGCGTTGGGCGTCTCCCGAAATCGAAAGCCCCACTACACCAGACTGTTCCATGTAATTACCCCTATAATCCGACCCAACGTTCCACTTTTGGGAACCTAATGCGGCGCTCCTAAAGCGTAACTTTTACTCTCGGAGTGAATATTACGCCAAGATTTTGCTGGAGTAAAATTTACGCCTATTGATTTTTTATAAATGGACGCGGTTAGAGATAGAGCGCTTCAATTGATCAAGCGGATAGGCCCGAAGCAGCTGAGCGAGCTGGGCGGGAAGAATCACGACAGATGGAAGAACATCAGTCGGGGAGCTATCCGAATCAGCACGGTAGAGGTGGGTGTGCTTGCAGACGCGTACCCTGAATACGCGTTATGGCTGATATCCGGCCGGATCGAGCCTGAGAATGGCCATATAAGTCCTGACTACGACGAAGCCAATCGAAACTTGGCCAATCCAAACGCGGGATAGCGATCACCCAGGAAGTAGCTAGGCGCTGGTACGCCCGTAAGCAGGTCAAGGACGGCAAGCAATGATCACGCTCGAAGCCCTCGAAAAATTCCCTCGCAGCAAAGCCCTGGCCTGTTCAATAGGGGCTGGCGGGGCTCTAGGCGTATTGGCTTATATAGGGCTGAGGTTCTACGAGAACAACGACGCTGGCTTTCTCTCCATCGTGTGTGTTGTCTCAGCTATCTGGTTAAGCCTTGTATCGAAGCACTGGAATCCGCTGCTAGGTGTGAAGCAGCTCTATCTGTTCGATTGGCCTATCGTGGCTGCGCTCGCTTGGTTCATGACAATCAACGTGCCTCAGCTGGGCCACAAGCTACTGATTGGCATGGTCATGGTGGTCTTTGCGACCGCCGGAGCAGTGTCGGCCCGTAGAAAACGGGCAAGGGAGTAGGGCAGGGGTAGACATAAGTGGTGCTTGCTTGCTGGCGATTTGATGCCAGAGAATGGCCAGAAGGGGCCTGGCTATAGCGAGGCCAATCCACACGCGGGATAGCGACCACCCAGAAAGTAGCTAGACGCTGGTACGCCCGAAGGAATGGAGAATACCAATGAAAAGGATGCTGTTGGCACTGGCCCTAGCCGCAAGCCCCGCTTTCGCAGAAGAATCCAAGCCCGTTGCCACCCAAGTGGGTGATGCTCTCAGACCTGCTGCCGAAGCCTACGGCAAAGGCATGCAGAAGCTGGTGAACGAACTGTTCGCCGGATCCAAAGGCCCCATGGGCGAAGCCGCCCGATCTAATCTAAAAGCCCAAGACAAGCGAGAACGCGAAGCCAATCGCGGGGTTCGTCGCACCATGAAGGAATGCATCAAACCAGGGAACGTAATTGATGATGACGTGAAAGAGTGTATAGAAGGGCTAAGAACTAAAGAATGGTGACCGTAAGGGATTGGGGTTCTTGAGCTTTGAAATATGATTTTCAGAGTTGGCTAAATATAAGTTTATATGGATTCAGAGGGGTGAAATGAAAAAACCAATTATTGAGCATTTTACTATATATGGAATGCATGGGCATAAGAATATCCAAATTGATTTTGCAACCCCCTATAGTATTTTGCTTTCTGAGAATGGGCAGGGTAAGACAACTATATTAAAAATAATCGATGCTACTTTAAATGGGAATATAAAGAAGTTAAGGGATGCTAGTTTTAATTCGCTAGAGATAAAATTTTCAAATGCGAAAGAGTCGATAAGTATCTCAAAGAGCGACCTTGAGTATGAGTGGGAGTCGAGGGCATACGAGCATATAAGATCAAAAGTTGATGAGGAAACATTTGCGGCGATACTGGAGATAGTGACGGCTAATAACTCAAGTAAAGCAATACACGCTGAAATGAGGCGTTTGTTTAAAGATAAACCCATTGAGGTGTCTGGAGTTAGCCGCAGCTTTCCATTTAGTTCAATTGCATTGCGGGATCTTATAGAGGAAAAAGAATCGGTCGCCCTGAAGAAGCAGAATCTTGGATTTTTTAAGGCGATAAAAGATAATTTTCCTCTAAAGACGTTGTACTTGCCGACATATCGCCGGGTCGAAGATTTGATATCTTCTTTAAAATCTGATGATGGCATACAGGGGAATGAGTATATTCGTTTTGGTCTGTCGGATGTGCAGGCTACCCTTGAGTCGATAAAGAAGGAAATTTTAACTTCTTGTAATGACTCTATGTCTCGCATTAATGGGGAGATATTGAATCGGCTAGTTAAAGGGCTTTCTCTAACTGAGGAAGATAGAATGCTGATTCAGAACAATATTGATTCACTTGGTTTGGTTCTGAATCGCTTCGGGAAATCATTGTCCCAAGAGGATAAAGAGCTGATCGCTGCAAAAGTAAAATCCCCCACCGATTTTAATGATGAGCGAAACGAGGCGCTTGTATACTTTCTCTCTAAGATGTACAGCGCTTTTTTGGAGCAAAGAGAGAAAGACAATGCGTTAGGAAGATTTGCTGAGATTTGTTCGAGCTATTTTGTCAATAAGAAAATGACTTATGACGAGACAACCTTGGAGGTCTTTATAACTTGCCTTGATACCGGTAATGGTATTGAGTTTGAGCAGTTGTCTTCAGGCGAGAAGCAAATAGTATCCCTTTTCTCTAAACTGATGCTCGAAAAAGGGCAAGGGTTGTTTGTTCTGTTTGATGAGCCTGAGCTCTCCTTGTCTGTGGAATGGCAAAGGCAGTTGTTGCCGGATGTAATAAATAGTGGCAGTTGTGAGATGCTGCTGGCGATGACTCATAGTCCATTTATTATCTCTAATACAATTGACTATGCAAGTGATCTTAAGTCTTATTTTATTGAGCCGGTGGCAGATAATGACTGATAGATTGGTGCGGTTGTTAGAGTTTGCTACTGAGCCAGAAGTCTATTTTGTTGAGTACCTGAAGGTTAGGGCTGGAGATGGGAAAGGTAAAGTGGTCTTTGTTCTGGAGGGAAAGGATGACCCAAAATTTTACACGGCAAAGTTCGGAGCAATTATAAAGCATGCATGGAAGGCAATGTCGGTGGGTGGAAAGCAGAAAGTTATTGAACTAAGAGAATCGATACGAAAGCATCCGAGGCTAAAAGATGATTTCGTATATTTTTTTATTGATCGCGACTTTGATGATCTAGTGTCGAGCGATGATGTGTATGTGACGCCGTGCTACTCTGTAGAGAATTTATATTGTACTCCGAGAGCAGTAGAGAGGCTTTTAGAGGCGGAGTGCGGGTTGACCGATTATGAAATAGAGAATAGAGAGCAAATACTTAGATTCCTTGTTGATAAGTATGAGTCGATCCAGCGCTCGTTCCATTCAAATAGGAGGACTAGGTTAGCTAATTCGGTATTTCTTTATGTGAGGAAGGTCAAGAATAATAAGAGAATAAGCCTTGATAAGCTTGTTAAGTTGAGTGTTTCAGTTGAAGAGAGTCTTAGAGTTTCCTTGGTAAAAGGACGCTATTTTATCGAGGGGAGAGAGTCTGAAAGGCAAGAATTTAAAGACTTTGTCAAAACAAGCCAGTGTTGGGATGAGGTCTCTAGGCAGCCGGCATTGCGCTTCAGGGGGAAGCAAGAGATTTTAGTCTTGCGAGCGTACCTTGATTTATTAAAGCATGATGGATATCTTGCAAATTTTACTCAAAATAATTTTGGTAGAAGAATAAAGATCGATAACTCTGCAATGTCTAATCACGTGCTGTCAGCTGCATCGCAGTACGCCGAAACACCAGAATGTTTGCATGAATTCTTGAACGGAGTAAATGAGAAGGTCTGTTCGGTGCAAATGGCATAGGTGACTACATAGGGAATATTTTCTGAAAAGGACTGGTTTAACCAGCTTGGGGATGGGCTGAAATGCTCGGTTTATGGGGCTTTCTGGCTCAGTCGGGCGGTTCGTAACGGATTCATAATGCTGATGTCCCAGGTTCAAGTCCCGGTGTAGCCACCATAAATTTCAAGGGGTTAGCGCAAGCTAGCCCCTTTTTATTTGGGCAGTGTCCCCGAACTGTCCCTTTCTTGCCCCTGCTGTATGGGGCACGTCATGTGGGTTCATGCCGCTGATAGTCGGCGGCATGAAGGAGCGGATATCAGAACCTGATCATCATTGCGCTCACCCGAGTATGGCGGCTAGTCAGCTCTGAAGCCTGGCAGTCCGTTAGCGGTGCGCCAAGACTTTATCTTTTGTGTGATACGCGCTGGGGTACATTCGGCGTCAGACTCGCAATAGTAGATCAAATCCGTTCCGTCTGGATGCCCCGTAAGCTCTCGGAATTGATCCAGTAGGATATCTAGTCGGTCATCTGTTTCCGCTTCATTCTCCCGGAAAATATCTTCCATGAATGCGATGAACTCGGCCTCTGTGTAGTCTTCGAATTGACGTTTCATCGTCGTTACTTCCCTTCTGTCTTATGTATCTCTATGTGCCTTTTAGCGGTGACAACTCTAAGGTTGTCGACATCATAGACTTCTCCGCCTTCAGAGATTTTCTCGACATGATGTAGTTCGTAGGTGGATCTTCCTCCAACCCGATCCTTCTCTCGTAATTTGGCAGCTTTCCCCGCAAGCATACGTTTGCGATTAGCGGATATGAACTGGTTCGAGAGGGTCGTGTCCGTACCGACGGTTTTCCAGAATTTCTTACGGAAGGCATCGAAGCTGCTGAACTGCTCCCCCCGCAACTGATCGGCAATCTGTGAGGGAACTGGCGCCCCGAGTTCCCGGCCTGCATTCTCCAGCCAGATGCCAGTTACATCCTGCCCTTGTCCGGTCACGACACCCGGCTCGTGACGCAGGCTCAGCGTGATGTAGATCGGCTGGATATCGGTGCTGGGGAACCAGATGATCGCATCCTGGTACTCGGGCGGATGCACAGGCGTAACCAGGATCTGATCGGATTTCTCCGTCGGTGGGTAAACCCACACGCTCGGCAGTGCGGGTGCTCCTTCCAACGCTGGAATACCCAGCACGTCATTCGGATTCGTAGCCGGTGTCCAGATAAGCTCGATGCCCTGGCCTATATCGGCGACGAACTGGTCGCCCCGTGGAACGGCTGCGATAACTGGCACGTTCTCCCAGCTAGGTTTTCCCCCTGTGTAAAAACCGTAGAGATCGATAGCGCCCTCGGGCAGATGCTTTATATGCAGTCGTGCACGGGTTCGCCCCATATTTAGCAAGGCGTACTGCTCACGAGTGTAAAAGGCGCTGTCTGGGGCAAGGCTGTTATTGGGTAGCAGCATGGCAATGCTGCCTAGCGCTGTACTCGCCATCACGCCGGCTGTGGCTACGCCTTCCGTCAGTGCTAGCGAAATACTTCCACCCAAGCGTGTGGCCAGTGCTGTTCCTGATGTGGAGCCGCCGACCAGTTGCAACGGCGTACCCGTTGCAGAGATAGCGCTCCCGGTGGCGAGCACTGCCCATTCCCCGTAGGTCTTCAATGATTCCAGGGGGATGAAGTTACCGGGTTGCTGATAGTCGATTACGCCATCGGGCAGGTTGCAGGATTTGGCAAATACACAGCCCGCTAACATTGGCTCCGTGTGACGAGGTTCAGGCGGTTGTTCCACGACAAGGGGGTGTGATGGTTGGCTGTCGAAATTGCCGTTATAAGGTTCAGGTTTTGGAGCCGGTCGTTCATGCCTGTTGTTGGGTACATAGCCGCTCATTTTCGATCCGTCGAATGAATAGGACTTAATCGGGTAATCGTACCTTCGCGCGCGTATGCGATGCCCCGTGCATCTGTGTTCAATGCCCTGAAACTTGACCAAGTGAGCATTTATGGGGAGTTGCTGAGTCGGAGTGTCGAACTGCTGCGCCAATCAGTCGGTTTCGCCAGCCTGTGCGAGGAGGTCATCGATATCGGCCCGAATAGTTGGCCCGCCGCGCCGCGTACGTACGGTTTCAGCCAGGCAGCTGTCGTCGAGTATCTCCTGCATGGCTTCGTACCGCGAAGGAGGGACTGCATAGAAAACAGGCACGTTACGATCGAGGATCACCACCGTCTCACTACCGCCTTCGCGGATGATGCCCATAGGGTCTTTCTTGAAGTCAGCCAGCGATGTGGCTGTAGGGGCCAGTATTCTGCAGGTCGTGGCTTTGGGCCGTTCATTGAAGAGCGCTTCACGCAGTATCTGCCGCACTTCCTCTGCCATCGAGCGTCCATTGCGAGCTGCCTGGGCGCGTAAATGTTCCTTGAGGTCGGCATCCAGGTTGCGAATGGTCAGGCTGGCCATCAGTGCCACCAGCGATTGAGCAGGGCACGCAACGAGCTCTCACCGGGTGCTGACGGTGGAGCGAAGCGCGGCATATCGCGCAGGGCTATCCACAGGTCGCCTTGCCATTCCAGCAGGCTGATGCGTTGGCGATCCCAGGCCATCAGCGTGCGTTTTGGTTCCTGCGTGCGATGTTCCCAGGCGTCGCGCAGGGCGGGCAGCGCTTCGTGGGTGAGCCAACGGCGCAGGCTGCGGTTCTCGGGATGGCTGAAACGGCACAGGGCGCGGTAAAGCGCGGATTCGCTGAGCATCTGCACTGGCTCTGCATCGCCCTGGTGGGTACGGAAGATCACCGTGCGCACCTGGTCGTCATCCATCAGCCGGCAGATTCGTTCCGGGTGGCGGTGCCCCATCAACAGGCCGAACTCCTTGGCGCAGACCCAGGGCTGGCGGTCGATCATCACGCCGCGCAGCGGGCGGTTATGCCGCATCAGCAGCAAGGGGACATAGCTTTCTTCCATAAAGGCCTCCGTGGGTTCAGGTAGGCGTGCGTCTTCGCTGGTTGGAGATATGCCAAGTGCTAATCCAGCATGCATTTTTACCGCGTCTCGCCTTGCGGAAACCCGCTACAGGCAGGGTGCGCATCAGAACAGGTATGTTCCATGCGATTACTCCTATAATCGGGCCACCAACAGCGACGCGGTTTAAATGTACTAGGTACATATTCGAATAATACATGCCGCTCGATAAATGTACATAGAACACTTATGGTTTTTTCTAATGAGCGAAGGGATTACCGATAGAGGTCTTAGATTGCTGGAAATTGCCAGCATCAAGGCCTTGGCTGAAGCGGGAAGCACTGCCTATGTGCGCTGGCAGAACATAAAGAGAGGCAAGGCCCGCATCGGGGCGAACGAGATCGAGATTCTCGGTCGAGTATTTCCAAGCTATAGGTGGTGGTTGTTGACTGGCGAAGCGATGCCGGAACATGGTCAGACGAGCCCTGATTACGACGAGGCCAACCGAAACCAGAACGGCTCAAACGCAGGGTAGGGCAGAAAATAAATCTGTCCCCTTTTCCCTGACACGGTGGAGAACACCGTTGCACTTTGTCCGAATTGCCATCGGAAGATGCACGTAGTGAATAATTCTGAAGACCAAGAGAAATTGAAAACTCTGCTGTCCCAACTTTATCTAAGCGCTTAATGGCGCTTTCATGGTTTGTTTTTGGGCTTAATTTTCTTTTTTAGTCGAACCGCAGGGTCAACGTCTATCTTGGATATTTTTACTGAGTATCCAAGTGCGCGAAGGCTTTTGATTGAGTTTTTTAAAGTGACTTTTGCAAAGAAAGGAAGGTCTTGGGGGATCTGCTTGTCTGTCGCGATTGCATAAATGACTTGATAGAGTCTTGCGTCAGGCATTTTTTGGGCGTCAGCTAGCTTTAATCCCGCAGGTAATTTGTTGTTAACCTTTTCGCGAAATTCCTGATCCCGAATAAAAATTTCTGCTGATACGCATCCTTGAGCAAATAAGTGGCTGAGGGTGCTTGAGCTTCTATAATATTTGACATGAATGAAATCTTTCCAGTCTTTGACTAAGTCACAGAACTCGATTTTGTCATAGATCCCCCCGATGTGGATGTTCTTTTTGTCCATTAGGTGATAGCTGGTGTCAAGTTTGCTCGCGTTTTCATTGTATTCGCCTTCTGTGTCAAAGCTGTATATCGGTAGCGGGTGTTCATAGCTTTTTAAATCAGACAAAGATTGGTCGATCTTGCTTGCGAAGTTTTTATCAATTTTATACCAGAGCCCATTCCTTAAAATGTACTCTTCGCCGCCTACAGACACTTCTGCATAGAGACACCTGTAAGCGCTCCAGCTTTTTATTTCTTTGTAGTCGCTATTGTTTATGTGTACCCCTACAGTGTGTAAAGAGTTAACCGTGAAAGGTAGAGCTTTAGTGGTCAAGTAATCTTGAAGGTCACTAATCTCTAGTACGACATGCCTTGGCGTTCTCGGCCACATGTCGAACGAGTAACCGACTTGGTTTTCCCAGTCTACAACTTCTGGCTCCCCTAACCATAAGCGGGAGAAATCCTGTTTGTCTAAAACGTCATCTAACTCTAAGTCAAGGATTTGGCATGTGGCGCTATCTCTGACTCGAGAAACGTTATCGACCCACTCAAAGTTTTCGGGTAGTTTCTGTCTGTACCTGAATAAGGCTTCTCGAAGTATTTCTGCAAGTCCATCCAGATTCGTTGATACAGTCAGTGTTAGAGCGTCTCGGCCTGTTACTTGGGAGCCAAAGCATTTCACAGTTGAAGTGCCTGTTACTGCATAAAGCATTTCTGTTTCTGAATCGATATGCAAGTCGAATATATCTACTTCTCTTGTGCTTTGTGTTCGTGAGTTTAGAGGGTTATGGTCGTAGCTGGCTTTATCTAGGCTTCTCAATTTGTCTGGGTCTACTGAGTTTAAAGTTACCCGTAGGCCAAAGTCCCGTTCAATGTGCTCTCCCTGGAGTAGGTGAAAGCCAGATCCAAAAGTTAATATAAATTTTTCGCCGCAATGACGTATTGCTAAAACCGCCCCAACAGTGCTGGATTCACCAAACGCACCTTCAGGAAGCTCAGGTCTTGAAGTAAATAATTTTGTCCAGGATGGGGAGTGCTTGGGTGGGTCTTTTTTAATGTAAAGTACTGCTGATTCAATGTTCTCAAGTTTGAATTCTATTGGGGGTTTGGCTGACTCTATTTTTAACGTTGTGGAGTCTAGGCTTGAAGGATCTTTAGCCAGATATATGGACAGATGTTGCTTTGTTTCTTTGTCCTTATCGATCATTCGTCCTCCATGACTATCTGAGTAGAAATTTTAGAAAAAGGAAGCCATCAGGCTCAGCCACCATGGAAGGCGACTAGCGATAGAAAAGGAATCTTCGAAAGGGGGAGCACTGCGACGGGCCATCCTTACCTCTAAAAGATCCCTTGAATTGGCACATTGCCAGTAGGGGAAAGCTATCGCGTGAGGGGAGGAAGGTAAAGAGGGAGGGGTGACTACATTGGTCGAATGTTTTGGAACGGACTGGCCTAGCCAGCGTAGAGGAGGGCTGGAAGCCCCGTTCTATGGGTTTTTCTGGCTCAGCGGGGCGGTTCGTCCCACCCCCAACCCAACAATTCCCCACCCCAAAAACAACAAAACCCCGCTTTTGCGGGGTTCTGTTTATGCACTACCTACAACGATCAAACGTTAAAGCGGAAGTGCATCACGTCGCCGTCTTTGACGATATAGTCCTTGCCTTCCAGGCGCCATTTGCCGGCTTCCTTGGCGCCGGCTTCGCCCTTGTACTGGATGAAGTCGTCGTAGGCGATGACTTCAGCGCGGATAAAGCCTTTCTCGAAGTCGGTGTGGATGGCTGCGGCCGATTGCGGAGCGGTGGCGCCGACCTTGACGGTCCAGGCACGCACTTCCTTCACGCCGGCGGTGAAGTAGGTCTGCAGGTTGAGCAGCGAGTAACCAGCGCGGATGACGCGGTTCAGGCCCGGCTCTTCCATGCCCATGGTTTCGAGGAACATCTGCATTTCTTCCAGATCGTCCAGTTCGGCGATCTCGGCCTCGATCTTGTTGCACACCGGTACGACGATGGCGCCTTCTGCGTCGGCGATGGCTTGCACCACGTCGAGCAGCGGGTTGTTCTCGAAGCCGTCTTCGGCGACGTTGGCGATGTACATCACCGGCTTGGTGGTGAGCAGGTGGAAGGTCTTGGCCAGGCGCTTCTCGTCGTCACCCAGGTCCTTGAGCAGGCTGCGCGCCGGCTTGCCTTCGGTGAGGTGTGGGATGAGTTTTTCCAGCAGCGCTTTCTGCGCCACGGATTCCTTGTCACCACCTTTGGCGGTGCGGGCTACGCGTTGCAGTTGCTTCTCGCAGCTGTCGAGGTCGGCCATGATCAGTTCGAGGTCGATGATCTCGATATCACGCTTGGGGTCGACGCTGTTGGCGACGTGGATGACGTTGTCGTCTTCGAAGCAGCGCACCACGTGGGCGATGGCATCGGTCTCGCGGATGTTGGCGAGGAACTTGTTGCCCAGGCCTTCTCCTTTCGAGGCGCCCGCCACCAGGCCGGCGATGTCGACGAATTCCATGGTAGTGGGGATCACGCGCTCGGGTTTGACGATCTCGGCCAGGGCATCGAGGCGCGGGTCGGGCATCGGCACGATGCCGCTGTTCGGCTCGATGGTGCAGAACGGGAAGTTCTCAGCGGCGATGCCGGACTTGGTGAGGGCATTGAACAGGGTGGACTTGCCGACGTTGGGCAGGCCGACGATGCCGCAATTGAATCCCATGGTGTTGTCCCTCGCGCCAAAGGCGGTGAATAAGGTTAAGAAGTGGCTTTCTGGCTGTGCAGCTTGCGCATGGCGACGGCCCAGTCGCCAGCGAGTATTTCCGGCAGGACGTCGAGGGCGAAGCCGATGCTCTTGTCCAGCAGTTCCTGCTCGCTGCGCGGGGCGCGGCCGAGGACGAAACCGGAAACCAGGCTGGCGTGCCCGGGGTGGCCGATGCCGAGCCGCAGGCGGTGGAAGTTATTCTGGTTGCCGAGCTGGGCGATGATGTCGCGCAGCCCGTTATGCCCGCCGTGCCCGCCACCCTGTTTGAGTTTGGCGACGCCGGGGGGCATGTCGAGTTCGTCGTGGGCCACCAGGATTTCTTCAGGCTTGATCTTGAAGAAATTCGCCAACGCCGCCACGGCCTGGCCGCTGCGGTTCATGAAGGTGGTGGGGATGAGCAGACGAACTTCGCGACCCTGGTGAACGAACTTGCCCACCAGGCCGAAATACTTGCGATCTACGCTTAGGTTGACGCGCTGGCTTTCGGCCAGGCGCTCAACGAAAAGGGCCCCTGCATTGTGCCGGGTCTGGTCGTATTCGGGGCCCGGGTTACCCAGGCCAACGATCAGTTGTACGGCAGTCATACAGGAGCCCTTTCTAGGAAATGATCCGGCGTGTCGCCTACCGGATCGGTTTCCGACGCTGCGAGTGGATTACTCGGCAGTGCCTTCTTCGTCTTTAACGCGGCTGGCGTGGATGTTGGCCACTGCCAGGTCGTTACCGTGAGCCAGTGCGACCAGCTCAACGCCTTTCGGCAGTTTCAGGTCGGACAGGTGCAGGTTCTGACCGACTTCTACGGCAGCCAGGTCGACTTCGATGAATTCCGGCAGGTCTTTCGGCAGGCAGGAAACTTCGACTTCGTTGAGGGTGTGGGAAACTTCGCCACCTTGCTGCTTCACGCCAACGGAGGTTGCTTCGTTGATGAAGTGCAGGGGGACGTGGGCGCTCAGTTTCTGACCGGCAACGACGCGCTGGAAGTCAGCGTGCAGAACGAAACCCTTGGCCGGGTGACGCTGCAGGGCCTTGATGACGACGCTTTCTTTGGCGCCGGCAACGTTCAGGCTCAGGACGTGGCTGAAGGCAGCTTCGTTTTCCAGCAGCTTGGCCAGGTCTTTGGCCAGCAGGCTGATGGATTGCGGGGCTTTTTCGCCGCCGTAGATTACGGCAGGAACCAGGCTGGCGTTACGACGCAGGCGGCGGCTCGCACCTTTCCCCAGGTCGGAACGCACTTCGGCATTCAGGGCAAATTCAACAGTCATTTCACTTCTCCAAAATAACCAAACCGCCTTTACGCTTGCGACCAGCGTTGGGGCGGTAGGGCAAAAAGCCCCGCACGTGGCGGGGCGCTTTACGTCAGCGGATGTTCCTTAGCGGAACATGGCGCTGATCGATTCTTCATTGCTGATGCGGCGAACCGCTTCAGCGACAACCGGGGCGATGTCGAGCTGGCGAATACGCGAGCAGGACTGCGCTGCCGCGGACAGCGGGATGGTGTTGGTGACCACCAGCTCGTCCAGCGAGGAATTTTCGATGTTCTCGATCGCGCGGCCGGACAGTACCGGGTGGGTGCAGTAGGCGTAAACCTTGGCTGCGCCGCGATCTTTCAGGGCCTTGGCCGCGTGGCACAGGGTGCCGGCGGTGTCGACCATGTCGTCGACGAGGATGCAGGTACGGCCTTCGACGTCACCGATGATGTGCATCACTTCGGACTGGTTGGCCTTCTCACGACGCTTGTCGATGATGGCCAGGTCGACGCCCAGGCTCTTGGCCACGGCGCGAGCGCGAACGACGCCGCCGATGTCCGGGGAAACGATCATGAGGTTTTCGAAGCGCTGGTCTTCGATGTCATCGACCAGTACCGGGGAGCCGTAGATGTTGTCCACCGGGATGTCGAAGAAGCCCTGGATCTGGTCGGCGTGCAGGTCGACGGTCAGCACGCGGTCGATACCGACCACGGTGAGCATGTCGGCCACTACCTTGGCGCTGATCGCCACACGTGCAGAACGCGGACGGCGATCCTGACGGGCGTAGCCGAAGTAGGGGATGACCGCGGTGATGCGGGTAGCCGAGGAACGACGGAAGGCGTCAGCCATCACGACCAGTTCCATCAGGTTATCGTTGGTGGGTGCACAGGTCGGCTGAATCAGGAAGACGTCCTTACCACGGACGTTCTCGTTGATTTCGATCATGATTTCGCCGTCGGAGAATTTACCGACCGAAGCATCGCCGAGGGGAATGTGCAGCTGACGAACGATCCGTCGCGCCAGATCGGGGTTTGCGTTCCCCGTGAAGACCATCATCTTGGACACGCGCAGTACCTGCCGGCTGGGGGTATACCTGGATGGGTATGAAAAATGGCAGGGGCGGCTGGATTCGAACCAACGCATGCCAGGATCAAAACCTGGTGCCTTACCGCTTGGCGACGCCCCTATATTCAGTATCGAATGCTGTTTGACTCGGTTGACGATGCCTTCCGTGGAAGGTTATGGCAGGGGCGGCTGGATTCGAACCAACGCATGCCAGGATCAAAACCTGGTGCCTTACCGCTTGGCGACGCCCCTGTATCGTATAACCGAATGCTTGGCATTCACTTCTTGGCCAGTGCTTGGAGCTTTCGGTGCAGCATCGAGATGTTGCGACCTTGAGCGACAAAGCTCGGCAGAGTGCCTGGAAGTTGGCGGGCGACTTTATCAGCATCGTCCCGATTTGGGAAGCTCCCAAATACGCAAGCTCCAGTGCCGGTTAATCTTGTCGGAACAAATTTGTTCAGCAAGATCAAGGCGTTACGAACCTCTGGGTAACGCCTCTCAACCACCGGCTGGCAGTCGTTTCGACCACCCCCCGCAAGAAGGCTGCGAACTTTAATGGGCGGCGTATCGCGTGTCAACTCAGGGTCGGTGAAAACTTCTGCTGTGCTGACAAAGACTTGCGGTACTGCGACGAGGAACCAGGGTTCCTCCAGTTCGACCGCAGTGAGGCGTTCGCCAACACCTTCGGCGAAGGCTGCACGGCCACGCACGAAAACCGGTACGTCGGCGCCCAGCGCCAGGCCCAGCTCGGCCAGGCGATCTTCGCCGAGCTGCGTGCTCCACAGGTGGTCGAGACCGAGCAGGGTGGTGGCGGCGTCCGAGCTGCCGCCGCCAATACCGCCGCCCATGGGCAGGCGCTTGTCCAGCCAGATGTCCGCGCCCAGCGGGGTGCCGCTGGCTTCCTGCAAGCGACGCGCGGCGCGCACGATCAGGTTGCTGTCGTGCGCTACGCCTTCGATGGGGGTGTGCAGGCGAATCTCGCCGTCCTGGCGCAGGGCGAAGCCGAGTTCGTCGCCATGGTCGAGAAACTGGAACAGGGTCTGCAGCTCGTGATAGCCGTCGGCGCGGCGGCCGAGGATATGCAGCATCAGGTTGAGCTTGGCCGGTGCAGGCAGGATCAGTTCGGCTTGGGTGGGGATGGCGGTCATGGTCAGGGCTGGGCGTCGTCGCGAGATGGGGTCGATTGTATTCGGGAAATGCATCGGCAGGTGCGTCAGAGGAGCATCGCGGCTGAAACGGAATGCCGCCCAGCCGCTCCTACAAAAGCGCAGCCTCCCCTGTAGGAGCGGCTTTTAGCCGCGAAGTGCTTAGCTGAAACGCTGAACCATCGCCGACGCCTTCGCGGCTGATACCGACTCTAGCGCGCAGCCCGGATGCAATCCGGGGGGATGGGGATTGCCCCGGATTTCATCCGGGCTACGGTGCTGCAAGAGAGCTAGCGTGATGCGTTGAGCCCCCCTCTCCCATTTATGGGAGAGGGGCCGGGGGAGAGGGCGATGGGGCGTTACTGGCCGAGTTGGCGTGGCTGCCAATCCTTGATCACCAGGGTGATTTCCAGATCCTGGCCATAGAGCTTCAGGCGTTCAGGCAGGGCGTAGCCGTTCTGCTCGGCGTAGCGCTGGTACTCGACCTGCCAGCCGTCCTGTTCCAGGCGTGCCAGGTGGCTGTCGCTGTCGAGGGTGATGCGGCTGCGGCTGTCCGGCGCGGGCAGGCCGCGAATCCACCAGAGCAGGTTGGAGACCGGCAGATCCAGGCGCAGTTGTTCACGCAGCAGTGCTTCCGGGGACTCGGCCTGGTAGCGGCCGCGGTTGGAGACTTCCAGCAGGATGTCGCCGGGGCGGCCGGTCAGGCGTGCGGCGCCGCCACCGAGCGGGCCGGAAAGGCGGATGTCGTAGTAGTCCTGGCGCTGTAGCCAGAACAGCGTCGCGCTGCCGGAGTCGCGCGGGGCGCGAATGCCGATCTTGCCGTTGATCTGCCAGCCGTCGAGCTGGGCGATCTGTTTCTTGTGGGCCTGCCAGTCGGCAGGGTTGCCCTGGCCTTCCACCGCTTCACGCGAGGTGAGGCCTGAGCAGCCAGCGAGCAGGGCGATAAGGCTGAATACGAGCAGGTGACGAAGCATCACAGAGTCTCGGAACCGGTCAGGCGCAACAGGGTGTCACGCAGGATTGGGCTGTCGGGCGCATCGGCGAAGGCGTCGCGCCAGACGCGTCTGGCTTCACGCTGTTTGCCCTGGGCCCAGAGCACTTCGCCCAGGTGCGCGGCGACTTCGTGATCGGGGAATCGCTCAAGAGCCAGGCGCAGAAGACGTTCGGCCTCGTCGAGGTTGCCCAGGCGGTAGTTGACCCAGCCGAGGCTGTCGAGAATGGCCGGGTCTTCCGGGTTGAGCTGGTGCGCTTTCTCGATCAGCTCGCGGGCTTCTTCATAGCGTGTGGTGCGATCGGCCAGGGTGTAGCCGAGGGCGTTGAGGGCCATGGCGTGTTCCGGCTCGCGCTTGATGATGTAGCGCAGGTCGGCTTCCAGCTGGGCCAGGTCACCGCGCTTTTCCGCCAGCATGGCGCGGGTATAGAGCAGGTTCAGGTCGTTGGGGAACTGTTCCAGGCCCTGGTTGATCGTGTTCCAGGCGGCTTCGACCTGGCGGCGGTTGCTCAGCCCTTCGGCTTCGATCAGGTACAGCTGGATGGCGTAGTCGGGTTGGGCGTCGCGTGCCTGGGCCAGGCGTGCGCTGGCTTCCTCGTCGCGTTGCTGGTCGAACAGTAGCGCGGCCTGGCGTTGCTGAGCCGGCAGGTAGTCGTTGCTCGGGCCGACCAGGTTGTATTCCTGCAGTGCGCTGTCGATATCGTTCAGCGCCTCGTAGGCGCGGCCCAGGTTGTAGTGGGCGGCGTCGACATGGCTGCGTCGCTCGACCAGCTCTTGCAGGTAGACGATGGCCTCTTCCCAGGCCTCGGCCTCCAGGCACACCAGTGCCAGGGAGAAGCGCAGGTCATCATCGTTGGGGTTTTCCTGTACCAGCTTGGAGAACTCGCCCTTGGCGTCGTCCAGGCGATCCTGCTCGACCAGCAGGCGGGCATAGGTCAGGCGCAGGCGTTTGTCGTCAGGATTCTTGCGAATGCCTTTTTGCAGCAGTGGCAACGCCTCGTTACTGCGGCCGAGGCTTTGCAGCAGGCGAGCGCGCAGCAGGATCGGCGAAACCTCGGTCTGGCTGGCCGGTTGATCCTCCAGCAATTTCAAGGCTTCCTCGGCGCGACTGTCCTGTTGCAGGAGGATGGCCTTGCCGAACAGCAGCTGGCTGTTGTCCGGGTTCTTGCTCAGCAGGCGGTCGAAGCCTTGCAGCAGGCCGGCACGGGTATCCGGGTCGGTTTCTGCGGCGGACAGGGCGAGGAAGTCGAAATGGGTGTCGCCCTGACGTTGCAGCACCTGCTCCATGTAGGTCATGGATTCGTCATAGCGGCCGGCGCGGGCCAGTTGCACGGCGGCGGCGCGCTGCGCGTCGATGTTGTTCGGCGCGTTCTTGGCCCAGATCAGCGCGCTGTCCAGCGCTGGCTGTTCGGCGCCGAGGTATTCGGCGATGCGGAAGGCACGCTCGGCAACGCCGGCGTCGCCCGTGGCCTGCGCCTGTTGCACGTAGTTGCCGAGGGCAATGTCGAAGCGGTTGCGCTGGCCGGCCAGCTCGGCGGTGAGCAGGGCGAACAGGGTTTCCTGGCTGAACGAGCCGTATTCGCTCGGCTCCAGCTGGGTGGTCTGGTCGGCTTCCTGTACCGGTGGCGTGCCGTCTGGCTCGCTGGGTGCGAAGGTTTGGCAGCCGCTGAGAAGGGCAATTGCAGTGACTAACGCGAGGGGTCTGTTCATAGTGCCTTGTCGTGCGTTATTCCGGGGCGACGGCCATGCTGGCTCGTGCCCTGCGACGTTCGCGGCATCATGACACAAGCCTCGGGGCAAGCCCACTGGCCTGGACGATGCGGCGAACTGTCTATTGGGACAATCGGTCGCGGGAGTTGTTCTCTCGGGAGCGAAGTAGGACAATTGCCGGCTTCCGTATTGCCCCTCAGCGACCCTGCATGGCCTTTATCGCCCTCGGTATCAACCACAAGACCGCCTCGGTAGAGGTGCGCGAGCGCGTTGCCTTCACCCCGGAGCAACTGGTCGAGGCACTGCAGCAGCTGTGTCGGCTGACGCCCAGTCGTGAGGCGGCGATCCTTTCCACCTGCAACCGCAGCGAGTTGTACCTGGAGCAGGATCAGCTGAGCAGCGACGAAGTGCTGCAGTGGCTGGCCGATTATCACCGCCTGAGCGTCGACGAGCTGCGTGCCTGTGCCTACGTACACAGCGAGGACGAGGCGGTACGCCACATGATGCGCGTGGCCTGCGGGCTGGATTCGATGGTGTTGGGCGAGCCGCAGATTCTCGGCCAGCTCAAGTCCGCCTATGCCGTGGCGCGTGAGGCCGGCACCGTCGGGCCGCTGCTCGGCCGGCTGTTCCAGGCCACCTTCAGCACCGCCAAGACCGTGCGCACCGATACCGCCATCGGCGAGAACCCGGTGTCCGTGGCCTTCGCCGCCGTCAGCCTGGCCAAGCAGATCTTCGCCGACCTGCACCGCAGCCAGGCGCTGCTGATCGGTGCCGGCGAGACCATCAGCCTGGTGGCGCGCCATCTGCACGATCAGGGCATCAAGCGTATCGTCGTCGCCAACCGTACCCTGGAGCGTGCCAGCCAACTGGCCGAGCAGTTCGGCGCACACGCGGTGCTGCTGTCGGACATTCCCGAAGAGCTGGCACACAGCGATATCGTCATCAGCTCCACGGCCAGCCAACTGCCGATTCTCGGCAAGGGCGCGGTGGAAAGTGCGCTGAAAAAGCGCAAGCACAAGCCGATCTTCATGGTCGATATCGCCGTGCCGCGCGATATCGAGTCGCAGGTCGGCGAGCTGGATGACGTCTACCTCTATACCGTCGATGACCTGCACGAAGTCATCGAGGAAAACCTCAAGAGCCGCCAGGGCGCGGCGCAGGCCGCCGAGGAACTGGTGGCCACCGGTACCGATGATTTCATGCAGCGCCTGCGTGAGCTGGCCGCGGTGGATGTGCTCAGGGCCTACCGCCAGCAGGCCGAGCGTCTGCGTGACGAGGAACTGGCCAAGGCCCAGCGCATGCTGGCCAACGGTGGCAACCCCGAGGACGTGCTGGCGCAACTGGCGCGCGGCCTGACCAACAAGCTGTTGCATGCCCCCAGCGTGCGCATGAAGAAACTTACCGCCGAGGGGCGCATCGATGCGCTCAGCCTGGCCCAGGAATTATTCGCCCTCGACGAGAGCGCGCCGCAGGACAAAGGTCTGCAATGAAAGCTTCACTGTTGAACAAGCTCGACAACCTCAGCGACCGCTTCGAGGAGTTGACGGCGCTGCTCGGCGACGCCGAGGTGATTTCCAAGCAGACCCAGTTCCGTGCCTACTCCAAGGAATACGCCGAGATCGAGCCGGTGATCGCCACCTTCCGTGAGCTGCGCAAGGTGCAGAGCGACCTTGAAGGCGCCCAGGCGCTGCTCAAGGACAGCGATCCGGATCTGCGTGAGATGGCCGAGGAGGAAGTAGCCCAGGCCAAGGAAGCGCTGGTCGAGCTGGAAGACCGTCTGCAGCGCATGTTGCTGCCGAAAGACCCCAATGACGGGCGCAACGTCTACCTGGAAATCCGTGCCGGCACTGGCGGCGACGAGGCGGCGATTTTCTCTGGCGACCTGTTCCGCATGTATTCGCGCTACGCCGAGAAGCAGGGCTGGCGGGTCGAGGTGCTGTCGGCCAACGAAGGTGAGCACGGAGGCTTCAAGGAAGTGATCGCCCGCGTCGAAGGCGACAACGTCTACGCCAAGCTCAAGTTCGAGTCTGGCGCGCACCGTGTACAGCGCGTGCCGGAAACCGAGTCCCAGGGCCGCATCCACACCTCCGCCTGCACCGTGGCGGTGTTGCCGGAGCCGGACGAGCAGGCGGCCATCGAGATCAACCCGGCAGATCTGCGTGTGGATACCTACCGCAGCTCCGGCGCCGGTGGTCAGCACGTCAACACCACGGACTCGGCGATCCGCATTACCCACATCCCCACCGGCACGGTGGTGGAATGCCAGGAAGAACGCTCGCAGCACAAGAACCGCGCCAAGGCCATGGCCTGGCTGGCGGCCAAGCTGCAGGATCAACAAGAAGCGGCGGCGCACAAGGAAATCTCCGAAACGCGCAAGCTGCTGGTGGGCTCCGGAGACCGCTCCGAGCGTATCCGTACCTACAATTTTCCGCAGGGCCGGGTGACCGACCACCGCATCAACCTGACCCTCTATTCGCTGAACGAAGTGATGGCGGGTGGCGTGGAGGCGGTGATCGAACCGCTGCTGGCCGAATACCAGGCCGATCAGTTGGCGGCGCTGGGCGACTGAGTTTCGCTTGAGGTCATTGCGGTGCGCATGGTGCACCCTGCGCCGCGTATACCCTAGGGTGCGCCGTGCGCACCACAACCGTAGCCCGGATGCAATCCGGGGACATACTTCCCGGATTGCATCCGGGCTACGAGAGAAATATGGCCAGCATCGAATCCCTGCTCAACACCGCTGATCTGCCCGACTCGCCGACGCCGCGGTTGGACGCCGAGTTGTTGTTGGCGGCCGCTCTGGGCAAACCACGCAGCTATTTACGTACCTGGCCGGAGCGTGAGCTGAACGCGGCCCAACAGGCGCAGTTCGACGGGTTCATGTTGCGCCGCCGGAATGGCGAGCCGGTTGCCTACATTCTTGGGCGCCAGGGCTTCTGGAGTCTCGATTTGGAAGTGGCGCCGCATACCCTGATCCCACGTCCGGACACCGAGCTGCTGGTGGAAACCGCGCTCGAACTGCTACCCGCCACACCGCTGGCCGTGCTCGACCTGGGCACCGGTACCGGCGCCATCGCCTTGGCCCTGGCCAGCGAGCGCCCAGCCTGGCAGGTGACGGGTGTGGATCGTGTCGAAGATGCCGTGGCCCTGGCCGAGCGCAACCGCCAACGCCTAAAGCTGGACAACGCCAGCTTCGTGCAGAGCCACTGGTTCTCTGCATTGGCGGGGCAGCGTTACGGCCTGACCCTGAGCAACCCACCTTATATTCGTGCCGATGATCATCACCTCGACCAGGGCGATGTACGCTTCGAGCCAAGCAGCGCGCTGGTAGCCGGCAGCGACGGGCTGGACGACATTCGTGCGATCATCCGCTGTGCACCGAGCCACCTGCTGACGGGCGGCTGGCTGCTGCTCGAGCATGGTTTCGATCAGGCCGAGGCCGTGCGTGCACTGCTCGTTGCCGGCGGTTTCGCCGAGGTGCACAGCCGGCGTGACCTGGGCGGGCACGAGCGCATCAGTTTGGGACGTTTCGACCGTGAGTGATCAGATGCTGAGCGATGATGAACTGCTGCGCTATAGCCGGCAGATTCTGCTGAAACAGATCGATGTGGAAGGGCAGTTGCGCCTGAAACAGGCGCGCGTGCTGATCGTCGGCATGGGCGGGCTGGGCTCGCCGGTGGCGCTGTACCTGGCCGCTGCCGGGGTTGGCGAGTTGCACCTGGCCGACTTCGATACGGTGGATCTGACCAACCTGCAGCGGCAGATCGCCCACGACACCGCCAGCATCGGCCAGGCCAAGGTGGATTCGGCCATGGCCCGTCTGGCAGCGATCAATCCGCAGATCAGCCTGGTGCCGCATCGCCAGGCGCTGGACGCCGATTCGCTGGCCGCTGCCGTAAGCGGCGTCGACCTGGTGCTGGATTGCTCGGACAATTTCACCACGCGTGAGGCCGTCAACGCGGCTTGCGTCGCAGCCGGCAAGCCGCTGGTTTCTGGCGCGGCGATCCGCCTGGAAGGCCAGCTGTCGGTATTCGACCCGCGCAACGCTGCCAGCCCCTGTTATCACTGCCTGTACGGTCACGGCAGCGAAGCCGAGCTGACCTGCAGCGAAGCCGGCGTGGTTGGTCCGCTGGTGGGGCTGGTCGGCAGCCTGCAGGCGCTGGAGGCACTCAAGTTGCTGGCCGGCTTCGGCGAACCGCTGGTGGGCCGTCTGCTGCTGATCGATGCGCTGGGCACGCGTTTTCGCGAGCTGCGGGTCAAGCGCGACCCGGCCTGTGGTGTCTGCGGCAATGCCCAGTAACGCGCCGATTGGCGTTTTCGACTCCGGCGTCGGTGGCCTGTCGGTACTGCGCGAGATTCGCCAGCTGTTGCCGCACGAGTCACTGCTTTACGTTGCCGACAGCGGCCACGTGCCCTATGGCGAGAAGAGCCCCGAGTACATTCGCGAACGCTGCATGGTGATCATCGAGCACCTGCTGGCACAGGGCGCCAAGGCGCTGGTGCTGGCCTGCAATACCGCCACGGCGGCAGCCGGCGCTGAGCTGCGTGAGCGTTATCCGCAATTGCCCATCGTCGGTATGGAGCCAGCCGTGAAGCCCGCCGCGGCTGCGACGCGTAGTGGCGTGGTCGGCGTGCTGGCGACCACTGGCACGCTCAAGAGCGCCAAGTTCGCCGCACTGCTCGACCGTTTCGCCAGTGACGTGCGGGTGATCACGCAGCCCTGCCCAGGGTTGGTGGAGTGCATCGAGGCAGGTGAGTTGCAGGCGCCAGCTACGCGGCAATTGCTGCAAGGCTATGTCGCGCCGTTGCTGGCCGAGGGCTGCGACACGTTGATCCTCGGCTGCACGCACTATCCCTTCCTGCGCCCCTTGCTGCACGAACTGGTGCCTGAGTCGATCACCCTGATCGATACCGGCGCTGCGGTCGCACGACAGCTGCAGCGGTTACTGATCCAGGACGATCTGCTGGCGACCGCACCGGTGCAGCCGACCCGTTACTGGAGCAGTGGCGACACCGCACAACTTTGCCGAGTATTGCCGATTTTGCTGGGTGAAAAGGCCGAAGTTCTTTCGCTATAGTGAGTTTTTTTCGTATTAAGCTTTCCCTGATACCGAATACTTCTATATTTTTGTAGCGAGCCTGATAAAAATCTCCCGCCAATTAAGGAAGAACTCATGAAGAAGTTGTGTGCCTTAGCTGCAGCTGCGACGTTGTCATTCGCAGTGATTGGATCTGTGCAGGCTGCGGACGTGACCGCGGCCATTGGTCAGAGTGGCGACTCCACCATGGTTTACCGTCTGGGCGCGCAGTGGGACTGGAATACCAGCTGGCTGCAGAGCAGCGTTGGCCGCCTGACCGGCTATTGGGATCTGGGTTACACCTATTGGGATGGAGACAAGACCGCGAGCAACCACAGCCTGTCGTTCGCTCCGGTGTTCGTCTATGAGTTTGCCGGTGAGACCGTGCGCCCCTACATCGAAGCCGGTATCGGCGTTGCGGCGTTCGCCAGCACCGAGCTGGAAGACAACCGCCTGGGTTCGTCCTTCCAGTTCGAAGACCGCATTGGCGTTGGCCTGCGTTTTTCCGGCCAGGAAATCGGTCTGCGTGCGCTCCACTACTCCAACGCCGGTATCAAGCAGCCCAACGATGGCGTCGAGGCCTATACGCTGCATTACCGTCTGAGCTTCTGATACCTGTTCACGATCTGACAGCGAACGACATTCGTTATGGGGCGTCGCTCCGCTTCAGCCCACCGAATCGAAAGGTTGTTTCGGCAGCGCTACAACGAAATCGCCCCTCTAGATGAGGGGCGATTTCGTTTCAGGTGTGGCTCAGATCATCGGATCCCAGCGCTGCGACCAATCGGTATCTTCGGCGATGGTTTCGCGCAGCAGCTCGAAGGCCTGTTGCAGCACCGCAGAGTCGCGCTCGCGGGAATACACCAGGTAGGTCGGGTAGTTGAATTCCGGCGCCCGTGGCACGCGCTTTAGCACCTTCTTGTCCAGATAGCTCTGCACCACCCGCGTGCGGAAGTAGCCCGAGCCGCCGTGTTCGAGGATGTACTGCAAGGCCAGCGGGCCGAGGTTGAAGGACACCGGCGCCTTGGCCTGATCCGGTAGGGCTCTGTCGTGTTGCAGGCGGAAGGCCTCGCCCCAGTCGACGTACACGTAGGGCTCGGCTTTTTTCGCGCGCACCAGAATCAGCTTTTCCTCCAGCAACTGCTCTACCTGCATGCCTGGCCAGTAGGTCGGCTGATAGACTAGGGCGGCATCCAGCACGCCCAGCTCCAGTTGGCGTAGCAGCTCCTGGCCGTCGCCGATATGGGTGTGCACGGCGTACTGGTCGATATTGGCGCGGATACGGCTGACCCAGTGCAGCATCAGCGGGTTGCACAGGCTGATTTCGCCGCCGATACGTAGCACGTTGTGGTAGCCGTCCGGCAGCGGCAGCTCGCGCTGCGCCGCTTCCCAGGTCTGCAGGATCTGGTTGGCGTAGGAGACGAAAGCCTCGCCGTCCGCGGTCAGCTTGGCACCGGCGCGGTTACGCACGAACAGCGTGCAGTTGAGGTGACCTTCGAGTTTCTGGACGCGCGCGGTGATGGCCGTCTGGGTGACATGCAGGCGTTCGGCGGCGGCGATGAAACTGCCGCTGCGAACGATTTCCAGAAAGGTGCGGGTGAGATCGATGTCCATGTCGCGTTGATGCTCCGGGAGCGGGCAGAGGCTGCAGTTTACGGGCTGTGGCGATTAGAACCTGTTCACGATCTCGCGAGCTAGAGCCAGGCAAGGCGAAATCGAGCGAAGAACGCTCGGAGTCGCGTTCGACTTTACGAGCTGTAAATGAGCATTCTGAGCTTGATTTCAACGCTGCATGGCCGACGCGCAGCAGACTTTGAGCACGCTCTTAGTCGAAATGGGCCAGGAGGTCTCGCTGCAGGGCGGCGATCAGATCCGTCTGGGTGATCATCCCCACCAGTTTGTCGTTCTCCAGCACCGGCAAGCAATGCAGGCCGCGGTCGGACAGTACGCCGATCAGATCGGCGACGTGCGTATCGACAGTGGTGCAGCGCACCGGGCTGCTCATCAGGTCGCCCAGGCGCGGCCGCGGCTTGCGCTCGAACAGGCCGAAGCGCCTGGCCGGGCGGCTATGCAGGGGCGCGACCAGATCGCTCAGGCTGACGATGCCGACCAGTTGCTGATTACGGTCGAGAATCGGCAGTGCCTTGAGGTGATGGTGGCGCAGCAGGTGCAGTCCCTGTTTGATGCTGGTACTCGGCGCGGCGCAGACCAGGTCGCGTGACATCACCTGGCCGGCGCGGATGTCACCCATGCTGCGGCGCAGCGCGTAGCGTTCGGTACTTTTCACGATCAGCTCCAGATCCTCGCGGGTCACGTCGACGAAGGCGCCGAGTTCGTCGAGGGCCTGGTCGAGGTCGGTGCCGCGAATGCCCACGCGTTCGCCTGGTGACGGATCGTCAGTGTGATGGGCATCGGTCACTGATGTGCGCTGGCGTGGGTAGCGCATGCCGGTGAGGTTGTTGTAGATCAGCGCGCAACCGAGCAGGGCCAGCGCGGCGCTCAGCACCGTCAGGGCTGGGTACCAGTTGGGCACACCGGGGATCATCGGTGCGAACACCACGCAGAAGGCGATGGCCCCGCCCGGAGGATGCAGGCAGCGTAGCGGGCACATCAGCAGCAGGCTCAGGCCTATCGCCAGGGCGGCGCCGAGCAGGCTGTGATCGAGCAGGTGACCGACCACTACGCCGACCAGCGTGGCGCACAGGTAACTGCCGAGAATCGACCAGGGCTGTGCCAGTGCGCCGGACGATACGGCGAACAGCAACACTGCCGAAGCGGCCAGTGGCCCGGAAAAATGCACGGCCAACTGCAGGCCGAAGAATTGGCTGCACAGCCAGGTGGCAAAGGTAAACCCCAGGCTGGCGCCGAGCGCTGCACGCAGCCATTCCCGCGGGCGCGTGTGCGGGGCATTAGGAAGAAAAGCGATGCACCATTGGTGCAGTCGTGATGGTGTGTTCATGGTGTCCGGCAGAAAAAAGAAGGCTCCTCACTGCTGAAGAGCCGACAAAGTGCCGCAGGCGGCACATCGGGACGCCCGTCCCTGGGCGAAGGAAAGTCAGGTGAGCAGGTGATCTTTGGCCGGGGGTTCCTCGAGTGGCTGTCTGATCAGGCAAGCGAACAGGGCGGCGAGGGTGAGGCGGCGGACGAGCTGATCATTGTCATCGTCGGGGGCAGTCGCAAGGTGAGCCATCGTGATTCCGTCTTGCTGAGAATTTCAGGCATATCCTTCTAGCGCTCGGCGCTGGCTGTGAGCGTGCGGATCGATTCGCTGAAGGAAGCACCGAAATTGTGCGTGATGACGATGGGGGGCGACTAATTAATAATAAAGACGTTTATATTCTGTTTTTTTGATATCAAATACCGCCTGGCGTGCTGGGATGCACTGTTCTGGGGCTTCGCTCGAGTGGCGGTGAGCCTTGGAGAGCGGTGAACTAACGCAGAGTCGCTCGTTGATATTCGTTAAATTGCACTATCTGATCATTAAGATTCATATATGCAATGTCACTGCGTATAGGCGGTGGCGATGCCGCGGCGTTCTTCCAGGCATTCCGCGGCGCCCAGTTCGAACTCGCGGCAGATCAGCGGGCGCTGGGCGTAGATGGTGCAGCGCATGCTGTCGCGATCCAGTGCTATGCACCAGCCGTCGTCCAGACGGCGCATGACTTCGCCACCCCACTCGTCGGTCTCGATGTAGCGTTGCGGCACGCCGGTATCACCGATCAGCATGACTTCCAGCTGGCAGCAGCAGGCCGCGCAGGTGCTGCAGCTGACGCTGGGCTCGCTCGGCAATTGGTGGAGGGGGATGGTAGTGCTCATGGGCGCGCAGTGTACGTGAGAACCTGTCCACGATCTGCTGCGCGTCGGTCTGGCGTCGCTAAAAACGCTTCCGAAATGCTCATTTACCGCTTGTAAACTGCGCTTTCTCAAGCGTTTATGCCTAGCCAGGCTCTAGCTCACAAGATCGTAAACAAGCGCTGAGACGCGCGTCTTGCTGGGGCGACTTCGCCGGTTATGGCCGTTGCAGCAGGCGTTGTCTCTGCTGGTATTGGAGGCGATAGAGCCTGGCGAAGCCATGCAGAACCGGCAGCACGATGGCCCAGATGACTGCCAGCAGCCCCAATGTCGTGACGTTGCCCAGTGGCAGTTGTACACCGCCCAGTTGCGCGCCCGCGTAATAGGCCATCGGCCCGCCGACGGCGCCGAGCAGGCTGGCGCGCCACCAGGGCTGCGCGCTCCAGGCCAGGCAGTGATTGAGGGTCGTGCCCAGGAGCAGCCACAACGACGCCAGCCACAGGGGAATCAGCGTGCGTGGCTCGCCGAAATCGAAGACGCCCAGGTGCAGCAAGAAGCTGTCCACTGCACTGCCGAACAGGAAAACGCTGAGCAGCAACTTGCCCTCTGCTGGCCAACTGCTCACCCAGAACAGGTGCACGGCCAATGCGACTACCACGACCAGCAACCAGGGCCCGTCGCCGCCGAGCACGCAGGCGAACCAGCTGAGCTGGAAGAGGATGGCATTGGCTAGCAGTCTGGGCATTGCGGCTTCCCTGTGGATGATCCAGGCGGCGCAGTCTAGGTCACTGAATCCCTCAGGCCAACGTCGAAGGCTGTACATAATGTGGCAGCGGCCTGGCGCCGGCCTTGGCCAGCAGCAGTTGCGCGGTGCCGATGGTGCGCTCGAGGAAACCGCCCTCGCAGTAGCACAGGTAGAACTCCCACAGCCGGTAGAAGTAGTCGTCGTAGCCCAGTTGCTCCAGACGCTGGCGGGCCTGGCGCAGGTTGTCGTGCCACAGGCGCAGGGTACGCGCGTAGTGCAGGCCGAAATCTTCCATGTGGTGCAGGTTGAGATCGGTGTGGCGGCTCACCACTTCCAGCATCTTGTGTACCGAGGGCAGGGCGCCGCCGGGGAAGATGTAGCGCTGGATGAAATCGACCGACTGGCAAGCCTGCTCGTAACGCTGGTCACGAATGGTGATGGCCTGCAGCAGCATCAGTCCGTCGGGCTTGAGCAGACGTGCGCACTGCTCGAAGTAGGTGGGCAGAAAACGATGGCCGACGGCTTCGATCATCTCGATGGAGACCAGCTTGTCGTACTGGCCGTCGAGGTCGCGATAGTCCTCTAGAAGCAGGGTGATGCGACCTTCCAGGCCAAGTTCGCGGACGCGCCGTTCGGTGTAGGCGTATTGCTCGCGCGACAAGGTAGTGGTGGTCACCCGGCAGCCGTAATGGGTCGCGGCATAGATGGCCATGCTGCCCCAGCCGGTACCGATTTCCAGCAGGTGATCGGATGGCTGTAGCGCGAGCTTCTCGCAGATGCGTTCGAGCTTGTTGAGCTGCGCCTGTTCCAGGCTGTCGTCCTCACGCAGGAACATTGCGGCGGAGTACATCATGGTCGGGTCGAGAAACTGTTCGAACAGGTCATTGCCCAGGTCGTAGTGCGCCGCGATATTGCGCCGTGAACCCTGGCGAGTATTGCGGTTGAGCCAGTGCAGCCCCTGGATCAAGGGGCGGCCCAGGCGTGCCAGACCGCCCTCCATGGCGTCGAGTACGTCGAGGTTGGCGACGAAGATACGGATTACCGCGGTGAGATCCGGCGTGCTCCAGTAGCCATGGATATAGGCTTCGCCTGCACCGATCGAGCCGTTACCGGCAACCAGTCCCCAGACGGCCGGATCGCTGACCCGGATTTCGGCGCGCAGATCGCTCTGTGGCTTGCCGAAATGCAGGGTGTCGTTGCCTTCCTGGATCAGCAGCAGGCCATGCTGCAGGTTTTCCAGTTGGCGCAGCACGGCGCGCCGCAGCAGGCCGGCACCAATGCCGTTGCCGCTGCGTACCAGGCTTCTGGTGGAGGTCAGGCTAGAGCTTTTCATGGGGCATGTCCTTCACGTGCGGGCGGGCAACACTGAAGCTGCCTTGCGCGGGGCTGTGGTCGAAAATCGGGATGCGTTTGAGCAGCAGGCGCAGCGCCTGCCAATAGATGGCGGCAAGGGTCTTGCCGGTCATCCAGGGGAAGGTCAGCAGGTAGCGGTGCAGGTTGGTGCGGGTCAGCGGCCTGCGGTGCAGGCTGAGGCTGGCGTCGAACACCTTGGTCTCGCCCTGCCAGTCGGCCATGTGGATGCCCAGGCGTTCGCCTACCGGGCTCAAGCTCATGCGGTACTCCAGCTCGCGCGGCAGGAAAGGCGAAACATGGAAGGCCTTGTCGACACGAACCTGATGACGGCCTTCGCCGCTGGCAGGCAGCACGTAGTGGTAGCGCTGGCGCCAGGGCGTATTGCTGACTTCGCAGAGAATCGCCATGAGCGCCTCGTCTTCATCGAAGCAGTAGAAGAAACTCGCCGGATTGAACGCCAGGCCCCAACTGCGTGGCTGCGTCAGCAGGCAGATGCGACCCATTGGTCGCGAGCCCAGCGCCGCTTCCACGCGATTGCGTACGGCCTCGTGCAGTGGCATGCCCTGGCGGGTGTGCTCGGGCAGGTAATCGGTTTCGCGGAAGGCGAATGGCGCCCAGCGGCCGCTGCCGGCCAATGGCGAGAGGGCAAACAGCTGCGCCTGCTCGCTCAGATCGAGGTACAGCAGGCCCATGCGGTAGCGAAAGGCATGCGCGCGCGGGGCGAAGCGACGATGCTGCACCCAGCCGCTGTACAGGGCGCTGTGCATTACAGCGCTTCCCCGAAGGCACGGGCCACGCGCAGCGCGCTGACCACGCCGTCCTCGTGGAAGCCGTTGGCCCAGTAGGCACCGCAGAAATAGCTGTGCTGGGCGCCGAGCAATTCCTCCCAGCGTGCCTGCGCTGCGGTGCCTGCCAGGCTGTACTGCGGGTGGGCGTATTGGAAGCGCGCGAGGATTTTTGTCGGGTCGATGGCGGCAGTTTGGTTGAGGCTGACGCAGAAAGTGGTGTCGCTTTCGATGCCCTGCAGGATGTTCATGTCATAGGTGACGGCAGCGAGCTGGTCGCTTGGCCCACCCAGGCGATAGTTCCAACTGGCCCAGGCCAGCTTGCGCTTGGGCAGCAGACGGGTGTCGGTGTGCAGCACCACATCGTTGTTGGCGTAGGGCAGGGCGCCAAGGATTTCCCGTTCCTGCTGGCTGGCCTGATCCAGCAGGGCCAGAGCCTGGTCGCTATGGCAGGCGAATACCACCTTGTCGAAGCGCTCCTGGCCAGCGGCACTGTGCAGGGTGACGCCGTCCTGGTCGCGTACGACGCGGCTGACCGGACAGTTGAGGCGAATGTGCTCGGCGAAGCTGGCGGTCAACGGTGCCACGTAGCTGCGCGAGCCACCTTCGATCACTTGCCATTGCGGGCGGTCGCTGACCGACAGCAGGCCGTGGTTCTTGCAGAAACGCACGAAGAATTGCAGCGGGAAGGCGAGCATGTCGGCCAGCGACATCGACCAGATGGCCGAGCCCATGGGCACGATGTAGTGCTCGATGAAGCGCCGGCCATAGCCATTGCTTTCGAGGTATTCGCCGAGGGTCGTCTCGCTGTCGATGTGACCGTTGGCCAGGTCTTCCTGGGATTGGCGATTGAAGCGCAGGATGTCGCGTAGCATGCCCCAGAAGGCCGGCGAGAGCAGGTTGCGGCGTTGGGCGAACAGGGTGTTGAGGTCGTGGCCGTTGTACTCAACGCCGGTGACCGGGTCGCTGACCGAGAAGCTCATCTCGGCAGGTTTGAAGCCGACGCCGATCTGTTCCAGCAGGCGGATGAAGTTGGGGTAGGTCCAGTCGTTGAACACGATGAAACCGGTGTCGACAGCGTATTCGCGCCCGTTGACCGTGACATCGACGGTGTGGGTGTGACCGCCGACCCAGTCGCTGGCCTCGAACACCTGGATCTCGTGCTGGCGATTGAGCAAATAGGCGCAGGTCAGACCGGCGATACCGCTGCCGATGATGGCGATTTTCATGCGTGTTCCTCGTTACGCGCCAGGCGGCGACCAATGGCCAGTTGCAGGCGGCTGGGCAGGCTGCCGAGCAGCTTCAGTACGGCGATGAAAGGGGTGGGGAAAGCGATCTCGTGCGGACGCTTATCCAGGCGCTCGGCGATATGCCTCGCGGCGCGTTCGACCGGCCAGCGCATGGGCATCGGGAAGTCGTTTTTCTGCGTCAGCGGCGTGTCGACGAAGCCGGGGCTGACCAGGGTGACGTCGATGCCTTCGCTGGCCAGGTCGATGCGCAATGTCTGCATCAGGTAGCGCATGGCGGCCTTGGAGGCGCCGTAGGCCTCGGCGCGTGGTAGCGGCAGAAAGGTCACCGAGCTGCCGACACCGACCAGATGCGGGCGATTGCCACGACGCAGCAACGGCAGCGCCGCCTCGATGCAATGGCTGGCGGAAAACAGATTGGCGCTGACCACGCGCTCGATCATGGCCGCCTCGAACTGCCGCACATCGACGTACTCGCAGGTGCCGGCATTGAGAATCGCGCAATCCAGTGCCCCCCACTGCAGGGCGATACGTTCACCGATGGCGCGTACCTGGGCGGGGTCGGTCAGATCGCCTGGCACGACCAGCACCTGATCGCCGTAGCGGCTGGCGAAATCCTGCAGCGGGCCGCTGCTGCGCGCGCTTAGGGCCAGTCGATGGCCGGCACGCAGCAGTTGTTCCGCCAGGGCCGCACCAATGCCGCTGCTGGCGCCGGTAAGCCAGATACGTTTCATGCCAGCCTCCGTTTCAGCCAGGCGATGACGCTGCCGAGCACGGGCAGGTGTTCATACAGCAGGGCGCCGGCATCGAAGTAGTCACGGTGCTGGTAGACCTTGTCGCGCCAGAGCAGGTGCGAGCAGCCCTCGACGGCAATCTCGGCGCCGCCGCGCAGGCGCGGGTGGCGATAGCGCATGGTCCAGCGCAGGTAGCCTTCGCCGGCATCGACCCGGTCGAAACCGTGGAATTCGAAATGCAGCGCTTCGACGTTGGCGTACAACTCGGCGAAGTAAGCCTGCACGGCCGTCAGCCCGTGCACTTCATGCAGAGGGTCGCGAAAGATCACGTCGTCGCTGTACAGCTCGCCGAGCAGATACAGGTTGTCCTTGTTCAGCGTAGCGAAGCGTTCGGCGAAGCGGCACAGGAAATCGTTCATGCCGGAACCTCCGAGTTGTCGAGGTTCTTGAAGGCAGCCAGGGCGCGCTCGCGCGAACGTGCCAGATCGACGATCGGACGCGGATAATTGGCTGGCGCGAACAGCCCGCCGAGCGCGGACGGATCATGGATATCGCGTTTGTTCAGGCCAGCCAGCTCCGGCACCCAGTGACGGATGAAGCGTCCTTCGGGGTCGAATTTCTGCGACTGGCTGATGGGGTTGAAGATGCGAAAGTAGGGCGCCGCGTCGGTGCCGGTCGACGAGCTCCATTGCCAGCCGCCGTTGTTCGCCGCCAGGTCACCGTCGATCAGATGGCGCATGAAGAAGCGCTCGCCTTCACGCCAGTCGATCAGCAGGTTCTTGGTCAGGAACATGGCGACGACCATGCGCAGCCGGTTGTGCATCCAGCCGGTTTCACGCAACTGGCGCATGGCGGCATCGATGATCGGCAGGCCGGTGCGACCCTCCTGCCAGGCGGCCAGCTCCTGTGGCGCATGGCGCCATGGCACGGCTTCGGTCTCCAGACGAAAGGCGCGATGCCGGGAGACGCGCGGGTAACCGACCAGGATGTGCTTGTAGAACTCGCGCCAGAGCAGTTCGTTGATCCAGGTGATGACACCGGGGTTGCCGCTGTCGAACTCGCCCTGGTTGGCTGCCAGCGCCGCATGCAGGCACTGGCGTGGCGACAGTACACCTGCGGCCAGGTAGGCCGACAGTTGGCTGGTGCCAGGCAGGGCAGGGAAGTCGCGCTCGTTCTGGTAGAAGGTAATCTGCTCATCGGCGAAACGCGCCAGGCGTTGTTGAGCGGCTTGCTCGCCGGCCGGCCAGAGTGCCTGTAGCTCGCTGCTGGGCGTTTCGAAACCGTCCACCGCCTGCGGCACAGGATCGGCGGTCAGCGCCTGTGGCGTTTGTGCCCGCGGGGTGCCGACTGGGCTGGGCAGGGCGCTGTGCAAGCGCTCGTAGCAGACCTTGCGAAACTGACTGTAGACCTGGAAATAAGTGCCGGAGCGAGTCAGCACGCTGCCGGGCTGGAAGAACAGCTGGTCGAGGTAGTTGTGCCAGGCAATCGTCTGCTGGCCGAGGTAAGCCGCCACGTGATGATCGCGCTGGCTCTCGTTGATGCCGTACTCGTCGTTGACGTGCACGGCGCTGATGTTGTGTTGGTGGCAAACCTCGGCGATCACGCCAGGTGCCTGTTCCCAGGTATCGCAGTGCCGTACCAGCAAGGGGACGTTGAGTTCGGCCAGGGTCTGGCTGAGCTGCGCCAGGTTGCGCAACCAGAAGTCCACCTTGCACGCGGCATCGTCGTGGCGCTGCCATTGGCCAGGGGTGACCAGGTACAGGGCGATGGTCGCACCGCTGCTCATGGCGCGACTCAGGGCGGTGTTGTCCTGAATTCGCAGGTCGCTGCGGAACCACATCAGTTGCTGCATGGGGTTACCTCTTGGGCGCCGAGCAGGCCGTGACTGAGCAGCCAGGCATACGCGGCGAGCGGATCGGTCGCCGAATGCAGGCCGGCCAACGCGTCGCGGTGAATGTGGGCAGCCGGGCCGGCGATCAGCAGCGGCACCGGAGATTGCTCGGCCAGGCGCGGCAGATGCCGACGCAGCAGGGTGTTGTCCAGGGCCTGATCGGCGTACAGCAGCAGGGCACGGGGCGCTATATGCTCCAGGGCGGTGAGCAACTCATGGGGCGGTAGCGGCCAGTCGAACACTTCCACCGGGCAGTCGCTGGTGCTGGCCAGCCAGGCGCTCAGCCACAAGCCGGGTTCCATGGGCGCTTCGCCGAGGTTGATCAGCAGCAGTGGCGCGCCCCCGACCTGGCGGTTGCTGTGGTAGACGCGGGTGGCCAGCTTGCTGCGCAGCCAGGAGAAGAAGAACACCTGCTCCAGGCGGGCGCCGAACTGTCCTTGCCAGCGCTGATCGAGTTCGCCGAGCAGGGGCCAGAGCAGTTGCTCGACCAGGGTGCTGGCGGGATACAGCGTCAGGCTGGCATTGAAGCGATCATCCAGGCGCCGCTCGTTGAGTGCGCTGATGCAGTCGAGCAGCTCGCCGCGCAGGCACGACCAGTTGTCGCTGCTCGCAGGTTGCGGCGCCTGGTTATGGTCGAGCAGCGCCTTGACCTGGCCGACGGCGACGCCACGGGACAACCAGGCGAGGATGGCGCTGATGCGTTCGAGGTTGGCTGGCGAGTACAGACGATGTCCCTTGGGCGTGCGGTACGGCACGATCAGGCCGTAACGGCGCTCCCAGGCTCGCAGGGTCACGGCGTTGATGCCGGTGCTGCGCGCCACTTCGCGAATGGGCAGGAAGCCTTCGTCCAGGGCTTGGCGGTAGTCGTACCCGATCTCTTCGTCGGCGAGTTGTGCGTTTGTCATCGGCTTAGAGTGCGTTGCGCAGGCTGAGGGGTTCCGGGTGCGGCTGCAGGTACGCCTGGCTGGCGATGTAGCGATCCGGATGTCGGCGGAAGTGATGCTTGAGCAGCGTCAGTGGAACCACCAGCGGCACGATGCCGGCGCGGTACTGACCGATCAGCTGCTGCATTTCCTGTTTTTCATCGCTACTCAAGGTGCGCTTGAGGTAGCCGCTCAGGTGCTGCAGCACATTGCTGTGGGTACCGCGGGTGGCGCACTTCTTCAGGGCTGCCATGAGTTCACTGAAGTAGTGCGGCGCCAGGTCGGCCAGGTCATGGCGAGCGAGGTTGCCGAGCAATTGTCCGAGCGATTTGTAGCGTGCCGGATCGGTAGCCATCAGCAGGTATTTGTAGCGCGAGTGGTAGGCGATCAGTGCGCGGCGGCTGAGGCCTTGCTGTAACAGGTGTTGCCACTCGGCATGGGCATAGACGCGGGTGATGAAGTTCTCGCGTAGCACCGGGTCGTTGAGGCGGCCGTCTTCCTCCACCGGCAGATCCGGGTGCAGGGCGCAGAACGCTGCAGCGAAGATGCCGCGCCCCGGCTCGCTGGGGCGCCCCCCTTCCTGATAGACCTTGACTCGTTCCAGGCCGCAGGACGGCGACTGTTGCATGAAGATGAAGCCACTGATGCCTTGCAGGTCATCGGCCATGCGCTGCGCGTAGGCTGCCAGCGCATCGGTCACGTCACGCGAGCGGTCGACCGTTCCGACAGCTCGTGGCGACTGCGGGTCGCCCACCAGGCGGATGGGTTCGCGCGGGACCGGCATGCCAATGCCCACCTCTGGGCACACCGGGATGAAATCGAAGTGCTCGCTGAGACTGCGGCTGCACAGGCGCGACAGCTTATGGCCACCGTTGTAGCGTACTTCCGCGCCCATCAGGCAGGCGCTGATCCCGAGTTTGGCTTTGTTCGACTGCATGGCATGACCTCTGATGGTCTTGTACATCGAGTTGCATATGTACAACTTGTGTTCATCATAGGTTTGCTGTTGTACAAGTCAAATGATTTGTACAGCTTTGGTATCGAATTTGTTGCGCGAGTATGCAAACACCCTGACGCCGTAACAGCGATCGGCGTCCACAAGAGCGTAGTGGAGGAAGAGGGGGGTTAGCGCCAGCCTTGCAGCCAGCGCTGGGTATCGAGTAACTGATGCCAGTCGAGTGTCTGGCTGCGCCTGGTCAGCACTGCCTGAAGCTCGACGGCGAGGATGTTGTCGTCCTCGTCGCGAATCAGTTCGGTAACCAGGAAGTGGCGCTCACGGTTCTGCGGTTGTGTCGCCGTCCATTTCGACAGCAGCAGCTTGCGCGGGTTGAGGCGACGCGGCGTGTTCATGTCAGGTGTTCGAGCAGGCGGCGGGCTGCGTCCTGGCCACTGAGCCAGGCCCCTTCGACGCGCCCGGACAGGCACCAGTCGCCACAGGCGTACAGCCCCAGGTCGGCATCGGCCAATGCGCCCCATTGGTGTGCCTGTGCCGGACGGGCATAGAGCCAGCGGTGGGCAAGGGTGAAGCTGGGGGACGGCACCGCGCAGCCGATCAGCTCGGCGAAGGCGCCGTGCAGTTGTTCGATCACCGCTTCCTTGGGCAGATCCAGGTGCTGCCGGCTCCAGGCGCTGGTGGCGTGCAGCACCCAGGTGTCGAGGTGATTGTCACGGCCGGGTTTGCTGCGGTTACGGGCGATCCAGTCGAGTGAGCTGTCCTGCACGAAGCAGCCTTCCACGCGGGTTTCCAGCGCCGTGTCGAAGCCCAGGGCGACGGCCCAGGTCGGTTCCATGACCACGCTGGCGGCAGCGCCTGCCAGTTTGGGGGCGGCTGCCAGCAGGGCGCTGGCCTGAGGGGCGGGGGTGGCGATGATCACGTGGCTGAAGGGGCCGTGGCTGTTGCCTTCCGTGTCCAGTAGGTTCCAGTGGCGGTCACCGCGAAACACCTCGGCGATGCGGCAACTGAAGTGCACTGGCAGGGCGCCGAGCAGAGCGCGGGTGATGGCGCTCATGCGTGGTGCACCGACCCAGCGCAGTTGTTCATCCGGCGAGGCGCTGAGCTGGCCGTCCTGGGCGTTGTACAGATTCGGTGCCCACTGTGCGACCCAGCCGCGTGCCTGCCACTGCTGCACCACTTCGACGAAGCGGCGATCACGGGCGGTGAAGTATTGGGCACCCAGATCCAGGCTGCCGGCGTCGCTGCGTTTGCTGGCCATACGCCCGCCACTGCCACGGCTCTTGTCGAACAGCTCGATCTCCAGGCCTGCGGCGTGCAGAGCCTGCGCGGCGGAGAGTCCCGCCAGGCCGGTACCGATGATGGCGATGGGTGCGTTCATGGTGACCTCGTTAGCGCTGAATGCATTACAGGCTACGTTTTGGACAAAAGCTATACAAGAATGTTTTCATGTATAGCTGATGCCGTGAGTGGCACTCCCTGTCTTTAGGTTTAGGACAAACGCGGCAATCGATAAAGGCACGTGTGTGTCTGAAAAAAGACTCTCATCCATTGCCATGCGAGGAGGATGCCATGCATATCCTGCTGACCGGCGGTACCGGCATGATCGGCCGTGCGCTGTGCGCGTACTGGGCCGAACAGGGCCACCGCCTGACTGTCTGGAGTCGCCAGCCGGCCAAGGTAGCCGAGTTGTGCGGGCCGAGCGTTCGAGGGATTGCCCGGCTCGAGGAACTGACCGATGAACCGCTGGATGCCGTGGTCAACCTGGCTGGTGCGCCGATTGCCGATCGACCCTGGAGCAAGAAGCGCAAGGCCCTGCTGTGGGCCAGTCGCATCGGGCTGACCGAGCAACTGCTGGCCTGGCTGCACAGCCGCGAGCAGCAGCCGGCGGTACTATTGTCCGGTTCGGCGGTGGGCTGGTACGGCGACGGCGGCGAACAGGAACTGAACGAAAATACCCCGCGGGTCACCGATGATTTCGCCGCGCAGTTATGCGGCGCCTGGGAGGAAACCGCGTTACGTGCCGAGGCGCTAGGCATTCGTGTGGTGCTGGTGCGCACTGGCCTGGTGCTGAACCCCGACGGCGGCATGCTCAAGCGCCTGCTATTGCCCTTCAAGCTGGGCCTCGGTGGTCGTCTGGGTGATGGGCGGCAGTGGATGCCATGGATTCATTTCGCCGATCAAATCGCCCTGATGGATTTTCTCTTGCAGCACAGCGAGGCCCGCGGTCCTTATAATGCCTGCGCGCCATTACCGGCGCGTAACGCCGAGTTCACCAAGGCCATGGGGCAGGCGCTGAGCCGTCCGACCTTGCTCCCGGTGCCGGCTTTCGCCTTGCGGGCTGGCCTGGGTGAGATGTCCGGTTTGTTGCTCGGTGGCCAGCGTGCCGTACCGATGCGTTTGCTCGAGGCCGGCTTCAGTTTCCGTTTTACCCATCTGGATGTGGCCCTGGTGGATTTGCTGGGCCATCACTGACTAGGATTTCGCATGACCGATCACGCATTGTTGCTGGTTAACCTGGGTTCGCCCGCGTCTACCGAAGTAGCTGATGTCCGCCGTTACCTCAATCAGTTCCTGATGGATCCTTACGTGATCGATCTGCCCTGGCCGCTGCGTCGACTGCTGGTGTCGCTGATCCTGATCAAGCGTCCTGCCGCGTCGGCGCATGCCTATTCCTCTATCTGGTGGGACGAAGGCTCGCCGCTGGTCGTGCTCAGCCGCCGCCTGCAGGAGGCGATGAAGGCGCAGTGGAGCCACGGTCCGGTAGAGTTGGCCATGCGCTATGGCGAACCGTCCATCGAGTCGACCCTGCTGCGTCTGGCCAGGCAGGGCATCCGCGAAGTCACCCTGGCACCGCTGTATCCGCAGTTTGCTGACAGCACCACCACCACGGTGATCGAGGAGGTGAAGCGGGTGGTTCGCGAGCATGGCCTGTCGCTGCGACTGTCCACCTTGCCGCCGTTCTATGACCAACCCGAGTACCTCGATGCGCTGGTCGCCAGTGCCAAACCTTATCTGGAGCAGGATTTCGACCACCTGTTGCTGAGCTTCCACGGCCTGCCGGAGCGGCATCTGCACAAGCTCGATCCCAGCGGCCATTGCCTCAAGGGGGAGGACTGCTGCCGCACGGCTTCGCCGCAGGTACTCGCCAACTGTTACCGCGCGCAATGCCTGCGTAGCGCGGAGCTGTTCGCCCATCGCATGGGACTGCGCCCGGAGCAGTGGTCGGTGAGCTTCCAGTCGCGCCTGGGGCGTGCCAAATGGATCGAGCCCTATACCGAGGCCCGCCTGGATGAGTTGGCTGCGCAGGGTGTGAAGAAGCTGCTGGTGATGTGCCCGGCGTTCGTTGCCGACTGCATCGAGACCCTTGAGGAGATCGGCGATCGTGGCAGTGAACAGTTCGTCGAGGCTGGGGGGGAGAGCCTGCAACTGGTGCCCTGCCTGAATGATCACCCCGATTGGGCAGCGGCATTGAAGGTGCTTTGCGAGCGAGCACCAGTGTCCCTTTAGGTTACATCGCTGACCGTCAAGGCGAGGCATTCGCCTTGGCGGGTATGAAGCATTCGCCGTTCTGATAACACCTTCGAGCGATACTCACTGCCGTTTATATCGTCCTAAGCTGGCGGCTCTTTCAACCACCGCGCATCGCGTCAAGGGCACTTCTAAAAACTACCTGCGTTGTCATCGCTGCGTTAAAAACACGCTCAAAATGCTCATTTACAGCTCGTAAACTGCGCTTTTTCGCCTGTTTTTGCCTTGCGCTGACTGCCTCGCCTACGTTTTTAGAAGCACCCCAAGCGGTGCCGAGGAGAGCGTCCGTGCATAACAACAATAACGGCTATCCCTCCAGTACCCGAGCCTGGGTCACTGTCGCCATCCTGATGGTGGCTTACGTCCTGTCTTTCGTCGATCGGCAGATTCTCAACCTGTTGGTCGAGCCCATTCGCCGCGACCTGGCGATCAACGATACGCAGATGAGCCTGCTGATGGGCTTGTCCTTCGCCCTGTTCTATACCGTTTGTGGCATTCCCCTCGGGCGTGTGGCCGACACCCGCAGCCGGCGTGGGCTGATCGCTATCGGTGTGCTGTTCTGGAGCGCTGCCACCGCCGCGTGTGGCATGGCCAAGATGTACTGGCAGTTTCTGCTCTGCCGCATCGGTGTCGGTGTGGGCGAGGCGGCGCTGTCGCCAGCCGCTTACTCGCTGATTGCCGACAGCTTCCCCGCCGAGCGCCGGGCCACGGCCATCAGCGTCTATTCCATGGGTGTATACCTGGGGTCGGGGCTGGCCTTTCTGGTCGGTGGCCTGGTCATCCAGTTCGCCTCGGCACAGGGCGACGTGACGCTGCCGGTGCTGGGCGAAGTCCGCCCGTGGCAGTTGATCTTCCTCATTCTCGGGGTTGCCGGTGTGCTGTTCACCCTGCTGATGCTGGCGGTCAAGGAACCTGCCCGGCGTGGTGTGGGGGCCGGTGTAGCGGTGCCGCTCAGTGAGGTGGGGCGCTACATTCGCGCCAACCGTCGCACCGTGCTGCTGCACAACTTCGGCTTCGCCGGCCTGGCCTTCGCCGGCTATGGCAGTGCGGCCTGGGTGCCGACCTTCTATATCCGCACCTATGGCTGGGACGCCGGCCAGGTCGGCATCGTCTACGGCAGCATCGTGGCGGTGTTCGGCTGCCTGGGTATCGTTTTCGGTGGCCGCCTGGCGGACTGGATGGCCAAGCGCGGGCGCAGCGATGCCAACATGCGTGTCGGCCTCTACGCCGCGCTGGGTGCCTTGCCGATGGTGGTGCTGTTCCCGCTGATGGACACCGCGTTCTGGGCCAGCGTGCTGATGGCGCCCACTGTGTTCTGCCTGAGCATGCCGTTCGGCGTGGCGCCGGCAGCGATCCAGGAAATCATGCCCAACTCGATGCGCGGCCAGGCTTCGGCCATCTATCTGTTCGTCATCACCCTGATCGGCCTTGGGGTAGGCCCGACGGCAGTGGCACTGGTGACCGACTTCGTCTTCGCCGATGACGCGGCGCTGCGCTATTCGCTGCTGATCGTCACCACCCTGGCGGTGCTGATGTCGATCATCCTGCTGGCCAAGAGTCTCAAGCCTTACCGCGAGAGCGTGACGCGGCTGGAGCAATGGGCCGCCAATCCGGCCTGAACCGGTGCATTTTTCTGCCGTGCCGGGCATTGATCGGCACGGTTTATGCGCCAGGGCACAGGCAGCGTGGAATTTTTGCGCTTTACTGAGGCTCTGAGTGTTGCGCGCGCCATTTCGGCGCGTGCCAGCCAGGGAACCTCCGCATGGGAGTGAGGCCAGTGTCTGCCGCGTATGGCAGGCCAATCGACAGCTCGGTATTTTGGCAACGGTTATTGCTACCGGGGCTCGCCTTTCTGTTGCTGCTGATCGGCGGCTGCAGTGGTCGTCTGGACAACGACTCCATCGTCAATACGCGCAATCCGGTGAAACCGGTCGAGTTGTTGCAGACCGATGTAGACCGCATGGCGACGCTGGCCATGCGCAACAACCTCAACAGCCTGTACCGGTTGATGAACAAGCTGTATCAGCGTAATCCGCGGGAGTGGCGCAAGAATGCGCTGCCTGACGCCGCGGCGGCCGAGCAGGCGATCCAGTACGCCATCGAACATAACCAGGACTGGCCGACGCTGGGTGGCCGGCGCGATGTCGCGGCGCTGGATTATTCATTGAGTCCGGCATTCCAGGGCGATCGCGTAGCGGCCTTCACCTACGCCATCGGCAGTATGCTGGTGACGGCTCATGGCGGACGCACGGAGTTCTACCTGACCGACAGCTTCAACGCGCAGTTCATCCACAATGCCGCGCGTAATCTGGAGAAGGCTGCCTGGATGCTGGGGCAGCGTCGTGATGCGACAGGGCGCCCGCTGCTGTTGTCCAACGAGTTCTCCGAGCAGGGCAACAACCTCAGCTATGCGGTGGAGTTCGGCAAGATGGTGGCGCGCCTGGATCTGATCACCCATGTGCTGGAGGAGCGTTACCGGCGCATGGGCGCAAACTATGCGCAAAGCCTGCTGTTGCTGAATTTCCTGCCGGTGCAATAGCGCTTTCCAGGGCACCTCTAAAAACCTAGGCGATGGCAGCGCACGACTGCCTGGATGCGGGCGGTAGAACGACGCGCCGGAGTGGTTTCTGGAGAGACCTTCAGTGTGTCCAGCGTTGTTCGATCTTGCCCAGCGTAGCGTTCTTGCGCAGGCGCACCAGTGCTTCGGAGAATTGCCGGGCACGTTCGCTATCGCCCTTGGCGAAGGCGACGAAGCGCGGCATCTGGATCAGCGGGCGGGGCAGGATGCGCACCTGTTCCTGGGCTCGTTGTTCACGCACGAAATACTGCAGCTGCACGCGGTCGCCGACGATGATGTCGATGCGTCCGGCCAGTAGCATCGAGACCAGTTGTCGTGGGTTCTGCGCCGTGGTGTCGCGCGCCAGATCGGCACGGTCGAAATTTCCCTCGTAGGCATAGCCGCGAACCTGGCCGATCACGTACGGAGACAGGTCATCCAGGCTTTTCCAGTCGCTGAGAGCGGTCTTGGCGGTGGTCATGAACACGGTCGAACCGCTGCGCAGTGGGCCGACCAGTTCGTATTGCTGTTGGCGCAGCGGGGTGCCGGCGAACTGAAAGGCCATCTGCACTTCACCGCGGTCGAGCATGCGCTTGACCCGTTCCCAGGGGTACAGGCGAATGTCGTAGTTGACCTTGGCTTCGCGCAGTACCGCGTCCACCAGCTCGACATCGAGCCCGCGCGGCGTGTCGTCTTCGGCGGTGACGAAGCTGTAGGGGGCGAACTGTTCGTCGCCCACCACCCGCCAGGGGTCTGCGGCCAGGGAGGTGCTCGTTATCAGCAGAGCAAGCAGCAGATAGCGCATGGCGGGTTACCTCATGACAGGCCTGTGTTCAGGCTAGTCAATTTCTGCGAGGTAAACGGCTGAGGCAAGAGGGATCAGACCTTGCGGACGAACTCCGACTTGAGCTTCATCGCGCCGATGCCGTCGATCTTGCAGTCGATGTCGTGATCGCCGTCGACCAGGCGGATGTTCTTCACCTTGGTGCCGACCTTGACCACCAGCGACGAACCCTTGACCTTGAGATCCTTGATCACGGTGATGGTGTCACCATCCTGTAGCAGGTTGCCGACCGAGTCCTTGATCACGCGTGCGTCATCGCTGCTCTCGGCGCTCTCGCCGGCTTTCCACTCGTGGGCGCATTCGGGGCAGACCAGCTGCGCGCCGTCTTCGTAGGTGTATTCGGAGTTGCATTTGGGGCAGGGCGGCAGAGCGGTCAAGGCTTGTCCTCGGTGAGCATGAATAAACCGCAGATTATATAGGGTTTTGTTCGCGCGCGCCGCTCTAGGGCGTGAAGTGCCTGAAAGACGGTGTTAAAAATATTGGACTTTTCGCCTGCGATCCATTTGCCCGTTATGCCGTATAGATGGCTTTTAATGGGCGTTTATCAAGATTGTGGCGCAGGTGGTGTTCAAGTGTTTTCTGTTGAATTGTTTGACATATTTTACGGCTCGGGCAGACTGGAAGCAGATTCCGTTGCCGAATCGGGTTCTGGACAGCTGCGCTGATCCCCTCTCCGGATGGAGAAGACCCGGTTCGAGCCGCCGTCGGAAGGCGGCACTCAGGCTCAGGATGAGTCTCGGTGCACGGGGTTAGCCAAACAGGCCACACGTGCTACAGCAGAGTGTTCTGCTGGCCGCCGGCCTGCACAGCAACGATAGGCCCGGCCTGTCCCAAGGTGACGTATGTCCGACAACAAAATCCGCAACACCCCCCGCAAACCCGTCGTGTTGATGTCCATGGGCGCTCAAGAGCGCAAGGGCCACGACTACCAGGTAATGACCCACAAATACATTCAGCCTCTGGTCGAGTTCTCCGGTTGCGTGCCGCTGCTGGTGCCGACCTGCTGCGGCATCAATGACCTCGAGCAGTATCTGGAGATGGCCGACGGCGTGTACCTGACCGGCGCCGGCAGCAATATCGACCCGGCGCTCTACGGTCAGGAGAACGAGACGCCAGACAAGGGCCAGGATCGCGATCGTGACCTGTTCGACCTGCCCCTGATCCGTGCGGCCATCGCCCGCGGATTACCGATCTTCGGTATCTGCCGTGGCATGCAGGAAATCAACGTGGCGCTGGGCGGCGACATCTACCAGAAGGTCTACGCCGAGCCGGGTTTCAATAACCATCGCGAAAATCCGGATGATCCGGTCGAGGTGCAGTACGCCGCCAGCCACAGCGTGCGTCCGGTGCCTGGCAGCTGGTTCGCCGAGTTGATGGGCAAGCAGGAAATTCGCGTCAACTCTCTGCACGGACAGGCCATTCGCAAGCTGGGCAAGGGACTGGAGGTGCTGGCTACCGCCGAGGATGGTCTGATCGAGGCAATCCATGCGCCGAGCCTGTCGTCCTTCCTGTTCGCCGTGCAATGGCATCCGGAATGGCAGGCGGCAAAGAACCCGGATTCGGTGAAGATCTTCCAGGCCTTCGGTGACGCCTGCCATCGCCGAGTCGCCTCGCGCAATGGCCGTCAGGCCGCCTGAGTCATTTCTCGTCGCCGGCTCCTGCGTCAGTAGGGGCTTGGCGGCTGTGGCCAGTTCAGGACGCCGCTGTCACTGAAGCGGCGTGTGCCGAACAATCCGTCGGCGAGCTTGCCGCGCAGCATGTAGGGCACCTCCTGGCCGGGTTGATAACCGGCGACGCCCCATGCCTGACGCATCACTGAAAACGCCGAAATGCTCACCGGTACGCTGATTACCGTTTCGCCAAAGCGCGGCACGCTGCCGCTCTGGTCACTCACGCCACTGGCCAGTGGCTGCCCGTTCACGTCCAGATCCAGTGCCATGCCGTTGAACGTCACGGCGCTGTCGTTGGGGTTCTGCACCCGCATTTTGACCGCAAAACGCACTTCCAGCCCCTGGCCGGGCAGGGGTTCCAGGCCGACCAGATCGACCCGCAGCGGATCACGGTTGCCCAGGCTGGCACAGGCACTCAGGCCGGCTGCGATCAGGACGATGAGACAAAGACGAAGCAGGTGATGCATGGCGATCTTCCCTGGACGTTGTGGGCTCAGAATAGAAGACCGCTGTGTGCGCCATTAGCTCCCGGCACGTTGCCGGCTGCCCAGCACCAGCGCGATTCCACCCAGCACGGCAACCGAGCTGATCAGCAGGCGCAGGCTGAGCGCTTCGCTCAGAAGCAGGCTGCCGCCCAGAGCAGCGAGAATCGGCACGCTCAGTTGTACCGTGGCCGCCTGGCTGGCGCGCAGGCCGGGCAGGGCGCTGTACCAGATGGCGTAGCCGATACCCGAGGTGACTGCGCCCGACAGCAGCGCATAACACAAGCCGGGCGTATCCCATTGCAGGTGTGGCAGCAGCACCAACGCCAGCAGTACGCCTAGCGGTGACGCGCGCAGAAAGTTACCGGCAGTCATTGCCAGTGGGTCGCCCTGGCCATGGCCGAGCAGCGAATAGGCGCCCCAGGCGATGCCTGCCAGCAGCATCAGCAGTGCTGCCGATAAAGGTGGTGCGCTGGCACCGGGCAGCAGCAGGACGAGCAGCCCGACACTGGCCACGCCCGTGCCGAGAATGGCGAGCGGCGCCAGCCGTTCACCGCGCAGCAAGCCCCAGAGCAGCATGCTCAGTTGCACGGCGCCGAATAGCAGCAGGGCACCGGTACCGGTGTCCAGTTGCAGGTAAGCGAAGGAGAAGGCTGCCGCATAGGTGAACAGCGCCAGTGCGCCGAACCAGTTGCCGGCGATGGGCTGCCTGGCCTGCCTCAGCATGAGCAGCAGCCAGAGCGTCAACGCGCCGCTGAGCAGGCGGATCGCCGTGAAGCTGGCGGCATCGATGTCGGTTTCTCGCAGGGCCAGGCGGCACAGCAGTGAGTTGCCGGCGAACGCCAGCATGGCGAGGCAGGTGAGTAGCAGGATACGCGGTGGCATCGGCCATCCTTGGGTGAAGGTCTGGTGATGCCGGGCAGCTAACCACGTCAGGCTGGCCGAGGGCATTGGCAGAAGGTCGCAAGTCCCTGCGACCTTGGCCACTCAGGCGGGGAAGCCTCGATCAGAAGTGCACTTTGACCAGCAGGCTGGCGGTGTTCTGGTCGGTCGAGCCCACGAAGTTCTCGCTGACGTAGCCACCGTCCTTGATGCCGTACTTGTTCTTCCAGTAGTCGTACTCGATGCCGACATAGAGCTGCTTCTCGCCCCACTTCAGCGCCTTGCCCAGGTCGTACTTGATCTGCGGGTTGAAGTGCAGGTTGGCGTGGTAGTCGCCACGGCTGTTGCTGTCGTTGTCCACCACCCAGTCCATGAAGCCATCGATGAGGATGTCCGATTCGCCCACCGGAATGGTGTAGCTCCACACCGGGGTGATCTGCCAGACGTTCTTGCCTGGGCGGCTGCCGTCCGGCTTGCGCAGGTAGGTGTTGAGCTGGAAGTAGTCGAAACCGGGGATGTCCAGGTCGAACGCCGGGCCGAGCAGGTAGGCATCGACATCCTTCTCGCCGAATTCGTAGGTGAAGGCCAGCAGCACATCCTTGATCGGGCCGAAGGACAGGTCGGCACCGCTGATCTTGCCGAACGACAGACGCGGGCTGAATTCACCGTAGTAGGTGTGGCCGTCGCCGTCACCGTTCTTGGCATCGGTGTTGTACTTGATGAAATCGGTGAAGAAGAACAGGTCGCCGAAGCTCCAGCCGCTGGCGTGCTCGAAGGTGACGGTCTGCTGAATCTCAGGGTCGATCTTGAAATCCTGCCCGTAGAGATAAGTCAGGCTGTTGTTCTGCCAGTGCAGCAGGTCACCGGCGATGGCCTGGCCGCCCGCCAGCAGGCCGCTGGCGAGCACCAGCGAAGAGAGAGTGCGATTCATGGAAGCTCCTGGTGGTTAAGACGTGTCGTTATGATTTTTAAACCTGTCCGCCTGGTCAGGCTGGTGCTGCTAGAGCAAAAACGGCGCCAATTTTGGTGATTGCTCATATCCGTGGCAAATCAATCGGATGCACGGAGGCCGAGGGCCATTACCTGCCCCTTTGCTGCACTATTTTCTGACCGAAAGGACAAAAACAGCCATAACTTGGTGCGCAGCCGTCTGGCGGATGCGGCGATGCTTTTTCAGCGGTGTGCTTGATTAGTTTAATTATGGTCGTAATATGATATTTAAATTATGACTATAATTTAATTGGTGGGAGGATGCCCTCTCACTCATCACACCCCCCCTAGGAGATTCACCATGAATGCCCACGCCACCCTCGGAACCGCTCTGATCACTGGTGCCTCGACCGGCATCGGCGCCACCTATGCCGAACGCCTGGCCCGGCGCGGTTACGACCTGCTGCTGGTGGCGCGCGATGCCCAGCGCCTCAATGCACTGGCTGAGCGTCTGCGCGGCGAATACGGTATTGCGGTCGAGGTGATGCCGGCCGACCTGACGCGCAAGGCGGATGTACTCCAGGTGGAGCAGCGCTTGCGTGAGGACGCGGCCATCGCGCTGCTGGTCAACAACGCCGGTGTCGCCATGAACGGCCCGCTGGCCGCTGCCGACCTGGATCAGGCCGAGACCATGATCCAGCTCAACGTGGTCGCACTGACTCGCCTGGCGGCGGCTGCCGCGGCTAATTTCTCTGCTGCCGGACGTGGCGGCATTATCAACCTGGGTTCGGTGGTGGCGCTGGCGCCGGAAATGTTCAACGCCGTGTACAGCGCCACCAAGGCTTACGTGTTGAGCCTGACCCAGACTCTGGCTGGCGAATTGCGTGGCAGCGGCGTGCAGTTGCAGGCGGTGATGCCGGGCGTGACCCGTACCGAGATCTGGGAGCGCAGCGGCACCGATGCTTCGGCGCTGCCGCCGTCGATGATCATGGAGGTGGGCGAGATGGTCGATGCGGCGCTGGCCGGCTTCGATCAGCAGGAACTGGTGACCATTCCGTCTCTGCCCGATGCCGCCGACTGGGATGCCTTCGTCAAGGCACGCGGTGCGCTCGGGCCGAATCTGTCGCGTAACCAGGCAGCTGCGCGTTACAAGTGACGCAAGGCGGCATGCGGCTGTAGGGTACGCTCATTCTCGGGGCTCTGCCGTAGCGGAGCCTCGCTTATGCCGAGCAGCGCTGGTGCGCACAGCGTACCCTACGCAAGCGTCAGGCGTCAGGCGTCAGGCGTCAGGCGTCAGTCGTTACGGCTTCTGCGCCTGTTCGATCAGCAGGCGGCGGGTCGTTTTCAGCAGGCGGTCGGACAGCTCCGGATCCTTGACGCTGCGCGACAGCAGCAGGGCGCCGACCATGGCCGAAAGCATCAGCACGCTTTCTTCTTCCGCGTCCTCGCCTTCCAGGTTTTTCTCGATCAGCGCCAGGCGGTTGCGCACTATCGCATCGGTAGTGGCACTGGGTTCGCCACGTTGGCCCAGCTCCGCAGACATGGTTGGCAGCGGGCAGCCAGCACCGGGGTTGGCGCGATGCTGGCTGGACAGGTAGCGCTGGATGAACAGTGGCAACGGTGATTCGGCGCCTTCCAGCGCTTCGGCGGTGTTGCTTTCCAGCGCTTGCACAGCGTGCTGCAGGGCGGTCTCCACCAGGTCGTCCTTGGACTTGAAGTGGGCATAGAAGCCGCCATGCGTGAGGCCCAGGGCCTTCATCAGCGGTTGCAGGCCGGTGGCGCCAACGCCGTCGCGGCGAAAGCGCAGGGCGGCTTCCTCGATGATGCGTTGATGGGTCTTGGCCTTGTGGTCTTCCGAATAGCGCATGGCGATCCCCGTCTATGAAATGTTGCTTGTCATGTTACACCCCCGACGCACCTGCGGCACGGCCGGGAGTCATTCATGCGTCGGAGGCTTCGAGCAGAGTCGCTACACCCTGACCGCCCGCGATGCACTGGGTGGCGATGGCGTAGCGCCCGCCGCTGCGGCGCAGCAGGCTGGCAGCCTTGCCGGTGATGCGTGCGCCAGTGGCGCCGAGTGGATGGCCGAGGGCCATGGCGCCGCCGTCGAGGTTGACCCGGGCCATGTCCAGCCCCAGCTCCTGCACGCAGGCCAGCGACTGGCTGGCGAACGCCTCGTTGATCTCCACCAGATCGATGTCGCCGATCGACAGGCCGGCGCGTTGCAGCAATTTGCGCGTCGCTGCCACCGGCCCCATGCCCATGATCTCCGGCGCGCATCCGGCCACGGCCACCGCCTTGATGCGGGCCAGCACGCTCAGACCATGCTCGCGGGCGAAGGCCTCGCTGCACACCAGCACGGCGGCGGCGCCGTCGGTCAGTGGCGACGAGGTGGCGGCGGTGACGCTGCCACCGAAGGCCGGTTTGAGTTGCGCCAGTGCCTCCAGGTTGGTGCCCGGCCGCAGGCAGCCGTCTTCGTCGACGCGGCCCTGTGGCGTGTCGATGGTCAGCAGCTCATCGGCGAACAGGCCCAACTCGCGGGCGCGCACTGCCTTGGCATGGGACTCCACGGCCATGGCCTCCTGATCGGTGCGGCTGATGGCATAGCGCCGTGCGACTTCCTCGGCGGTATGCCCCATGGCCATGTACACCTGCGGGTAATCGGCCATCAGGGTTGGATTGGGCGACAGGTTGAAACCGCCCATGGGCACGCGGGTCATGGATTCCACCCCGGCGCAGAGAAAGGCCTCGCCGGCGCCGATGGCGATCTGCCCGACTGCATAGTGCACGGCGCTCATCGACGAGCCGCAGAAGCGGTTCAGCGTGGCGCCGCCGAGGGTTTCCGGGAAGCCGGCGCGGAAGCTGGCGATGCGGGCGATGTTCATGCCCTGTTCGGCTTCGGGATAGGCGCAGCCCATGATTACGTCCTCGAGTCGTGCGGGATCGAGTCCGAGGCGGTCGACCAGGCCGCGCAGCACCTGGGCCGCCAGGTCGTCTGGGCGCAGGTCGATGAGGGCACCCTTGCGGGCGAAGTGGAAGGGCGAGCGGGCGAACCCGGCGATCACGGCGAGGGTCATGGCGAACTCCTTCAGTGGCTCATGTCGAGAATCAGGCAGGTGGTGGAGGCGACGGCGTAGAGGCGTTCGTCGACGTCGTACAGGCGGCCCTCGGCAAGGGCGGTGGAGCGACCAACGTGAATGATGCGGCCCTCGGCGCGTACCGGGCCGGCCTCGCTGCGCAGCGCGCGGATATAGCTCACCCGCAGGTCGGCGGTGGTGTAACCCTGGCCTGGCTTGAGCAAGGTATGCACGGCGCAGCCCATGCAGGAGTCGAGCAGGGTGGCGATATAGCCGCCATGCACACTGCCCAGCGGGTTGTAGTGGCGCTGGTCGGGGGCGCCCTGGAACACGAACAGGCCACTGGCCCACTGCACCGGGGTGAAGTCGAGCACGGCGTTGATCGGTGGTGAGGGCAGGTCGCCACGGCCGATGCCGTCGAAGAAATCCATCGGCGTCATGGCGGCTACTTCCGCAAGGCTGAGGGTGCCGGGGGCGGCGAGCTGGTTGCGCACCGCCTGTTCTTCGGCAATCCAGGTGGCGAGGCGGGCATCTCGGGATAAGGCGGTCATGCGGGCTCCGGGTAAATATGATGGACGACATTCAATGTTTCATATTATGGTCGAAATATAAATAGCCGCCAGTCGTTGTCGATCGGAGTTCCACCATGCAGCCTTCCCGTGTTCTGTTGATCATCCTGATGCTGCTCACGGCGTTGGGCGAAACCTCCACGCAGCTACTGATTCCCGCGCTGGGCGAGTTGGAGCGCGGACTGAATGCCAAGCCTGGCAGCAGCCTGCTGGCACTTTCGCTGTTCGTCGGTGCCTTTGGCCTTGGCCAGTTGTTGCTGGGGCCGCTATCGGATCGGCTGGGGCGGCGCCCGGTGCTGCTCACCGGTTTGAGCCTGTATCTGCTGGCGACCCTGGGCATGCTGCTGGCGCCGAACATCGAGGTGCTGATCGGCATGCGTGTGCTGCAAGGGCTGGGGGCCTGCGCGGCACTGGTGCTGGCACGGGCCATCGTGCGGGATGTGTGGCAGGAGCAGGCGGGGCCGGTGCTGGCGCTGACCGTGCTGGGCATGTTCGCAGCCATCGTGCTGTCGCCGGTGGTCGGTGGTCTGCTGACACAGTACGGCGGTTGGCGCGCGCCACTGCTGGTGACCGTGGTGCTCGGTAGTCTGGCGTTGCTCTCCGTGTTCACCCGCTACCGCGAAAGCCATCTGCAGCGCGATCCCCAGGCCGGCCGACTCAACGGCCTGTGGGCCAGTTACCGGCAGGTGTGGCCCAGTTGCCGTGCCCTGGCGCTGACCATCGCCTGCACGTACGGCTCGATGTTCGTCGTGGTGGCCGGTTCGTCGTCGGTGTATATCGGCCTGCTGGGGCTGAGCGCCGCGCAATACGGGCTGACCTTCGCCTTGATCGTTTCCGGCCTGCTCGGTGGCGCGTTGTTCACCCTGCGCAATGTGCAGCGCCTGGGGCCGCAGCGGGTGGTGGGCGTCGGTGTCGCGCTGGTGCTGCTCGGGTCGTTGCTGACCCTGGCGATCTACCTGCTGTTTGGCCTGTCGCTGCTCGGGCTATCGCTGCCGCAGGTGCTGGTGACGCTGGGCGGTGGCATGTTGCTGCCGGCCGCCGTGGCCGGTGCGGTGATTCCCAATCCGCAGCGTGCCGGGTTGGCGGCGGGGCTGATGGGTTTCTCGCAAATGGCGGGCGCCACCCTGGCTGGTCTGTTGCTGGGCGCTCTGCAGGATGGCTCGGCCTGGCCTATGGTTGCCTTGAACGCGCTGTTCGCCGTGCTGGCGTTTTTGTTCTTCCACCTTCTGCGCACCCGCCCGGTCGTCACGGCTGCGGTGGCCGGCAAACTTCCCTGATTCGAGGACAAAGCAATGAGCAGCTATGACGTGGTCATCATCGGTGCCGGCCCTGGCGGTTACAACGCCGCAATTCGTGCCGGCCAATTGGGTCTCAAGGTGGCCTGCGTGGAAGGGCGCGAAACGCTGGGCGGCACCTGCCTGAACGTGGGTTGCATGCCATCCAAGGCCTTGTTGCATGCCTCGGAACTCTACGAAGCGGCGGCCGATGGTGAACTGAGTGCACTGGGCGTTGAGGTCACCCCGACGCTCAACCTGGTGCAGATGATGAAGCAGAAGGCCGACAGCGTCGAAGCGCTGACCAAGGGTGTGGAGTTCCTGTTTCGCAAGAACAAGGTGGAGTGGGTCAAGGGCTGGGGACGCATCGATGGCCCAGGGCGGGTGCAGGTCAAGCTGAGCGAGGGTGGCGAGCGCGTGCTGGAGACGAAGAACATCGTCATCGCTACCGGCTCCGAACCGACGCCGCTGCCTGGGGTGAACATCGACAACGCGCGCCTCCTCGACTCCACCGGCGCACTGTCGCTGCCGGAGGTGCCCAAGCACCTGGTGGTGATCGGCGCTGGGGTGATCGGCCTTGAGCTGGGCTCGGTATGGCGCCGTCTGGGCAGCCAGGTCACCGTGGTGGAATACCTCGACCGCATCTGCCCAGGCCTGGATGGCGAGACAGCCAAGACCTTGCAGCGCACCCTGAGCAAGCAGGGCATGAGCTTCAAGCTCGGCACCAAGGTCACCGGTGCCAAGGTCGGCAAGTCAGGCGTCAGCCTGAGCCTGGAGGCGGCAGCCGGTGGCGCGGCGCAAACCCTGGAAGCCGATTACGTGCTGGTGGCCATTGGCAGGCGGCCCTACACCAAAGACCTCGGTCTGGAGAGCGTCGGCCTGAGTACCGACAAGCGCGGCATGCTCGGCAATGACAAGCACCAGAGCGGCGTGCCTGGGGTGTGGGTGATCGGCGATGTCACCTCCGGGCCGATGCTCGCGCACAAGGCTGAGGACGAGGCCGTGGCCTGCATCGAACGCATCGCCGGGCATGCGGCGGAGGTCAACTACGGGGTGATTCCCGGCGTGATCTACACCCGTCCGGAGGTCGCTAGCGTCGGCAAGGGCGAGGAGGAACTGAAGGCCGAAGGCCGCGCCTACAAGGTCGGCAAGTTTCCCTTCACCGCCAACAGCCGGGCGAAGATCAACCACGAGACAGAAGGTTTCGTGAAGATTCTCGCCGATGCCAACACCGACCAGATTCTCGGCGTGCACATGATCGGCCCGAGCGTGGGCGAGTTGATCGGTGAGTACTGCGTGGCCATGGAGTTCTCCGCCTCGGCCGAGGACATCGCGCTGACCTGCCACCCACACCCGACCCGCTCGGAAGCCGGGCGCCAGGCGGCGATGGGTGTGCATGGCTGGACGATGCAGGCTTGAGAACGAGGTGCGGGGCCGTCCAGGCCTTGCGCACCGGGCGTTAGCCAGATGGTGCGGTTGTATTGGTGCGCGCGGCGCACCCTACGGATGATCTGGCTGGGGGCATCACAGCGGTTGGCCTCGAACAAGCTCGATTGCATTCGGGCTATGTAGCTGCGCGCCCCCCTTATTTCCCCAGGCTGTCGATACTGAGATAGAGCGATAGCCAAGGGTGTTCGGGTTGGGTGGCTTTGTTCTTTTCGATCAGCGAGTGGATGAGCCTGAGGGGCAGGGTGTCCGAGGCCAGTTCTTCAATGGAGATATTTTTCCACGAGCCTGAACCATCTTTGCCAACCATGAAGGCCAGGATGGGTTTGTCCTGGTTATTCAGGTTCTGATACTCGGGCAGTGTCGGTTGTTTTGTAGGGTCGTTGCGCAGCATTGAGGCTGCAAAGGCCTCGAGTTCTGTCGCGGGTGGCCAGTGTCTCCAGGCCTTCTCTCCCTCGCTCATGGTGCCGATCAATTGTGCGTCTCTCAGAAAACTGGTGACCAGGTGCCACGGTGCGGAGCCATCCGCTCTTGTCAGCTTCTCGCTCAGGTCATAGGTTTCATTGCGATGCACCATGTCGCGATTGGTCATTTCCAGAAAGGCCACCTGGCGTTCTGCTGCGGTAAACAGCCCGGAGTCGTTGAAGGAGATCTTTGAAAGCGCCACTCGATCCAGCGACGCGAAGGGATTTTCTGCCGTGCGATTGTTGTAGAGCTTCTCCTCACCGTAGTGATGGGCGAGGAGGTAGTTGGCGGCTTGCTGGGCCAGTATCTGTCGCTCCTGGTTGAGATCTTCGGGCAACTCCTGGAGAAAGTCAGCGCTCTTGCCGTACGCCTCGATCTGCTGGTGGTTACTGTCCAGAAATGCATCGAAATCCACCGCGGCGCTGGCGCTGCCGGTGGACTCGCTCTTGAGTAGCAGGGATATTTTCGTAGCAGCGGGAGAGAGGGTTACCGTGACACCTGAGTCGTTGCCGAGAACCTGTCTGTTGGACGATGAAGTGCTGTTGTCGGCATCACGTTGAATGACTTTTATCGCAGCGCCCGCTGTGACTGAGCGGTTTGCCAACAGGCCTTCCACGTTGAAGCTGGTCATATCCACATCCCTTGGCTTTTGCTGTCCTCCGCGCGCAGGCGTTAACTGTCACGCGATGCCATGTTCGCTCAATCAGCAGGTCGGCAGTTTGGGGAAAGTCTTGAGAGGTTTGTTGCTTCTGAAGGCGATGTTGGCAGGTGTGTTCGGTATTTTGGGGATGCTCGTCGGTGCGTGCGGCGCACCCTACGGGAGAGGCATAGCCCGGATTTAATCCGGGCTATGCGCGGCGTCAGAGCACGTGATCGAGGTTCACCGGCTCTCCGGGTTTGGCGTGCAGCTTGGCGCGGATGTCGGCGAATACCTTGTCGTACTCGTCGTGTCCGCGCATCACCGGGCTGGCATTGAGCGGCAGGCCATGGCGCGCGGCCACACGGGTGGCAACGCTGGCGAAGTTGAAGGCGACGTCGCGGTGCAGTTCGAACTCTTCGTCGAAGTGTTGCCCGCGCACTTCACCGGCCAGGCGCATATGCAGCATCGGCCCCTGTTGTGGATCCTGGCGTACCTCGTAGTAGAAATCGACCGAGAACGGTGGCACCTGGCGCAGGTGTTCGGGGCGGTCGAGGTTGTCGCGGTGCATATGGCCTGGGGTGAACATCATCGAAGCCCTCAGCGATAGACGACGCCGTTGCAGTCCACCGTGACGCGTGTCCCGGAGGTGCCTTGAACGATGGCCTCGATGTTTTCCAGCGAGCCGATCACTGCACTGTTGCCGGTATTACGCGCGAACTCGCAGGCAGCCTGCACCTTGGGTCCCATGGAACCTGCAGCGAAGCCAAGTTTCTCGATTTCATCGGGATGGGCCTTGGCGATGGATTTCTGCGTCGGCTTGCCCCAGTCGAGATAGGCGGCGTCGACATCGGTGGCGATCACCAGCAGATCCGCATTGAGCTGTTCGGCCAATAGCGCCGAGCACAGATCCTTGTCGATCACCGCTTCGACGCCGCGCAGCTGGTTGCCGTCGTACATCGTCGGGATGCCGCCGCCACCGGCGCAGATCACCACGCTGCCCTTTTCCAGCAGCCATTTGATCGGGCGGATTTCGAAGATGCGCTGCGGTCGTGGGCTGGCCACCACGCGGCGGAACTTGTCGCCGTCCGGGGCGATGTTCCAGCCTTTCTCGGCGGCCAGGCGCTCGGCCTCTGCCTTGGTGTAGACGGGGCCGATGGGCTTGCTCGGTTTCTTGAACGCTGGGTCGGCGCTGTCCACTTCCACCTGGGTCAGCAGGGTGGCGAAGGGCACTTCGAAGGGCAGCAGGTTGCCCAGTTCCTGTTCGATCATGTAGCCGATCATGCCTTCGGTTTCGGCGCCGAGTACGTCCAGCGGGTAGGGGTTGGCGGCGTCGTAGGCGTTGCCTTGCAGGGCCAGCAGACCGACCTGCGGGCCGTTGCCATGGGCGATCACCAGCTCGTTGCCGGGTGCCACCTTGGCGATCTGCTGACAGGCGACGCGCACGTTGTCACGCTGGTTGTCCGCGGTCATGGCTTCGCCGCGACGAAGCAGGGCGTTGCCGCCCAGGGCGATTACGAGTCGCATGGTGTCCTCCTTGTCTTTCGGGTTGAATCCGGGGCGTGGTCTGGGCTCGGCGTCGCCGGCCAGACCCTCTCCCATCAATGGGAGAGGGGGGATAAGCCCATCCCCGGATTGCATCCGGGCTACGTGAACCTAAATATCCGCCAGGGTCGAAACCAGGATCGCCTTGATCGTGTGCATGCGGTTTTCCGCCTGCTCGAAGGCGATGTTCCAGGGCGACTCGAAGACGTCTTCGGTGACCTCGATGCCGTTCTTCAGGTTCGGGTACTGCTCGGCGATCTGCTTGCCGACCTTGGTCTCGCTGTTGTGGAAGGCGGGCAGGCAGTGCATGAATTTCACCCGCGGGTTGCCGGCGGCCTTCATGATTTCGCTGTTGACCTGATAGGGCAGCAGTTCCTTGATGCGCTCGCCCCAGGCTTCCACTGGTTCACCCATCGATACCCAGACGTCGGTGTGGACGAAGTCGACGCCCTTGACCGCTTCCTTCGGGTCTTCGGTCAGCAGGATGCGTGCGCCGCTTTCCTCGGCGAATTTCTTGCAGGCGGCGACATGCTCATCGTGTGGCCAGAGCGCCTTGGGCGCGGCGATACGCACGTCCATGCCGAGCTTGGCGCCGATCAGTAGCAGCGAATTACCCATGTTGTTGCGTGCGTCACCGAGGTAGGCGTAGGCGATGTCGTGCAGCGGCTTGTCGCTGTGTTCACGCATGGTTAGCACGTCGGCGAGCATCTGCGTTGGGTGGTACTCGTCGGTCAGGCCGTTGAACACCGGCACGCCGGCGTAGGTGGCCAGCTCTTCGACGATCTCCTGCTTGAAGCCGCGGTACTCGATGGCGTCGTACATGCGCCCGAGCACGCGGGCGGTGTCCTTCATGCTTTCCTTGTGGCCGATCTGCGACGAGTTGGGGTCGATGTAGGTGACGTTGGCGCCCTGATCATGGGCCGCCACTTCGAAGGCGCAGCGGGTGCGGGTCGAGGTCTTCTCGAAGATCAGCGCGATGTTCTTGCGCTTGAGGTGCTGCTGCTCGGTGCCGGTGTACTTGGCGCGTTTGAGGTCGCGCGACAGGTCGAGCAGGTAGCGCAGCTCGCGGGTGCTGTGGTGCATCAGGCTGAGCAGGTTGCGGTTGTGCATGTTGAAAGCCATGGTTCTCTCTCCTTTTGGGGCGTCGAAACACCCCGGCGGCGGGTGGCCACCGGGGCAGGCTGGATCAGTAGTCGATGGGATCGCGGATGATCGGGCAGGTCATGCAGTGACCGCCGCCGCGACCGCGTCCCAGCTCGCTGGCGCTGATGGTGATGACCTCGACACCGGCCTTGCGCAGCAGGGTGTTGGTATAGGTGTTGCGGTCGTAGCCGATCACCACCCCTGGCTCGAGGCAGACCACGTTGTTGCCGTCGTCCCACTGCTCGCGCTCGGCCTCGTAGGCATCACCGCCGGTTTCCACCACGCGCAGCTTTTTCAGGCCGAGGGATTCGGCGACCACGTCGACGAACGGCCTGTCCTCACGGCGCACGTCGATACCGCCGGAGCGGCTTTCATCCGGGCGCAGGGTGAAGGGCACGATGGAGTTGGCGACTTCCGGGAAGATGGTCACCAGGTCGCGGTCGCAGAAGCTGAACACGGTGTCCAGGTGCATGGCCGCGCGTGAACGGCCCAGGCCGGCGACTATCACCCGCTCGGCTGCGCCCTTGGCGAACAGGGCGCGCGCCACCTGGCCGATGGCCTGGTGCGAGGTGCGCTCGCCCATGCCGATCAGTACGGTGCCGTTGCCGATGGGCATCACGTCGCCCCCTTCGAGCGTGGCCGAGCCATGATCCTTGTCCGGGTCGCCGAACCAGATCTCGAACTGTTCACCGGCGAAGTCCGGGTGGAACTTGTAGATGGCGCTGGTCAGTAGGGTTTCCTGGCGCCGCGCCGGCCAGTACATGGGGTTGAGGGTGACGCCGCCGTAGATCCAGCAGGTGGTGTCGCGAGTGAACTGGGTGTTGGGCAGCGGTGGGAAGATGAAGCTGGCTTCACCCAGGTAAGAGTTGAACATCTTCGCGGCTTCGGAATCCTTGTGCCGGGCCAGATCCGCGCCGGACACGCCGCCGATCAGGTATTCGGCGATGCGACGGGCCTCCAGCCCTTCGATGAAATCGCGCACCTCGCCGAGCAGGCCGAAGCCGACGCTGTCGGGGGTGATCTTGCGGTCGAGAATCCACTTCAGCGCTTCCGGGTTGCGCACCGTTTCCTCGAGCAGATTGTGCATTTCCACCACTTCGATGCCGCGTTCGCGCATCTTGGTCATGAAATCGAAATGGTCGCGCTTGGCCTGCGATACCCAGATCACGTCGTCGAACAGCAACTCGTCACAGTTGGCTGGGGTCAGGCGCAGGTGGGCCAGGCCCGGAGAGCAGACCATTACCTTGTGCAATTTGCCGGCTTCGGAATGAACGCCGAGAGCTTTCTTACTCATGTCGAACTCCTTCTCGTTACAGACTCAGGAAACCGTCGTACAGGCCATAGGCCGCAATGACGGCACCGATCAGCACGGCCGCGAAAATCAGCTTTTCAAGGCCGGTGAAGACGGGTTGACCCAGCTCGCGCTTGGCCTTGGCGAAGAGGATCGCGCCGGGGGCGTAGAGCAGGGCGGAGAGCAGCAGGTACTGGATGCCGGCGGCATAGACCAGCCAGACCGCATAGAGGGTGGAGATCAGTGCGATCAGCAGATCCTTGTTGCGCTCACCTGCGGCGTGCTCGTAGGTCTCGCCGCGCGCAGCCAGCAGCACCGCATAGGCGCTGGACCAGAAGTACGGTACAAGGATCATCGAGGTGGCCAGGTACAGCAGGCTCAGGTAGGTGGAGGCGTTGAACAGGGTGATGATCAGGAACAGCTGGATCAGCCCGTTGGACAGCCACAGCGCATTGGCCGGAACGTGGTTGGCGTTCTCCTTGCGCAGGAACTCCGGCATGGTGTGGTCGCGGGCGCTGGCGAAGAGAATCTCCGCGCACAGCAGTGTCCACGACAGCAGTGCCCCGGCCAGGGAGACGATCAGGCCGATGGAGATCAGCTGTGCGCCCCAGGGGCCGACCACGTGTTCCAGCACGCCGGCCATGGACGGGTTCTTCAACCCGGCCAGTTCGGCCTGGGCGAGAATGCCCTGGCTGAGCACGTTGACCAGCACCAGCAGCAGAAGCACGCCAACGAAGCCGATCACCGTGGCCTTGCCGACGTCGCTGCGTTTCTCGGCACGGGCCGAGAAGATGCTTGCACCCTCGATGCCGATGAACACCCAGACGGTGACCAGCATCATGTTGCGCACCTGATCCATCACGCTGCCCAGCTCGCTGTTGCCATGGCCCCAGAAGTCCGCGGTGTAGACGTCGAACTTGAAGGCGATGGCGGCGATGATGATGAACAGCGCCAGCGGTAGCATCTTGGCGATCGTGGTGACGGTGTTGATGAACGCCGCCTCCTTGATCCCGCGCAGCACCAGGAAGTGCAGCAGCCAGAGCAGCACCGAGGCGCAGATCACCGCCGGCAGGGTGTTGCCTTCGCCGAATACCGGGAAGAAGTAACCCAGGGTGGAGAACAGCAGCACCATGTAGCTGACGTTGCCGATCCAGGCGCTGATCCAGTAGCCCCAGGCCGAAGAGAAGCCCATGTAGTCGCCGAAACCGGCCTTGGCGTAGGCATACACCCCGCCGTCGAGTTCGGGCTTGCGGTTGGCCAGGGTCTGGAACACGAACGCCAGGGTCAGCATGCCGACCCCGGTGATCAACCAGCCGATCAGGGTAGCGCCCGCACTGGCACTGGCTGCGATGTTTTGCGGAAGGGAGAAGATTCCGCCACCGACCATTGAACCGACCACCAGTGCGATCAATGCGGCGAGGCGGAGTTTCTGTGTCGAATCAGACATCTCAATTACCTCCGTATCACAGGGAGACATAGGTATTGAGCGCGTTTGGCGAGCACTGCATCCTGACTTGAGTCAAAAGTCAGGATTCGTCAACGCACATCCATGTAGTAAGCGTTGTCGAGCACCTGAGAGCTTCAGGACTGCAGCTCTGGCTGGCGTGGGGAAACGCCAGTCCTGACACCATAGTCCGGTATTTCGGTAGCGCAATGGTGGCCAGTTGAGATGCGTTATCAGCGAGACGGGAGGAAATGGGCGGGGCGGTTGGCCCCGCTCGAAGCGCCTGCCGGGTAGGCTGACGCAGACCCGAAGGTCAGGAGGAGAGAACACGGCGCCGGGCGGGTAGCCCCTGCGGGCAGTCGCGCCGTGTGGGTACAGCATGCCGTGGAAAGCTTTCAGCCAGCTTTCCACGGCATTACCGCAAGATGGCTACGCTCAGCCGATGGTCATCAGGCTGGCGTTACCGCCGGCCGCTGCAGTGTTCACGGACAGGGCGTGTTCGATCAGCAGACGTTCCAGTGCGATGTCGGTTTCGCCCTTGTTCAGGCCGTGTACCGCGACGATGGCGCCTTTGCGCTGAGCCGCCTGCTCGCCCACTGCACGCAACTGATCGGAGTCGCCGTGATGGAGGATGGCGTCCAGCGCGACCTCATCGCTGCTCCAGTCCGCGACCAGCTGGATGCGCTTCTGCACTTCCTTCGGCAGCTCGCTGTACAGCGCGCGCTGGCTTTCCAGCCAGACGGCCTGGCTACCGACTGCGAGGGTGGCGGCCAGCTGGCTGAGCAGGTCGCCACGTTCGTCGGCCAGGTTCAGCACGTGCTCGCGTGGCAGCAGGGTGTAGCTGTTGCGCTCGCCGGTCGGGCCGGTGAGGGTGTGGCTGCTGTAGCTCTGCGACAGGCTGCGGTACTGCTCGAACAGGGCGGCAATGGCGGGCTCCTGCCTGCTTGCCCAGTCGCTGAAGGCGCTGCGTGCCTTGTCCAGCTCGGCCGGAACCGGCAGGGTCTGCACGTCGTCGTGTTGCAGGTACTGGGCCACGGCGTCGTGCGGACGAGTCGACAGCAGGCGGTACAGGTACAGCGGGCCACCGGCTTTCGGGCCGGTGCCGGACAGGCCTTCACCGCCGAACGGTTGCACGCCGACCACGGCGCCGACGATGTTGCGGTTGACGTACAGGTTGCCGACCTTGGCGGTGCCGACCACCTGGGCGATGGTCTCGTCGATGCGCGTGTGCACGCCGAGCGTGAGGCCGTAACCACTGTCGTTGATCTGCTGCAGCAAGCTGCCCAGGTCGGCACGGGCGTAGCGCACCACGTGCAGCACCGGGCCGAAAATCTCGCGTTTCATTTCATCGAAGCTGTCCAGCTCGATCAGCGTCGGCAGGACGAAGGTGCCGCGTTTAATGCTTTCGCCGTCGGCGCGCGCCAGTTGGAACACCTTGCGACCCTTGTCGCGCATCTTCTGGATGTGCGTCTCGATATTGCCCTTGGCTTCGGCGTCGATCACCGGGCCGATGTCGGTGTTCAGACGCTCGGGATTGCCCACGGTGTATTCGGCCATGGCGCCCTTGAGCATGGTCAGTACGCGGTCGGCCACGTCGTCCTGCACGCACAGCACGCGCAGTGCCGAGCAGCGTTGACCGGCGCTGTCGAAGGCCGAGGCGACTACGTCCATCACCACCTGTTCGGTCAGTGCCGAGGAGTCGACGATCATGGCGTTGAGGCCGCCAGTCTCGGCGATCAGCGGAACGCTGCGGCCCTGGGCATCCAGGCGACCCGCAATGTTGCGCTGGAGGATGCCGGCCACTTCGGTGGAGCCGGTGAACATCACCCCGCGCACGCGCTCGTCGCCGACCAGGCGCGCGCCGACGGTTTCGCCACGGCCCGGCAGCAGTTGTACGGCGCCGGCCGGTACACCGGCTTCGAGCAGGATACGTACGGCTTGTGCAGCGATCAGCGGCGTCTGTTCGGCCGGCTTGGCCAGCACGGTGTTACCCGCAGCCAGGGCGGCGGCGACCTGACCGCTGAAGATTGCCAGGGGAAAGTTCCACGGGCTGATGCACACCACCGGGCCCAGTGGGCGATGGCTGTCATTGCCGAAGCTGCGCGCCTGGGCGGCGTAGTAGCGCAGGAAATCGACGGCTTCGCGGACTTCGGCGATGGCATTGGCGAAGGTCTTGCCGGATTCACGTACCAGCAGGCCCATCAGTTGTTGCAGCTCGGCTTCCATCAGGTCGGCGGCGCGCTCCAGCACGGCGGCACGTTCGCCCGGCAAGGTGGATTGCCAGATCGGCCCGCTGGACAGCGCGCAGCGCAGGGCGTTGTCGACGTCCTGGATGCTCGCTTCGCGCACATGGCCGACCAGGTCGCGATGGTCGGCAGGGTTGCGTAGCGGCTCGACTTCGCCGGCGTTGCTGCTGTCACAACCGAGCATCGGCTCGGCCAGGTAGTTCTGGTTGGCAGTCGACAGCAGGGCCGAGGACAGCGAGCCGAGGCGGTGTTCGTTGGCCAGGTCGAGGCCGGCGGAGTTGGTGCGGGCCTTGCCGTACAGGTCACGCGGCAACGGGATGCGCGGATGCGGCAGGCCGACGGTGCCTTCCTGCGCGGCCATCTGCTCGATCTGCTGAACCGGGTCGAGTACCAGCTCCTTGAGCGAGATGCTGTTGTCGGCGATGCGGTTGACGAAGCTGGTGTTGGCACCGTTCTCCAGCAGGCGGCGTACCAGGTAGGCCAGCAGGGTTTCGTGGCTGCCCACCGGGGCGTAGATGCGGCACGGACGGTTCAGTTTGCCGTCGGCAACCTTACCCACCACTTGCTCGTACAGCGGCTCGCCCATGCCGTGCAGGCACTGGAACTCGTACTGGCCCGGGTAGTAGTTCTGCCCGGCGAGGTGGTAGATGGCCGACAGCGAGTGGGCGTTGTGGGTGGCGAACTGCGGGTAGATGGCTTCCGGCGCGGCCAGCAGCTTGCGGGCGCAGGCGATGTAGGACACGTCGGTGTACGGCTTGCGGGTGTACACCGGGTAGCCTTCCAGACCGTTGACCTGGGCCATCTTGATTTCGCTGTCCCAGTAGGCGCCCTTCACCAGGCGGATCATCAGGCGGTGACGGCTGCGCTTGGCCAGGTCGATGACGTAGTCGATCGCGTACGGGCAGCGCTTCTGGTAGGCCTGGATGACGAAGCCGATGCCGTTCCAGCCGGCCAGCGACGGCTCGAAGCACATGCGCTCGAGCAGATCCAGCGACAGCTCCAGGCGGTCGGCTTCCTCGGCATCGATGTTGATGCCGATGTCGTACTGCTTGGCCAGTTGGGTCAGGCTCAGCAGGATCGGGTACAGCTCTTCCATCACCCGGTCGTACTGCGCGCGGCTGTAGCGCGGGTGCAGGGCGGAGAGCTTGATCGAGATGCCTGGGCCTTCGTAGATGCCGCGGCCGTGGGAGGCCTTGCCGATGGCATGGATGGCCTGCTCGTAGGAGGCCAGGTAGCGCTTGGCGTCTTCCTCGGTCAGCGCGGCTTCGCCGAGCATGTCATAGGAGTAGCGGAAACCTTTGCTCTCCAGGGAGGTGGCGTTGGCCAGGGCTTCGCCGATGGTTTCGCCGGTGACGAACTGCTCGCCCATCAGGCGCATGGCCATGTCCACGCCCTTGCGGATCACCGGCTCGCCGCTCTTGCCGATCAGGCGGTTGAGCGAATTGGAGAGGCCGGCCTCGTTGTGCGTCGACACCAGTTTGCCGGTGATCAGCAGGCCCCAGCTGGCGGCGTTGACGAACATCGACGGGCTCTGGCCGAGGTGCTGGCTCCAGTTGCCGTTGGCGATCTTGTCGCGGATCAGGGCGTCACGGGTGGCCTTGTCCGGGATACGCAGCAGGGCTTCGGCCAGGCACATCAGCGCCACGCCTTCCTGCGACGACAGCGAGAACTCCTGCAGCAGGCCCTGCACCAGGCCCTGACGGCCACCGGCGCTCTTCTGGTTGCGCAGCTTCTCGGCAATGCTCAGAGCCAGTTTCTGGGTGGCATCGGAGAGATCCTTGGGCAGGCGGGCCTGCTCCAGCAGCATCGGTACAGCCTCGGTTTCCGGGCGGCGATAGGCCGAGGTGATGGCGGCGCGCAGTACCGACTGCGGGAGGATGCTCTCGGCGAAATCGAGGAATACCTGCAGGCCTTGCTCGGTCAGCGACTCCAGCGCTTCTTCACCGGCAGCGGCGGCCAGGCCGGAACGTTCGGCGGGGGTGAGGCCACCTTCGATCTGCTCCAGATAGTTGAAGATCGCCTGCTTTATCAGCCAGTGAGGGGTGCGGTCGATCGATTGCGCAGCCTGTTTCAGGCGGTCGCGGGTGGCATCGTCGAGTTTTACGCCAAGAGTCGTGGTGGCCATGGGGGAATCCTATTATTCAGGTAATGCACGGTAAAAAATTGCCTGGGGCAATTTCGACGTCGCCTGCGACGGCCCGAAGGGTTGCCGTCTGTGGATGACGGGTACCGGAAGCTGCGCGAGATTAAACCTGCGCAACGTCAGGTGCAACCAGGTGCAACCAATATCTCGCGTGAGCCGACAAACGTACGCTTGCCTCTTTCTCGTTCGCTATGAAGCCGGATCTGCTGGGGCTTGCAGCGTGCCGAGCCTTCTGCGCAAGGACTCTTGCAGTCTCAGTAGAACGGCCGGTTACGGCGCTGCATGGATCGCTGCGCCATTACGGTGCAACCCTGGTGCTACCTGTTTCGGGAGGCCCGCGAATGGCGCTTCGCACAATGCTGAACGGCATTGCGACTCGGTAGTACCTATTCAGGATAGACCTGCCAGCTGCCGCGTGTTGCTGGGCTGGGCGCCCGGTCGTCGGCAGCCAGTGCCTCGTTCACCTCACGGATGATGGCGATGAACGCCTGCCACTGGGTCGGCACATGGCGATAGCTGGAGTAATACAGGCATAGGCCTGGAGAAGGACGTAGGCGATACCCAATCAGGAGCCAGCCGTTTCGACCAGCAGGTCGTTGTCGTCCAGACTCAGGCTGCCTGGAGCATCGAGAACGAGTTGTTCCGTGCCGCGCTCGAATTCCCAGCGATAGCGTTTGCCGCAGGGCAACCGTTGGCGAATGCAGCGATGCAACCTGAGTTCGTCTGTGTGCCAGGCGTCAGATCGGGGAGGGCGGATGCTGCGTGGTGACGGATTGGTGGCGACTGACGGCCGAAAGCGTCAGTAGCGGCAGTCTTCGCCAATGCGCTGGTAGATCAGGGTGTGGCGTTCGCCCTTGGAGTCCAGATAGACCATGCGGGCTTCACCCACCTGGCAGCCCTGCGGCAGGGTCTGGCTGATGACCTTGGCGACATCCAGGTGCATGCCGTAGTGATAGGTCTCGGGCGATTCTGCCTGTGCCAGGGTGCTGGCGCAGGCGAGGGCGAGCAGGCAGGCGATACGTTTCATGATGACCTCCGGTGACTGAAAAGGGGCCGGGGGAGCGGCCCTAGGGACGCAGGTCAGGAGTGGGAGACCTGCGTCAGGCAAACGCCGATCAGCCTTGCTGGTCGGCCTTGTGCGCGCTGTCCGCTTGCGCCTGTTGCTCGGCGCGTTGTGCCTTGTGCGCCTGCTGGTGAGCCTGGACGTGGGCGATGAAGGCCGGGGACTCTTCGGCGAAGCTGGCCTGGCTGGCGAGCAGAGCGCCGAGGGAAAGGGCAGTGGCAGTCAGAAGATTTTTCATGGGGCGATCCTCGTGCGGATTCTTCGTGGGTTCGAAGTCATCCTAGTGAGGCGTCGAGTTCGGAAAAAGCGCGCTCCGGGTGAATGACCATTACCTTTGGCGCAACAGTCTCTCCGCACTTGCCCAGTACTGCGCATCTTCTAATACCGCCTCATCGCCCAATAGCAGCGGCGGCAGCTCGGCCTTGAGAAACTCCACCCAGGTGCGCGTCTTGGCATCGAGGAAGCGCCGTGACGGATACATCGCGTAGATGTTCAGCGCGCGCAGCCGGTGCTGCGGCAGGATGCGCAGCAGGCGTCCCTCGCGCAGCGGCTGGCTGGCGACGAACGAGGGCAGCAGGCAGAAACCCATGCCGGCCTGGGCTGCCTTGACCAGCGCTTCGGCGACGTTGACCTGGAAGCATTCGGCCGGTAGCGCCTCCAACTGCTCGTCACCGAAATCCCATTGGCCGCGGTACAGCGGGTCGGTCAGGCGCAGGTGACGATGCCGCTGCAGGTCAGCCGGGTGCTCGGGAATCCCGTATTGAGCCAGGTAGCTGGGGGCGGCGCAGATAACGCTGTGGATCGCGCCCAGGCGCTGCGCAACCAATTGTGAGTCAGGCAGGTCGCGGGCGAAGGCGATGGTCACGTCATGGCCATCTTCGAGCAGATCCGGGGTGCGCTGAGCCAGGGTCAGTTCCACCACGACCTGAGGGTGTCGTTCGGCATAGCGGGCGATCAATGGGGTGATGTGCTGCAGGCCGAGACCGGTCATGGTGTGCACGCGCAGGCGGCCGCTGGGCGTACGATGTGCGCCACGCGCCTCGGCGTCGGCCTCGTCGATCTGGCCGAGTATCTGCCGGCAGCGCTCCAGGTAGCGCTCGCCGGTTTCGGTCAATGCCAGGCGTCGTGTGGTGCGCTGCAGCAGGCGTGCCTCGAGGTGTTGTTCGAGATCGGCGATCAGTCGCGACACCTGCGCGGTGGACAGGTCGAGCGCCTGGGCCGCAGCGGTGAAGCTGCCGCGCTCGACCACCTGAACGAATACGCGCATGCCGTGCAAGGTGTCCATTGTTGCTCCTGGCGTAAGAGGGCCAGGCGCATTATGCGCGAGTCCTGCCGCTACAGCGCGCCCAGGATCAACTGCGCCGCCACGGCGAACATCATCGCCGCCACGCCCAGATCGATCAGCCGCCAGGTCAGTGGCCTGGCCAGCCATGGGGCGAGCCAGGCAGCGCCAAGCGCCAGGGCGCTGAACCAGAGAAAGGAGGCGCTGGCCGCGCCGGCCGCGTAGGCGCCGGGCTCGGGTTGCTGGGCACCGAGTGAACCGATCAGCAGCACGGTATCCAGATAAACGTGCGGGTTGAGCAGCGTGACTGCAAGGGCTGCCAGCATCACTGCACGCAGCGAGCGCGGTTCACTGCCTGCCGCTTGCAACGCTTGCGGACGGGCGGCGCGCAGCAGCGCCTGGCTGCCGTACCAGATCAGGAAGGCGGCGCCGCCCCAGCGGGCGATGGCCAGCAGCGCCGGGCTCTGCGCCAGCAGGGTGGCCAGGCCGAAGACGCCGGCAGCGACCAGCACGGCATCGCAGATGATGCACAGCAGGGCAACCGGGACGTGGTGTTCACGACGCAGGCTTTGCGCCAGAACGAAGGCGTTCTGCGCACCAATGGCCATGATCAGACCGATGGCCACCAGCAGGCCGTTGCTATAGCTCTGCCACATCACACGGGCTCCGGCATGGACGCCGCCGACAGGGCGCGCAGGGTGGACAGCGTCCGCTCGGCGCGCTCGCTGGGCACGAAGAGATGGTCGTGATGAAAGCCGGCGACCACGTTGCAGCTGATGCCGGCTTGCGCCAGCGCGGCGGAGAAGGAGGCGGTCAGCCCGACAGCGGCCAGCGAGGAATGCACTTCAAGGGTGATCCAGGCCGCGACGTAGTCGTAGCGCAGGCCATGGGCATCGGCGACTTCGCGTGTCAGCACCAGGCTCAGGCCTTCGCGCTCACGCATGCTGGCGATTGGCTGCAGGGCGCTGCAGTCATGCTCGGCAGGTACGCAGCAGAACACGTATTCACCTGGGTTGAGTTGCGGCGTCATGCTTTGCAGCAGGCGGGCTAGATCGGTTTCGCCTGACATGTCGGGCTCCTGATTGGGCTGAATGCTGGCGAGTCTGCGGCGTCCGGATGTATAAGAGAAACCAATATTGCTGATCACTCATTAGGAAAATCGATTGTTCGATTACAAACTTCTGGCCGCGCTGGCGGCAGTGGTGGAACAGGCCGGTTTCGAGCGGGCGGCGCAGGTACTGGGGCTGTCGCAGTCGGCGGTTTCGCAGCGCATCAAGTTGCTCGAAGCGCGGGTCGGTCAACCGGTGCTGGTACGCGCGACACCGCCAGCACCTACCGAAATCGGGCGGCGTCTGCTCAACCATGTGCAGCAGGTGCGTCTGCTCGAGCGCGATTTGCAAGGTCAGGTGCCGGGCCTGGATGAGCAGGCCTTGCCCGAGCGTTTGCGCATCGCCATCAACGCCGACAGCCTGGCGACCTGGTGGGCGGCGGCGACCGCCGACTTTTGCGCCGCCCAGCAGGTGCTGATGGAACTGGTGGTGGAGGATCAGGAGGTCGGCCTCAAGCGCATGCGCGCAGGCGAAGTGGCCGGCTGCGTATGTGCTGCCGAACGGCCGGTGGCGGGCGCGCGCAGCCTGGCGTTGGGGGCCATGCGTTATCGCGCGCTGGCCAGCCCGGCCTTCATCGCCCGGCATTTCGCCGCTGGTGTCACCGCCGAGGCGCTGGCCCGTGCGCCGGCCATCGTCTATGGCCCGGATGATCAGTTGCAGCATCGCTACCTGGCAGGGTTGGGCGTGACAGGCGCTTTCGCCTACCACCTGTGTCCTTCGTCCGAAGGCTTCGTGCGCCTGACCGAAGGTGGCCTGGGCTGGGGCCTGGTGCCGCAATTGCAGGTGCGGGACGCGCTGGCCAGTGGCAGGCTGGTGGATCTGGTGCCCGAGCGCTTCATCGATGTGCCGCTGTACTGGCATCACTGGCGCAATGGCGGCGAGTTGTTTGGCGACTTGACCGAGCAGCTGCGTCGCTACTCCGCTTCGGTGCTGGTGCCATTGCACCAATGAGCGGCCTGCAGGGTCGTAGTTCTGGCCGTCACCGACAGGGCAGGCAGGGCTGGGCACTGCTAGAGTGCGGCCAATACAAGAACGACAGGGGGATGCGATGAGGATTCTGGTCACCGGCGCGAGCGGTTTCATCGGTGGGCGCTTCGCGCGTTTCGCACTCGAGCAGGGCTTGACGGTGCGGGTCAACGGCCGGCGTGCCGAAGGCGTGCAGCACCTGATCAAGCGCGGTGCCGAATTCGTCCAGGGCGATCTGGGCGATCCCGAACTGGCCCAGGCGTTGTGCCAGGATGTCGAGGCCGTGGTGCATTGCGCCGGTGCGGTGGGGGTGTGGGGCGACTATGCGCATTTCCATCAGGCCAACGTGACGGTCACCGAGAATGTCGTCGACGCCTGCCTGAAACAGAAGGTGCGGCGCCTGGTGCATCTGTCCTCGCCATCGATCTACTTCGATGGGCGCTCGCATGTCGATATTCGTGAGGAGCAGGTGCCCAAGCGCTTCTCCGATCACTATGGCAAGACCAAGTACCTGGCCGAGCAGCAGGTGTTCGCCGCGCAGGAGTTCGGCCTGGAGGTGATTGCCCTGCGTCCGCGCTTCGTCACCGGTGCGGGCGATACCAGCATCTTCCCGCGGCTGATCGGCATGCAGCGCAAGGGGCGCCTGGCGATCATCGGCAATGGCCTGAACAAGGTCGATTTCACCAACGTGCATAACCTCAATGCTGCCCTGCTCAGCTCACTGCAGGTCGGCGGCCCGGCGCTTGGTCAGGTGTACAACATCAGTAACGGCACGCCGGTACCGCTGTGGGACGTGGTCAATTACGTGCTGCGCCGACTGGAGCTGCCGCCGGTGACCCGACATATGCCATTCCCGCTGGCCTACGCTGCGGCAACGCTCAATGAAGGTGTTTGTCGGCTGCTGCCTGGGCGGCCGGAGCCGAGCCTGTTTCGCCTGGGGGTAGCGGTGATGGCCAGGGATTTCTCCCTGAACATCGAGCGTGCCCGCGAATATCTCGACTACGACCCCAAGGCCGGTTTGTGGGAGGCGCTGGATGAGTTCTGCACCTGGTGGCAGGTGCAGATGGGCCATCAGGCGTAGACGCGCTGACCGCGATAGATCCGCACGGCGCCGGACGGATTGGCGCTCGGTAGCTCCACCGCTGCGATGGGCGTGCTGGTCGGGCGCTGCGGTTGATCGGAGAGTTCGGCCAGGCGTTGACCGAGGCGGCGAGTTTCTTCGTCGATGGACTTCAGGCTGCCATCGAGCATGGCGCCGATTGCATTGGGCTGGCTCAGGCGGATATCCACCTCCAGCTCTTCGCGTAGACGGCGGCGCAGCGCTTTCATGCAGTCCAGTACTTCTTTGTTCAGTTCCATTGCTACTTCCCCCGTTTGGTTGAAGGGCCACGGGCTTCGGCATTCCTCACCTTCCGTGACCTGAACAGCCTCTTCCCACCGGCTGTAACACGCATTCGTGCTGTATCGCTTTGCAGAACTTTTAGGCCGCCTGCTGGCTTGTGAGCGACGCGCGGTAGGCGTGTTCACGACAAGGGAAAAAGCAAAGTGCGTACCAGTTCAAGTTTTGCGGAACTGCTGGGCTGTACACGGGTCGATGGCCCTGTCGCGCCCTTCGTCGGTGCGCTTGCGCACCTCCTTGGCGCGGCGCTGATGGTGTGATGGCGAATCGGTATACTGCGCGGCATTTCCGTTTATCCGTTCCAACATAGGTCTGACCATGCGCAACGATGCCAATGACGAGCTCGACAATCTGCCCAGCCTGACCACGGAGCGCCGCGAGGATTTCGTCGAGCCACGCGACGAACCGGCCCCGCGCAGCAGCCGTGCGCCCAGCAACCGCGCAGCGGTCAGCAAAGGCCCGAGCACCGGACCGCTGTGGGCGTTGGTGGGGGCGCTGAGCATCGCCCTGGCCGGCCTTGGTTGGTGGAGCCTGCAGCAGATCGGTCTGATGGAGCAGCGTCTGGTGGCGACCCAGGAAAGTTTCGCGCGCATCAGCGAGGAAGCCGCCGGGCGTATTCAGGATATTTCCGGCAAGGTGGTGGCGACCGAGTCCAACGTCACCAGCGGCAGCGAGGCGCTCAAGCTGCAGGTTCGGCAACTGGAGAACCGCCTGGCCGAACTGAGCAAGCAGCAGCAACAGAGCGCCACGGCGCAAGCCGCGCTGGACAAGCGCATCGATCAGCTGGGCACGGAGCTCAAGAATGGCATCGGTGCCAGTGCCGATTTCGACAAGCGTCTGCAGGCGCTGACCAGCGAGCAGACGGCGCTGAAGGCGGCGCAAGGCGATGCCAAGGCGACCCAGGCCGAACTGGCCAAGCTCGATACCCGGATCAAGACGCTGAGCACTGATATCGATGCGCTGAAGAAGCAGGGCAACCCGAGCCAGGCCATCCGTAGCCTGGAGCAGGATCTGCTGGTGCTGCGCAGCGAGCTGGACAATCGTCCGGCCGCCGCGGCCAGTGAGGGCCCGAATACCGCCGAGTTCGATGCCTTCCGTGCGCAGATGACGCGCAATATCAGCACCCTGCAAAGCCAGGTGGTGAATCTGCAGCAGCAGCTCAATCAGCGCTGAGAACCTGTTCACGATCTGCTGCGCGTCGGCCCTACTGCGTTAAAAACAGGCTGGAGCGCCAGCCCGGTCGGACTGCTCATTTACAGCTTGTAAAGTCGAGCGCGACTCCGACCGCTCCTCGCCTGTTTTTGCGGGGCCGCCATCGGTGTTGTATGGCTCTAGCTCGCAAGATCGTGAACAGGTTTTGAGGCACTTCGCTAAACGAACAAGCCCCGCAATGCGGGGCTTGTTCGTTTCTTTCCGGCCGTAGGGTGTCGCGGGGCCGCCTAGGTTGTGCGCTGCCCGGTTGGTGCGCGCAGCGCACCCTACATGAAGTGCGTTACAGGCGCGGGTAGTCGATGTAACCGACCGGGCCGGCGCCGTAGAAGGTCTGCGGTTGCGGCTCGTTCAGCGGTGCATCCTGCGCCAGGCGCTCGGGCAGATCCGGGTTGGCGATGAAGGGGATGCCGAAGGCCACTGCATCGGCCTTGCCCTCGGCCAGCCAGGCGTTGGCCTGATCCTTGGTGAAGCGTTCGTTGGCGATGAACACGCCGCCGAATTCCTTCTTCAGTTGCGGCGTCAGGCTGTCGTCGCCCGCCTTCTCGCGAGCGCAGATGAAGGCGATGCCACGTTTGCCCAGTTCGCGAGCCACGTAGCCGAAGGTTTCGGCGCGGTTGGCGTCGCCCATGTCGTGGGAATCCGCACGCGGCGCCAGGTGCACGCCGACACGGCCGGCGCCCCACACCGAGATGGCCGCATCGGTCACTTCCAGCAGCAGACGTGCACGATTCTCAACGCTGCCACCGTAGCGGTCGGTGCGTTGGTTGGTGCTGCTCTGCAGGAACTGGTCGAGCAGGTAGCCGTTGGCACCGTGGATTTCCACACCATCGAAACCGGCGGCCATGGCGTTCTCGGCGCCTTGGCGATAAGCCTCGACGATATCGGCGATCTCTTCGGTTGCCAGGGCACGCGGGGTGACGAACTCCTTGATCGGGCGCACCAGGCTGACGTGGCCGGCCGGTTGGATGGCACTCGGTGCCACCGGCAGTTCGCCATTCAGGTAGATCGGGTCGGAGATCCGGCCGACGTGCCACAGCTGCAGGACGATCTTGCCGCCGTTGGCATGGACTGCCTGGGTGACGTTGCTCCAGCCACGAATCTGCTCATCCGACCAGATGCCGGGGGTGTCCGGGTAGCCGACGCCCATCGGCGTGACGGCGGTGGCTTCGCTGATGATCAGGCCAGCCGAGGCACGCTGTACGTAATACTCGGCCATCAGCGCGTTGGGTACGCGACCTTCGTCGGCGCGGCAACGGGTCAGCGGGGCCATGATGATGCGGTTGTTCAGGTGCAGATCACCGATCAGGATGGGGTCGAACAGTGTGGGCATGGTGGTTCTCCGAGGTAAGGGGGCGATTCAGAGTTGCTGGCCAAGGCGCTCGACGAAGGCCTGGATCAGCTCGTCGTTGCGCTTGAAGAAATGCCACTGGCCGACCTTGCGGCTGGTCACCAGACCGGCGCGCTGCAAGGTGGTCAGATGGGCGGAAACGGTGGATTGCGAAAGCCCGGTACGCAGAAAGATCTTGCCGGCGCACACGCCGATCTCCAGCGGGTGATCCTGTTCGGCGAAGTGCTGCTCGGGCTCCTTCAACCAGTCGAGGATGTCGCGGCGAACCGGGTGGGCGAGGGCCTTGATGATGGCGTCGAGGTCGATGTCCATGGCGTTGTCGTTGCGTATCGTCATGTGGCGAACCTTATATCGTCTCTGAGCGATATACAGATCGATTGTTCCAATAGTCTCCATCAGCCACTTCGATTGTCCTGTCGGCGGGGTTAGGCTCACGGGATGAACTACCTGGCTCATCTGCACCTCGGCGGTAACGCAGCGCCGCAACTGCTCGGCAGCCTCTATGGCGATTTCGTCAAAGGCCCGCTGGTCGGGCGTTGGCCGGCGCAAATCGAGGCCGCCATTCGCCTGCATCGACGCATCGATGCCTTCACCGACAGCCACCCGTTGCAGGCCCGGGCTCGTGCACGTTTTCCGGAGCAGCGGCGGAGAACGGCCGGCATGCTGCTGGATCTGTTCTTCGATCATTGTCTGGCCCGGGATTGGTCGGCGTACGCGGCGCAGCCGCTGGAACATTTCACCGATCGGGTCTACCAGGTGCTTGCCGCCGAGCCCGAGCTACCAGGGCGCCTGGCGTTGATGGCGCCGCGTATGGCGGCGCAGGACTGGCTCGGCAGCTACCGCGAATTCGCCGTGCTGGAACAGGTGATCGCCGGTATGCAGCGACGCTTGTCCAAACCGCAGTTGCTCGATGGCAGCCTGGCGGAACTGGAGCGCCTGTACGAACCGCTCAGCGAGGACTTTCGCGCCTTCTACCCCGAGTTGATGGCCTTCGCCGAGGCCGAGCTTGTAGGTTCGAGGCAAGCCGGGAGCGCCTGAGTGGCGGTGCGCACGGCGCGCCCTACGGGCGTTTCCCTGCATCCGTAGGGTGCGCCGTGCGCACCAGCGATTTCGCCACTGCGACGGTCGCCGCTAAAGCGCCTCCCACAAGGTCTCGCGTCGGGCGCTGTGGCAAGGCTTTAGACGCGACAATCACCACTGAAATCTCTCCCACAACGGCTCAGGTTGCCTGGGCATGCAGGCCAAAGCGCCGCACCACCCATTTCTCCAATTCCGCCACGCTGAACAGCGCCAGGCCCGCCAGTAAAACCCGCAGCCATTCATCCAGGCTCAGCCCCACCGAGCCGAACACGCCCTGTAGCGGTGGGGCGTAGGTGAACAGCAACTGCAGCACCAGGCAGATGGCGATGGTCACCAGCACGGCGCGATTGCCCAGCAGGGCTTCGCGGCTGAGTACCGAACCGAAGATGCTGCGGCTGTTGAGCAGGTAGAACATCTCGCACATCACCACGGCATTGACCGCTGTGGTGCGGGCGCTTTCCAGGCTTTTGCCCAGCTCCAGCTCCCAGAGGAACAGGCCGATGCCCGCCCCGGCAATCAGCACCGAGACCATCACCACGCGCCAGATGAAGAAGCCGGACAGCAGGGGCTCGTTCGGCGCGCGCGGCGCGCGGTTCATCAGGCCGCGTTCGGTGGGTTCGAAGGCCAGCGCCAGGCCCAGGGTGCTGGAGGTGACCATGTTGATCCACAACACCTGCGCCGGGGTCAGTGGCAGTACCACCTGGAACAGAATGGCGAAAATCACGATCAGCGACTGGCCGCCGTTGGTGGGCAGGGCGAAGAGGATGAATTTCTTCAGGTTGTCGTAGATCGCCCGGCCCTCGCGCACGGCGCCGGCGATGGTGGCGAAGTTATCGTCGGCCAGCACCACCTCGGCGGCTTCCTTGGCCGCCTCGGTGCCCTTCAGGCCCATGGCCACGCCAACGTCGGCGCGTTTGAGGGCTGGGGCATCGTTGACTCCGTCGCCGGTCATCGCCACCACCTGGCCGCTGTCCTGCATGCTTTGCACCAGGCGCAACTTGTGCTCCGGGCTGGCACGGGCGAACACCTCGATATTGGGCAGCACCTCACGCAGGCGGCGGTCGTCGAGCAACTCCAGCTCCGCGCCAGTCATCGCTGGCAGACCGACGCCGATACCCAGTTGTGCACCAATGGCGCGGGCGGTTTCGGCATGATCGCCGGTGATCATCTTCACCCGGATGCCGGCACGCTGGCATTCGGCAACGGCGGCGATGGCCTCCTCGCGTGGTGGGTCGATGATGCCGACCAGCGCCAGCAGGGTCAGGCCACTCTCCACGTCGTCGAACCTGAGCGTGCGCTGCTCGGCAGCGGCCGGTTTGCTGGCCAGGGCCAGCAGGCGCAGGCCACGGGCGGCCAGGTCGGTGGCCTGGCGGCGCCAGTAGTCGGCATCCAGCGACGCGTCGCCGCCATCGGCGTCGCGCTGGCTGGCGCACATTTCCAGCACGCGCTCGGGCGCGCCCTTGAGCAGGATCAGGCCGTGGCCGGCGTGATCGTGATGCAGGGTGGCCATGAAGCGGTGTTCCGACTCGAACGGAATCGTGTCGCTGCGCGGCAATTGCGCCTGCAGAGTGGCGATATCGAGGCCGCTTTTCAGTGCCAGGGTGAGCAGCGCACCCTCGGTCGGATCGCCGTGCAGCAGCCAGTGGCCGGCGGCGTCCTGTTGCAGGCGACCGTCGTTGCACAGCTGTGCCGCGCGGGCGATTTCCAGCAAGGCGTTATCGGGTTCGAGCAGCTTGCCGTCCTGGTGGAAGGCGCCTTCCGGGGCATAGCCGACGCCGCTGATATCGAGGATGCGGCTGGCGCTGACCACGCGTTGCACGGTCATTTCGTTGCGGGTCAGGGTGCCGGTCTTGTCCGAGCAGATCACCGTCACCGAGCCGAGGGTTTCCACTGCTGGCAGGCGGCGCACGATGGCGTTGTGCCCGGCCATGCGTTGCACGCCCAGGGCCAGGATCACGGTCATGATCGCCGGCAGGCCTTCGGGAATGGCCGAGGCGGTCAGCGCCACCACCATCATGAACATCTCGCCGGGGTTCTGCCCATGCCAGAGGATACCGAGGATGAAGGTGGCCAGCGCCAGGATCAGGATGATCACCGCCAGCCAGCGGCTGAACTGTTCGATCTGCCGCAGCAGCGGTGTGGACAGCGCCTGCACCTGTTGCAGCATGGCGCCGATGCGGCCCAGTTCGGTGTCCGCGCCGGTGGCCACCACCAGGCCGGTGGCCTGGCCACTGCTGACCAGGGTGCCGGAGTAGGCCATGCAGCGGCGGTCGCCGAGCGCGGCGTCGGCCTGGCAGTGGGCCACGGATTTTTCCACCGGCACCGATTCGCCGGTCAGCGCCGCTTCTTCCACCAGCAGGTTCTTCACGCTGAGCAGGCGCAGGTCGGCCGGCACCTTGTCACCGGATACCAGCAACACCACGTCGCCGGGCACCAGCCGTTCGGCATCGATTTCGTGACGTTCGCCGTCGCGCAGCACCATGGCGTGGGGCGAGAGCATGTTGCGGATGGCGTCGAGCGCGTTCTCCGCCTTGCCTTCCTGGATGAAGCCGATGATCACGTTGATCAGCACCGCGGCGAGGATCACCGAGGTATCGACCCAGTGGCCGAGCAGGGCGGTGATCAGTGCGGCGCCGAGCATCATGTACAGCAGCACGTTGTGAAACTGGTACAGCAGGCGCAGCAGCGGGCCACGGCGTTTTGGCGGTGGCAGGCGGTTGTGGCCATGGCGTTGCAGGCGCTCGCCTGCCTCGTGTTCGCCGAGCCCTGATGAGGTGCTCTGCTGAGCCTCCAGTGCCTGTTGCGGAGTCAGTTGGTGCCAGGCGTGGTCAGTATGTCCAGGAAGCCGATTTTCCATGGGGATTAGTCTCCTTCGGGCGCCAGGATCTGGTTCCGCTTCGTGCGAAGGGAAACCGAGCCCTTTGAACCCTAGTCGGCTTTCGACCCCGGAGCCTGATCTGCATCAAGGATCGGCGAGACCTATCGAGGCTCAATGTATCCGGTCATGACACGAATGGAGGAAAGAAGATGATCAAGATCATGGTGGCAACCGATCTATCCGAGCGTTCAGCCCATGCGCTGCAGCGCGCCGTGCAATTGATCCGTCGCCAGGGTGGCGGTGAATGGACGCTGGTTCATGTGATCGACGACGATGCGCCGGCCGAGCACGTGGCGAGCCAGGTGCAGCAGGCCGAAACCCTGCTGCAGGCCCAGGCCGAGCGGCTGGCCGAGCAGGCTGGCAGCAAACCGCGCGTGATCGTCGCCAGTGGCGATGTCGCCGAGGTGCTGGTCGAGAGCGCTCAGGGCAGCGGTGCCGAGCTGCTGGTGGTGGGCGCGCATCGTAAATCGTCGCTGCGCGACTTCTTCGTCGGCACCACGCTCGAGCGTGTGGTGCGCGCCAGTCATCTGCCGGTGCTGCGTGTCAATGGCCCGGTTACCCATGAGTACAAGCACGCGCTGCTGGCGCTGGATCTGTCGCGTATCTCGCTGCAGGCCGCCAGCCGTGCCCGTGACCTGGGGCTGCTCGATCCGCAGAACTTCGATGCGGCCAGTGCGCTCGAGCCGGTATCGCCCGGAGTAATGCTGGAAGCGAGCCTGAGCGCCCAGGTGCTGGAAACCCAGCGTGAGGATCTGCGCAAACAGATCCTCGAACGCCTGGGCCAGGATGGCTTGAACCTCACGTCCGAGCGGCTGCAGATTCACGTCGGCTCGCCAGAGTCGGTGATCGACGAAGCGCTGAAGCGTTCCTCTGCCGATCTGCTGGTGCTGGGTACTCATGCCCGCGAAGGGGTGTCGCGTCTGGTGCTGGGCAGTGTTGCCAGTCGCCTGCTGGCCACTCAGGACGTCGACGCACTGATCGTCCCGCCGGCTCGTTGATGACGGTTTGACACGTCGTTGACCTTCCCTCTCCCGCCTGCGGGAGAGGGGAGTCGACCAAACCTGCGCGGCTTCAGTTACGTAGGGTGCGCCGTGCGCACCAATGGGAGTGGCGCCGGCATTTCGGTGCGCACGGCCTGGGCGGCTCCACGCCCCCGACAAAGGCTATCCGTGCCAAACACTAGGTCTTATCTGATCGGTATCAGGCCGCGGCCTGTTCCTGGGACGATTCCGGCTGCAATGCCGCAGCAATCGAGGCCTGGCTGTGACGGGCCAGTTCGTTGCGGCTGCGGGTATCGCTGGGGATCGGCTGTAGCAGACGGATTTCCACTTCGCTGGCCGAACTGGACAGCAGGCGCAGCAGGTGCGAAATCATGTCGTCATCGCCGATGAAGGGCGCCACCGAGCAGGGTTGGCCGTCCCGCAGGTAACGAATGGCTACCGGCTGGATGGCCACGCCGCTGTCGATGGCGCTGCTCAGCAGGCGGCCGTGGAAGGTGCGCAGGGCCAGGCCGTCGGTGGTGGTGCCTTCGGGGAAGATCAACAGATGACGTCCGCGCTGCAGGTGCTGGGTGAGCTGTTGGCCGATCTGGCCGCTGTCGCCTGCGCCGCGGCGGATGAACAGCGTACCGCCCTTGTGCGCCAGCCAACCGGCCAACGGCCAGGCACGCACTTCTGCCTTGGACAGAAAGGACATCGGTTGCAGGGCGCCCAGCAGCGGAATGTCCGTCCACGACACATGGTTGGCGACCCACAGCATCGGCTGGGTCGGCAGCTCGCCCTCGATGCGTACGCGAAACGGCAGGGCACCACCCAGGCGTGCGAGGAACCAGCGTGTCAGGCGTTGGCGCAGGGACATCAGGTCATGCCGCACCACGCGTTCGCAGAGGCTGACGACTGCGGCCAGCAGGGTGCCGAAGGCGATCACCAGGGCCAGGTGCAGCAGGCGCAGGGAAAGGCGCAGTCGGGTCATCGTGAACTCCAGATGAAAAAAGCCGGCCTCTGTCTACAGGGCCGGCGCAGGTGATGCAAGTATCCTCCGCCTGTCGGCGTCAGACCGCAGCCTTGAAGTGCCGGGCGTAACGCGGGCACAACTCGTCGCGCTTGAGCAGGATGAACACGTCGGCCACCTGGAAGTCGCGATCCCAGCAGGGCTCGCCGCAGATCTTCGCCCCCAGGCGCATGTAGGCCTTGAGCAGCGGCGGCATCTCGGCGATGACGTTGCCCGGCAGATCCAGCTGCGGCAGCGGGTGCTTCGGCTCGGCGCGCAGGTGCTCGGTGCACAGGTAACGCTCACGCAGGCGCTGCATGATGGCTTGCGCCTGGATGCCGCCGTCCTGCATGGAGATGCTCGCGCAGCCCATCAGGTAGCGGTAGCCGCCTTCGTTGAGTACTTCGGCCAGCTCGCCCCAGAGCACGGCGATGGTGCCTCCGTTGCGGTAGGCATGGGCGACGCAGGTGCGGCCGATTTCCAGCACCGGGCCTTCCAGCTTGGCCAGACCATGCAGGGCGAATTCCTCTTCGCTGTAGTAGCGACCGAGACCGGCGGCGGCCTGGTGGTCGAGCAGGCGGGTAGTGGCCACCAGTTCGCCGCTTTCCAGGTCACGTACGCCGATATGGCGGCAGTGGATGTCGTAGTCGTCCATGTCCAGACCCAGTTCGGCGCCGTTGAGCTTGGCGTCGAATTCCGCGCTGAACACGCGGTAGCGCAAGGCCTGAGCTTCACGCAGGGCGGCGGGGCCTTGCAGGCGTTCGGCCTGTAGGCGGCGAGCGGTTTGAGTCATGCCAGATCCTCCGTGTGCCGGCTGGGTGCTTGCAGCCGGTCGATCTTGTTGGGCAAGCTCAGGCTAGGTAGCTGCGGTGTCATCACCGTGAAGCTTTTTTGATGCTTATGTGACGGCGGCCGGGCTGCGGCTGCGAGGAGCTCTGCGATGCCCTGGTCGAGCCTGTTTCAGCCCATCGAGCGCCTGACTGCCGAGGCGGGACTGGAGGATTGGTACGCCCGCCTGCTGATGCGTCTGTGCGGCACGCCACAGCCCTTCGAGCTGGCGCTGGTGGGCGGGTTGCAGGCGGCCACGCCGGGGCTGGCCTTTCTCGCCGGTTACCAGGCTGCGCTACGCGTGCTGTGGCCGGCGGCGCCGTGGACGGCTGGTGCCTTGTGCGTGACGGAGAACCGCAGCACCCGTCCGGCGGACATGAGTACGCGCATCTACGGTCTGTACATCAGCGGTCGCAAGGACTTCGTCACCGCCGCCGAATGTGCCGACTGGTTGCTGGTGGCTGCGCGCGAGGAGGGCGCCGAGGAGCCGCCACGGCTGGCCCTCGGTGTGGTGCGCCAGGGCGCGCCCGGCGTGCGCATCGAGCCGCTGCCGGCCTTGCCGCTGATGCCGGATATCGGCCATGCCCGTTTGCATCTGGATCAGGCGCAGGGCGAGCGCCTGGCCGGCGATGGCTGGGACGACTACGTCAAACCCTTCCGTACGCTGGAAGACGCGCACGTTCTTGCGGCAGTGGCGGCCTGGCTGTTCGGAGTAGGCCGCGAAAGCGCCTGGCCCGAATCCCTGCTGCTGCGTTTGCAGGCACTGCTGGCCGGTTGCGCCGAGGTGGTGCGGCAGGCGCCCAATGCGCCGACCACGCACCTGCTGCTGGCCGGGCTGTTCGCCCAGCAGCAGGCATTGGCCGACGAGCTGGAAGCGGCCTTCGCTGCCGGCCCGGCTCACTGGGCCGACCTGTGGCAACGCGACAAGGGTTTGCTACGTATCGCTGAGGCGGCGCGTAGCAAGCGCCTGGACAAAGCGCGGCAGATTGTCGCCGGCTCTTGATCCATATCAGTACCGTGCCGAGGGTGTGCGCATAAGGTTGCCTCGCGTTTCTTCTACGAGGTTTCCATGCGCCGCGAGCCCATCGTGCTGTTCGATAACGGCCACCACCAATGCCTGATGTTCGATGACCTGGTCAGCGGCGAGGGCGTGCAGTCCAACCAGTTCCTGATCACCGACCACGAGCAGTACCTGCTGCTCGACCCGGGCGGTGACCTGACCTATACGCCGCTGTCGCTGGAGTTGTCCAAGCACATCCCGGTGCAGGATCTGACCTACATCTTCGCCTCGCACCAGGATCCGGACATCATCGCTTCGCTGGACAAGTGGCTGCTGCACACCCGCGCGCGGGTGATCTGCTCCAAACTGTGGGCGCGTTTCCTGCCGCACCTCACCGCCAACTACCTGGTGCTGAGCCGTGGCATCAACACCTACGACCGCATCATCGCGCTGCCGGATCGCGGCCAGAGCATTCCGCTGGGTAAGTGCAACCTCAAGGCCGTGCCGGCGCACTTCCTGCACTCGGTGGGCAACTTCCAGGTGTACGACCCGATCAGCAAGATTCTCTTTTCCGGCGACATGGGCGCCTCGATGGTGGACGACGCTTCGCCGGTGCGCGACTTCGTCAACCACGTGCCGAACATGGAGGCCTTCCATCGCCGCTACATGGCCGGCAACAAGGCCTGTCGCCTGTGGGCGGCGATGGTGCGTGAAATGGACGTGGCGATGATCGTGCCGCAGCACGGCCGGCCGTTCGTGGGCGCGGAGATGATCAGCGCCTTCCTCTACTGGATCGAGAACCTCGAATGCGGCCTCGACCTGATGGGGCCGGAGGATTACCAACTGCCCAAATGAAGGCTGGCGATGGCGTTTTCGTCGCTTCAAGCGGTCATCATGGGCGTGCTAGGGTGCGCCTCGATTCCTGATCGAGGCCGCCCATGCCCACTTCTTTCCTTCGCCGACTGAGCCTGGTGCTCGGTTTCAGCCTGTTCGCCACTGCCGCTCATGCGGAAAACTGGCCGCAACCCGATTGGCAGACCCTGCCTCGCGCCGAGAGCGCCGCACTGGCCGAACTCGAGCGCTACGCCTTTCCCGCGCGCGATGACGCCGAGCGCAAGGGCATTCGCACCGACGCCTTGCTGGTGATCCGCGACGGGCAGATCGTCTACGAGCGCTATGCCGAACCGACCACGGCGCAGACTGCGCATCTCTCCTGGTCGATGGCCAAGAGTCTGCTCGCCACCACCCTCGGCGTGGCCTACGGCGAGGGACGCTTCAAGCTCGATGCACCAGCTGCGCAGTACTACCCGGCGATGGCCGAGCATCCGCAGATCAAGATCGGTCACCTGCTCAACTGGGCCTCGGGGCTGGCCTGGGAAGAGGACTATGAGTACGCGCCGCTGAAATCCTCGGTGGTGGCCATGCTCTACACCCGTGGCCGTGATGACATGGCCGCGTTCACCGCCGCGCACAAGGCTGATGCCGCACCGGGTACGCGCTTTCGTTATTCCAGTGGCGACAGCAACGTGCTGGCCGCCGCGCTGCGCGGAATGGTCGGCCAGGATGCCTATGCCGATTATCCCTGGACGGCGCTGTTCGAACCGCTGGGCATTACCAGCGCAGTGTGGGAGCGTGATGCAAGCGGCACTTTCGTGGCCTCGTCCTACGCCTACATGACCGCCCGTGACCTGGCCCGTGTCGGCCTGCTGATGCAGCGCGGTGGCCGTTGGGGTGAGCGTCAGTTGCTGCCGGCGGCCTGGATCGATTTCGCCTCCACGCCGTTCGCCGCCTACCAGCCGCAGGGCTTCGCACCAGGCGATGCGGTGCCTGGCGGGCACTGGTGGCTCAACGCCGAACTGCCGGGGAGCAAGCGCCCATGGCCGGATGCGCCGGCCGACACCATCGCGGCGCTCGGACATTGGGGGCAGGGTTTGTACGTGATGCCGAAAGAGGATCTGCTGGTGGTGCGTTATGCCGATGACCGCGACGGTAGCTTCCAGCACAACGAATTGCTCAAGCGCGTACGTGCGGCCTTTGCCGCGGAGGTGCAGCCATGATTCGCCGTCATCCGATTCTCAGCGTGCTGGCGCTGTTGCTGATCGTGCTGCTGGCCTGGGCCTGGCCGAACCGTGCGCACCTGGCCGCATTCCCCGACATCATCGGCGCCTACACGGCCAAGGAGTACTGCTCCTGTCGTTATGTCAGCGGCAATCCGGCGGCCTATTGCGAAGGCTATGTCGCGCAGTACGTACCGATCAGCGGCCTGCTCGACGACGAGAGCGCAAAGCGCGTGACTGCCAGCGGCCTCGGCCGTACCCACAGCGCCGCCTGGCTGGGTGAGCGGCAGGGCTGTCAGCTGTTGCCGAATGAATGAACCGTAGCCCGGATGGCATCCGGGTCACGGGGCTGCGTAGGGCGGGTGAAACCCGCCAGATCGCGGTGGCGGGTTGCACCCGCCCTACGGTTCACTGATTCGCGGCTGAAGCCGCCTGGCCTGGCCATTCTTGCACCGGACTTTGCAAGGCAGGCCATGGCGACTATCGTTGCGGCCTGGTCATGCCGTTATTCGAGCCCTCATGCGCCGTTCGCTATTCGCCCTGCTGCTTGCCGTCGCCTTGCCCGTTCACGCCGACTGGTACCTGGACAACGAGTCCTCGCGGCTGTCGTTCATCTCCACCCATTCCGGCAGTCAGTCGGAAGTGCATCGTTTCCTCACCCTGCATGGGCAGATCGGCGGTGATGGTCGCGTTCGTCTGCGCATCGATCTCGACTCGCTGAGTACTGGCGTCGCCCTGCGTGATGAGCGTCTGCGTGCGATGCTGTTCGACACTGCGCGCCTGCCCGAGGCGCGCATCAGCGCCCAGGTCAACCTGCCCTTGCTCACCGATCTGGCGCCTGGCGCGCAGCTGGAACTGCGCCTGCCGCTGCAATTGACCCTCAACGAACGTACGCGCGAGCTGGAGTCGGAGCTGCTGGTGACCCGCCTCGACGAACGCCGTTTCCAGGTGGTGACCCTGGCGCCGCTGGTGCTGCATGCCGAGGACTATGGCCTGGCCAGCGGCATCGACGCCTTGCGCAAGATCGCGGATCTGCCTGCCATCAGCCTGTCGGTGCCGGTTGGCGCCGTGCTGATTTTCACGGCGCGCTGAGCACCTGATGCGCGGCAGTATCTTTCCCTGGCGCGGGGGTAACCGCTTCGAGTTGTTGCTCGACGGCCAGGTGTTCTTCCCGCGCATGCTTGCCGCCATCGAGGCAGCCGAGCGCCAGGTCGAGATCGAGCTGTACCTGGTCGAGGACGGGCAGTGCAGTGAACGCCTGACCGATGCCCTGTGCCGGGCTTGCGCTCGTGGCGTGGTCGTGCGTGGGCTGTTCGACGCCTATGGCGCCGCCGGCCTCGGTGCGTCCCTGCGTGCGCGCTTGCAGGCTGCTGGCGTGCAACTGCGCTGGTACAACCCGGTACGCTGGCGCCGTGGCATTCGCAACTTTCACCGCGACCACCGCAAGCTGCTGGTGGTCGACAGTCGCCTGGCTTATGTCGGCGGCACGGGTTCCACCGATGAGTTCTGGCTGCCGGATGCTCCGCTCAGCCCCTGGCACGAAGCCATGGTGGAGATCGAAGGGCCATTGGTCGGCGACTGGCAGCAGTTGTTCGAACATCAATGGCGCGCGCGTTTTTCCTGGCGCCCTAGCCATCAACCGGCCCCGTTGACGCTGCCCGAATGCCCGCCGGTAGGCATTGGCCTGGGGCGTGTGGCCTATGCCGATGCGGCGCAGCATCGCGACATCCTGCTGTCGCTGCTGCGTGCACTGCGGGGTGCCAAGCAGCGGGTCTGGCTGGCCACGCCGTATTTCCTGCCGACCTGGAAGATCCGCCGCGCACTGCGCCGTGCGGCGGCGCGGGGTGTCGAGGTGCGCCTGTTGCTGGCCGGGCGCAACACCGATCATCCGCCGGTGCGGTTTGCCGGGCAGCGCTACTACCCCAAATTGCTCAAGGCCGGTGTGCGTATCTTCGAATACCAGCCGCGCTTTCTGCACCTGAAAATGGTGCTGGTGGACGACTGGGTCAGCGTCGGCTCGTGCAACTTCGATCACTGGAACCTGCGCTTCAACCTCGACGCCAATGTCGAGGCGCTCGACCCGGCCTTCACCCGCGCAGTAGCGGCCAGCTTCATCGAAGACTTCGGCGCCAGCCGCGAGATCACCCTCGAGGATTGGCGCCAGCGGCCCTGGTGGCGGCGTGCGCAACAACGCTTGTGGGGTTGGCTGGATCGCCTGGCGGTGAACCTGCTCGACCGCTGGCGCTAGGCTGCATGCACTTGCCGCAACGTCGAGGAATGCTTAAGGTGCCAGGCCTGCATGATGGTTTCTGGTGGCTTTGGCCGAGACCTGCACCATAAGGATTGTGATATGTGCACTGAGCGAGTTCCCGCTGAGAGGCGTTTTCCGTCTCATCGACCGTTACCGATGCTTTGTTCCGGATTTTATGGCGAGCGGAGCTGCCGGAGGGTCGAATGCGTCCACTGATCCTTCTGAATCAACTGACGATTGTCCTGCTCTACCTGGCGGCGCTGCTGTTCGTGGGTGGTGTCACCTTGGCCCTTTTCATCAGTCCCAGCCATGTTCCCCTGGCCTTGGTCGCTGCCCTTCTGACGCTGATTTTCACCATCCCAATTTCCCTGTTCTGCCTGGTCAGTGCTTGTAGAAAAGGCTGTATCAGCCACAGCTACGTCGTTTTTTCCGTGCTGATCTCCTGTTTTATTGCCGGGCTCGGGTGGGCCGTTATTCCCTTTGTATTGAGGCGGGATCTCGCCGATCACCTGAGCGGATCGGCTGTCACGGAAGAGGTGGGCTGACATCCTGTGCCTGCCAGTTTGGAAACCCTCAATATAAGGATTTGTTGTGAGAGAGAGATTCGAACCCGTACTGGAATCGGCCACTAGTGTCGATGAGGAACCGGATTATTACCGGGTCAGTGAGGCAGCATTGAACTATGACATGCCGGCTTACTCGCCTTTGCCGAGACTCTTCGACTTTTCTGGACGCCTTTCTCTGTCGCGCTACTGGCTGTTCCATGTGCCCTTTGTTTTCGTCATACCGACAGCGTTGATCGTTTTTCTCGTGTTGGGGCTTCAGCATCAACTGGTGGTGATGGGTATCGCCCTGGCTGTGGTGCTGCTGGTCTCGTGCCTGTTGTTCTGCTCGCTGCTGATGCGTCGTGCACGGGATCTGGGTTGGAGCCCGATATGGGGAGTGATTGCCGCTCTGCTGCCGGTGCTGGGAACCCTGGTTCTTCTGCTGTTGGTCGTGTTGCCTGGGCGGGAGCGCAGCAACCATTTCGGTTCCCCAAATCCGCCTATGAGCCGTCTTGCCAAAGTACTGCTTGGCTTGCTGGTACTGGGGGCATTCGCTGCGTCATTCCTGCTGGCGTTTTATCTGCCGCAATACCTGCCGACCACTCTGGTCGGTGAGCTCAACGTCTTTACCGACGCGCCGGAGACGGCGGTTCCCTGAAGTTCTTGTTGCTCAGGCGTGGATCGACAGTCGTGATCCACGCCTGGCCTGACATAAATAGTTCCCCACCTGCCTGATGGCCCATCATTCAGCAAGCCAAGGTCGGCCTGTGCGCGCCCGCGCCAGGGCGGCGTTCATCCTTTCGGGCGACAGATGAAATCCCTCCTTGGTGCGCTTATCCGGGCTGTGGTCGCTGCGTAGGGTTCCCTGCAGTTGCACCCCCATCTCAGGAGACCCGCATGACAAGAACAACAGGGCCCGGACTATTCCAGCCGCACACCTTGGCTTTGGCCGTCGCCGTCGGTTTCGCCGCTCCGGCGCAGGCCGTCAATTTCAACATCGGTGAGATCGAAGGACAGTTCGACAGCTCGCTGTCGGTCGGTGCCAGTTGGTCGATGCGCAGTCCGGATCGCGATCTGATCGGCCCCAACAACGGTGGCCAGGGCCAGGCGCAGACCGGTGACGATGGCCGTCTGAATTTCAAGAAGGGCGAGACCTTCTCGAAGATCTTCAAGGGCATCCACGATCTCGAACTGCGTTATCGCGACACCGGCGCCTTCGTTCGCGGCAAGTACTGGTACGACTTCGAACTCAAGGACGAGAGTCGCCTGTTCAAGGACATCGACGACCACAACCGCAAGGAGGGCGCCAAGGCCTCCGGGGCGGAAATCCTCGATGCCTTCCTCTATCACAACTACGCCATCGGCGATCTGCCCGGCACCGTGCGGGTTGGCAAGCAGGTGGTGAGCTGGGGGGAGAGCACCTTCATCGGCAACAGCATCAACTCGATCAACCCCATCGACGTGGCCGCCTTCCGCCGCCCCGGCGCGGAGATCAAGGAAGGGCTGATTCCGGTGAACATGCTCTACCTGTCGCAGAGCCTCAGCGACCGCCTGAGCATGGAGGCCTTCTATCAGTTGGAGTGGGATCAGACCATCCTCGACAACTGCGGCACCTTCTTCTCCACCGCCGATGTGGCTGCCGACGGCTGCGACAGCGGCTATCACATCGGTTCGCCGGCCATCGCGCCGTTACAACCGATTGCCGCCGCATTCGGCCAGGGTTTCCAGGTCGACAGCGAAGGGGTGATCCTGCCGCGCGCCGGTGACCGTGATGCACGCGACAGCGGCCAGTGGGGCCTGGCCCTGCGCTGGCTGGGTGACGAGACCGAGTACGGCCTGTACTTCATGAACTATCACAGCCGTACGCCCATCGTCAGCACGCAGAATGCCGGGCAGGCGACCCTGAATGCGCTGCCGGGAATCATCGGCACCGCCAACGGCATCGTACCGGGCAGCGGGGCTGGTCTGGCACAGAGCGTGATGCTCGGTAACGGCCGCTACTACCTCGAATACCCCGAAGACATCCGGCTGTACGGCCTGAGCTTCTCCACCACCTTGCCCACCGGCACCGCCTGGGCAGGGGAACTCAGCTACCGGCCGAACCTGCCCCTGCAGATCAACACCACCGACATGACCCTGAGCCTGCTCAACCCCATCACGAATGGCGCTGCTGCACCGGTCGTGGCTGGCCCTGGCCAGGACAACATCGGTTATCGGCGCAAGGAAGTCACCCAGGTGCAGACCACCTTCACCCATTTCTTCGATCAGGTGATGGGGGCCGGGCGCTTCACCCTGGTGGGCGAGATCGGCGTGGCCCATGTCGGTGGGCTGGAGAGCCGTGAAGACCTGCGGTATGGCCGCGATTCGCTGTTCGGAGCCTATGGCTTCCGCGGCGACACCGATGGCTTCGTCACCAGCACCTCCTGGGGCTACCGCGTACGCGGCATCTGGGAATACAGCAACGTGTTCGCCGGGGTGAACCTCAAGCCGAACATCTCCTGGTCGCACGACGTCGACGGCTACGGCCCCAATGGTCTGTTCAACGAGGGTGCCAAGGCCGTGAGCTTCGGCATCGACGCCGACTACCGCAATACCTACACCGCCAGCCTGTCGTACACCGACTTCTTCGGCGGCGATTACAACGTCGCGGTCGACCGCGACTTCCTGGCGCTCAGCTTCGGCGTGAGCTTCTAGGCCATCAGGATCAGTTGAGGAATGCAGATGAATACAACCCTGAAGATGCTCGGCGCACTGTCCCTGAGCCTGCTGGCCAGCGGCGTGCTGGCCGCGGTCAGCGAGCAGGAGGCAGCCAAGCTCGGTACCAGCCTGACCCCGCTGGGTGGCGAGATGGCCGGCAACGCGGCCGGCACCATCCCCGCCTGGACGGGCGGTCTGGCCACCGATGCGGGCCAGGTCGATGCCCGTGGTTTTCTCAGTGACCCCTTTGCCGGCGAACAACCGCTGTTCACCATCACCGCACAGAACCTGGAGCAGTACCGCGAGCAACTGTCGGCCGGGCAACTGGCGATGTTCGCACGCTACCCGGAAACCTACCGCATGCCGGTGTTCCCGACGCACCGCAGCACGGCGGTGCCGGATTCGATCAACGCAGCTGCCAAGACCAGCGCGTTGAAAACCGGGCTGCGCGATGGCGGCAACGGCCTGACCGGCTTCACCGACAGTCGCTACTACGCCTTCCCGATCCCGCAGAACGGCCTGGAGGTGGTGTGGAACCACATCACCCGTTACCGCGGCGGTAACCTCAAGCGCACCATCGTGCAGGCCTCGCCGCAGACCAACGGCGCCTACACCCTGGTGAACTTCGAGGACGAAGTGGCGTTCCCGGAGAACATTCCCGACATCGATCCGGGCAAGGCGGAGAACGCGCTGCTGTTCTTCAAGCAGCGGGTCACTGCGCCCTCACGCCTGGCCGGTAACGTGCTGCTGGTGCACGACTCGCTCGATCAGGTGGCCGAGCCGCGTATGGCCTGGCTGTACAACGCCGGTCAGCGTCGTGTGCGTCGCGCGCCACAGGTGGCCTATGACGGCCCTGGCACCGCGTCGGATGGCCTGCGCACCTCGGACAACTTCGACATGTTCAACGGCGCGCCGGATCGCTACGAGTGGAAGCTGGTGGGCAAGCGCGAGCTGTACATTCCCTACAACAACTACCGCCTGGCGCTGCCGAGCGTGAAGTACGCCGACATCCTCAAGGCTGGGCATATCAACCAGGATCTGACCCGCTATGAGCTGCATCGCGTGTGGGAAGTGGAAGCGACACTGAAGTCCGGCGAACGCAACATCTACGCCAAGCGCCGCTTCTACGTCGACGAGGACTCCTGGCAGATCGCCCTGTCCGAGCACTATGACGGTCGTGGTCAGCTCTGGCGTATCGGTGAGGCGATGCTGCTGCAGCACTACGCGCAGAAGATCCCGGTCTATGCCCTGGAGGCGCTGTATGACGTCATCGCCGGTCGCTACGTCGCGGTTGGCATGGCCAACGAGGAGAAGATGTCGATCCAGTACGGCACTCAGGCCTCGGCCAAGGACTTCACGCCGGCAGCCCTGCGTAACGCCGGCGTGCGCTGAACCCGGCGCGTTCGAACGAAGCCGGTGCCGCCCTGTGCGGCACCGGCTTTTTGCTGTGTGCCGGTCTCGTGTGAATCTCTCGCCATAAGCGACAAGGGGTGGTCGTGAGAGGTGAGCGGGGTACCATCACCGGGTGGTTCAACAATGACAAGCAGAGAGAACCGCTGCCATGCCGACCCTCGCCATCGCCCGCCCAGGCGCGGTGCCGCTACAACCTGCCGATTTGCCACGGCTGCCGCCGTGTGTGGTTTCCCGTCCTGCGCTGCTGCAGCGCCTGCTCGCCAGTGAGGCGCGTCTGCGCCTGCTGTGCGCGCCTGCCGGTACCGGCAAGAGCGTGCTGCTCGGCCAGTGCGCCCGCCACACGCCGACGGCCGTCGAACGGGTATGGCTCGACCTCGGTGGCCGTAGCCTGACGCCGGCACAGTTGTGCAAGCGACTGGCCGCCGCCCTGCAGGTGCCGATGGAGGACGCCGGCGAAGCCGCGTTGCTCGATCTGTTGCACGCGCGCTCGGGACGCTTGTGGGTGTTCATCGACGATTACCCGCGTCAGGCTGACGATGTGCTCGATGCTTGCCTCGACCGGCTGTTCGCCGCGGCGCCGCAGCAGGTCACCTGGTGGGTCGGCAGCCGTCGCACACCGGCCTGGAACCTGCCACGGTTGTTGCTGCAGGGCGATCTGCTGGAACTCAAGGGCGAAGAGCTGGCGCTGGATGACGCGGCGCTGAGCGAGCTGCTGGTGGCGCTGCAAGTGAGCCTTGCCGAGGACTGTCGGCAGACGCTGCTGCAACGCAGCGAAGGCTGGCTGGCGGCGATCCGCCTTTTGCTGCTCGATGCCGACGAGGATGCGCTGCGCCAGCGTCTGCAGGATGGCTGCCCGGTGCTGCGCGATTACGTACAGCGCGAGGTGCTGCTCGATCTGGACGAGGAGCTGCGCGGCGACCTGCATGCCTTGGCCTTGCTGCCGCGTTTTTCCCTGTCGCTCTGCGAGCACCTGCTCGAAGGCCGCGGCAGTGAGCTGCTGGCCGAACTGCAGCGACGCCAGCTGTTCGTGCGCAGCCTCGACAGCAGCGGCACCTGGTTCCGCCTGTGGCGGCCGCTGGCCGAAGTGCTGCGGCGCTTGCCAGGCGCTCCGCTGCCGGCCTCGATTCATGTACGCGCCTGCCAGTGGTTCGCCCAGCACGGCGATATTCGCGAAGCCGTCGAGCATGCCTTGCAGGCCGGGCAGGTTGAGGTCGCGGTCAACTATCTGCAGCGTTTCAGCCAGGAGCAGTTGCTGCAGGGGCATTCGGTGGCGCAACTGCTGCAATGGCGCGAAGAGCTGCCGGATTGGTTGTTCGCCAGTTCACCACGACTGATCGTGTTGCAGGCCTGGGCGTTGATCATCTGCGCGCGCTTTGACGAAGCCAGAGCCTGCATCAAAGGCCTGACGCATTTCATGCCGCAACCCGATGAGCGCCGCCAGCGCAAACTGGTCGCCCACTGGCAGGCGTTGATGGGTGTACTGGCCCGGCAATGCGGCCGGCGCGATGCGCGGATGCACTGCGAGGAAGCCCTGCAGATGCTGGACGAGGGCAGTTGGTCGCAGCGCGTGCTCTGCTATCAGGCGCTGGCCCAGCAGCATATGGCCGAACATGCTCTGGAGCAGGCCAAGCAGGCGCTGGATCAGGGCCTGCGCCTGGCACGGCTGCATGGCAGCCTGATCTTCGAAGCGCTGCTCAATACCGACCACTGCCTGCTGCTGCAGATGCGTGGCGAGGCCGGGCGTGCGGCCGAGTTGGCCGAGCAGTCCCTGGCACTGCTGCGCGAGCGCTTCAGCCACAGCCCGGTGGTCGCCCGCCTGCTGCTGGTGCGGGCCAGCCTGCTGGCGCGCCAGGGCCTGGATGAAGCGGCGCAGCAGGCGTATCGCCTGGGGCTGCAGGAAGCCGAGCATTGCGAGGATGCCTACATCATCTCCGGCTACCTTGGTCTGCTGGAACTGGCCGAGAGCCGTGGTGATCTCGACGAGGCGCATCAGTGGTTGCAGCAGGCTGAGCGGGTGATGCAGTGGTCGCACGTGCCGGAGGTGCGTTATCGCGGTGTGCTGCAGTTGCAGGCAGGGCGGCTGTTGCTACGTCAGGGCCAGACCGGGCGCGCGCGGGAACTGTTCGCCCAGACGCTGCAGCAACTGCAGCAACGCCAGCAACTGGCGCCGTCGGAGTTCTACGATCTGCTGCCGCGCTTGCGTCGCTATCTGGCGATCAGCGATCTGTTGCTCGGCCACCACGCTGCTGCCGAGCATGCATTGCGTCTGTTGCTGGATGAGTGCCAGCTTGCCGGGCACCGTAGCCTGGCCTGCGAATGCCGGGTCAGCCTGGCCGAGGCGCTGCTCGTGCAGGGGCAGCAAGAGCAGGCCGACAGCCTGTTGCAGCAGGCGCTCGGCGAGGCGCGGCAGTTGCGCCTGCTGCGGCCATTACAGGAGCTGCAACAGCGTCAGGCGCAGTGGCTGGAGCGGTTGTTGCCGAGCGAGGCTGGGCAGAGCCTGCATCAGCGTCTGTTCGAGCCGGCGCCTGCGCTGGGGGAGCCGGCCAGTGCCGGTACCGCGTTGCTCAGCTCGCGCGAACTGGCGGTGCTGCAACTGATCGCACAGGGCTATTCCAACCAGGAAATCGCCGACCGACTGTTCATCTCGCTGCACACGGTCAAGACCCATGCGCGGCGCATCAACGTCAAGCTCGGTGTGCAGAGGCGCACTCAAGCGGTGGCCATGGCCAAGGCGCAGGGGTTGATGGGGGATTGAGTTCGGCACCGCCTGCTACGCGTCGGTGCTGCTTCTGCTCTGCCTTGCATCGCTCTAGCAACGTGTTGATCGCGAGCGGGTAACGGCTGGGGAACCGTAGGGAGGGTGCAACCCGCCGGTGCCTGTGGTGGCGGGTTGCACCCGTCCTACGTTTTCTTGCGTCTTACTCGCGTTCGATGGCCTGGCCGTCACCGATGCACAGGATGGCCAGGCCTTTCTTGACTTCGTTGTGCGGTCAGCCGAGGAAGTAGAACGCGCCGCTGATGACGATGCCCGAGTACAGCAGCATGATCAGGCAGTAGCCCATGATGTCGCGCGCGCCGAGGCCGACGATGCCCAGCAGCGGCAGTGCCCAGAACGGCTGGATCATGTTCGTCCAGGCGTCGCCCCAGGCAATCGCCATGGCGGTAACGGTCGTCGAGACACCCAGCGCTTCGGCAGCCGGCAGCATGATCGGCCCCTGCACGGCCCACTGGCCGCCACCGGACGGTACGAACACGTTGACCACGCCTGCGCTGAGGAAGGCCAGCAGCGGGAAGGTGTCGGCCGACGACCAGGAAATGAACGCTTCGGTGATCTGCCGGCCGAGGGAGATGCCGTCGGCATTGGCGCCCATCATCATGCCCATGATCCCGGCGTAGAAGGGGAACAGCAGAACGATGCCGCCGATGCCGCGCACGCTCTCGTCCACCGCGCGCATGTAGCGCTCCGGGGTGCCGTGCATCAGCAGGCCGCTGAACAGGAAGATGGCGATGACCACGTCCAGGCCAAGCACGAAGCCCTTGCTGGCGAAGTGGTTGAACAGATAGATGCCAGCCATGGCCACCAGGGCCAGGCCGAGGATGCGACTGTCGTCCAGGCGTTGTGCCGGGGTTTCACGGGCAGGCAGCTCGGCGCGTGCTTCTACCAGCTTGGCCGGGTCGGCGACCTTGGCGCCCTGGCGTGGGTGCATGGCGCGGTTGAGCAAGGGCAGGCCGATCACCAGTAGCGCGACGATGGTCAGGTTCAGGGTGCTGAACAGGGTTTCACTGATGCCCACCGGGTCGCTCAGCACGCCGGCGGTCATGCGCGCCAGATCCGGGCCGCCAGTTGCCATCGACAGTGGAATAGAACCCGCCAGGCCGCCATGCCAGACCAGAAAACCGGAGTAAGCCGAGGCGACCAGCAGGGGGTAGTCCACACCTTCGACCTGGCGCGCCAGGGCGCGGGCGAATACGGCGCCGATGACCAGGCCGAAGCCCCAGTTGACCCAGCAACCGACCAATGCCACCAGGGTAACCATGATGATCGCCTGACCCGGCGTGCGGGCCAGGCCGGCCAGGCGGTCGAGTTGACGGTTGATGATCGGCGCACTGGCCAGGGCGTGGCCGGTGACGAAGATCAGCGACATCTGCATGGCGAAACCGAGCAGCGTCCAGAAGCCGCTGCTCCAGTGTTGCACCATGGCAGGTAGCGATTGACCGGTGGAGAAGATACCGGCCAGGAGAACTCCCAAGGTCAGGAGTGCTGAGAACACGAAGGGCGAGGGCAGGTACTTCTGTACCAGGCTCACGCTCATGCGGGTGAGGGTATTGAACATGGATGACGCCTCTTTCTTATGCTTGTGTAAGGGCTTTGCTCAGGCATTCGAGGTTGGTGATGCCTGGGAGTTGCAGGTGATATGACAAAGCCCGGCCGAGGCCGAGCTGGTGGTTAGGTGGATCCGTAGGGCGGGTGCAACCCGCCACACTGGTAGATGGCGGGTTTCACCCGCCCTACGATTTCTCGCTCTTTACTCGCGCTCGATGGCCAGCGCCACGCCCTGGCCGCCGCCGATGCACAGGGTGGCCAGGCCCTTCTTGGCATCGCGGCGGATCATCTCGTGCAGCAGGCTGACCAGCACGCGGCAGCCCGAGGCGCCGATGGGGTGGCCGAGGGCGATGGCGCCGCCATTGACGTTGACCTTGTCGGCGTCCCAGCCCAGCTCCTGGCCGACCGACAGCGCCTGGGCGGCGAAGGCTTCGTTGGCTTCGATCAGATCCAGATCGGCCAGGCTCCAGCCGGCTTTGTCCAGGCAGCGGCGGGTGGCCGAGACCGGGCCGATGCCCATGATCGCCGGGTCGACGCCGGCATTGGCGTAACCAGCGATCTTCGCCAGCACCGGCAGGCCCAGTGCTTCGGCTTTGGCCGCGCTCATCAGCAGCACGGCAGCGGCGCCGTCGTTGAGGCTGGAAGCGTTGCCGGCGGTGACGCTGCCGTCCTTCTTGAAGGCTGGTTTGAGCTTGGCTAAGGACTCAGCCGTGGTGCCAGCACGCGGCTGCTCATCGCGGGCGAAGGCGATGGGATCGCCCTTGCGCTGCGGGATCAGCACCGGGGTGATCTCGGCATCGAAACGACCTGCCTCGATGGCGGCCACGGCCTTCTGCTGCGAAGCGGCGGCGAAGGCGTCCTGGGCTTCACGGCTGATGCCGTATTTGTCCACCAGATTCTCGGCGGTGATGCCCATGTGATAGTCGTTGAAGGCATCCCACAGGCCGTCGACGATCATGCTGTCGAGCATCTGTGCATGGCCCATGCGCAGGCCAGTGCGGGCTTTCGGCAGCACGTAGGGCGACAGGCTCATGTTTTCCATACCGCCGGCGATGATCACCTCGGCATCGCCGCAGCGAATGGCCTGGGCAGCCAGGTGCAGGGCCTTGAGGCCCGAGCCGCAGACCTTGTTCAGGGTCATTGCGGGGACTACGTGGGGCAGGCCGGCGCGGATCACGGCCTGGCGTGCGGGGTTCTGCCCGGAACCTGCGGTGAGTACCTGGCCGAGGATCACTTCATCGACCTGGGCGCCGTCGAGGCCGGTCTGCTCCAGCAGGCGCTTGATGACGATGGCGCCGAGTTCCGGCGCGGGAATCTCGGCCAGGCTGCCCTGGAAGCTGCCGATGGCGGTGCGGGTGGCGGCAACGATGACGACGTCTTGCATGGGATTGATCCTCTTGGCGTGGTAGGGCCAGAAAGCGCTTCGCGGATAAAGCCGCGCCTACAGGGGCAAATAAAAACACCCCGGAGATACGCCATACGTGGTGGCGTGCTCCGGGGCGGTAGACAACCTAGAACTGCATTTCCGGCACATGCTCAGGCACGATCAGCTTGCCGGCGGTCTTGGCGACGATTTCCTCGACGCTCACGCCCGGTGCGCGTTCGCGCAGGATGAAGGCGTTGTTCTCGATCTCCAGATAAGCCAGGTCGGTCAGCACCTTGCGGATGCAGCCGCAGCCGGTCAGCGGCAGGCTGCAATGTTCCAGCAGCTTGGATTCGCCGTCCTTCGAGGCGTGGGTCATGGTGACGATGATGTTGTCGGCACCGGCCACCAGATCCATCGCGCCGCCCATGCCCTTGACCAGCTTGCCGGGGATCATCCACGAGGCGATGTTGCCACGCACGTCCACTTCGAAGGCGCCGAGCACGGTCAGGTCGACATGGCCGCCACGGATCATGGCGAAGGATTGCGCCGAGTCGAAGATCGCCGCGCCCTTGATCGCGGTGACGGTCTGCTTGCCGGCGTTGATCATGTCGGCGTCCACTTCGTCTTCAGTGGGAAAGGCGCCCATGCCGAGCAGGCCGTTCTCCGACTGCAGCATCACCTGCATGCCCTCGGGCACGTAGTTGGCCACCAGGGTCGGGATGCCGATGCCGAGGTTGACGTAGAAGCCGTCCTGCAGCTCGCGGGCCACGCGCTGGGCCATTTGTTCGCGGGTAAGAGCCATGGTCTTTCTCCTCAGGCGCGCAGCGTGCGTTTTTCGATGCGTTTCTCGAAGCTGCCGCAGATCAGCCGGTCGACGTAGATGCCGGGGGTGTGAATCTGCGTGGGGTCGAGCTCACCGGGCTCGACGATCTCCTCGACCTCGACCACGGTGATGCGCCCAGCGGTGGCCACCACCGGGTTGAAGTTCTGCGCGGTGTGGCGGTAGACCACGTTGCCGAAGTGGTCGGCCTTCCAGCCTTTGACGATGGCGAAGTCGCCGGTGATGGCCGGCTCGAGGATGTAGTGGCGGCCATTGATCTCGCGCGCCTCCTTGCCTTCGGCGACCGGGGTGCCGTAACCGGTGGCGGTGAAGAACGCGGGGATGCCTGCGCCCCCTGCGCGCAGCTTCTCGGCCAGGGTGCCTTGCGGGGTGAGTTCGACTTCCAGTTCGCCGGAGAGCAGTTGCTGTTCGAACAGGGCGTTCTCGCCGACATAGGAGGCGATCATCTTGCGGATCTGCCGGTCCTCCAGCAGCACGCCGAGACCGAAACCGTCGACGCCGCAGTTGTTGGACACCACGGTCAGATCGCGCACGCCGCGACGGCGGATTTCAGCGATCAGGTTCTCGGGGATGCCGCACAGGCCGAAACCACCGGCCAGCACGGTCATGCCATCCTGCAGGCCGTCCAGGGCTTCTGCGTAGCTGCCGACGCGTTTGTCGAGTCCGCTCATTCGAGGCTGCCTCTTGTTGTTGTGGGGCAGGTGCACTGCCAGGTTGTGGCCAAGCTTCAGTGTTGCGGGCTTATTTGTTAAATTTGTTTTTCATCTTGATTGATCAGGTAAATAAATCAATGACCGTCAAGCAGCTGCGCGCTTTTCTCGCCGTGGCGCAGAGTCTGAGCTTCGCCCAGGCCTGCGAGCGCCTGCACCTGTCGCAGCCGGCGCTGAGCCTGGCGATCAAGAACCTGGAGCAATCGCTCGGCGGCCAGTTGCTGGTGCGCACCACCCGCAGCGTGGCGCTGACGCCCGAGGGTGAGACGCTGTTGCCGATTGCCGTGCGCCTGCTGGCGGACTGGGACAACGCCGAGGATCTGTTGCACCAGCACTTCACCCTGCAGATGGGCAAGGTGGCGGTGGCGGCCATGCCATCGTTCGCCGGCAACCGCCTGCCGGCAGCGCTGCGTGCATTTCGCGATGCTTACCCACGGGTCAACGTGACGGTGCATGACGTGATCAACGAGCAGGTGATGGACATGGTGCGCGATGGCCGCGTCGAGCTGGGCATCGCCTTCGAACCGGCGACCCTCGATGGATTGCAGTTCACCCCGCTGTACGAGGATCGTTTCGTCGCCGTGGTGCCGGCTGCCAGCGAGTTGGCCGAACAGTCCGTGCTGACCTGGGCACAGTTGCTGGAGCAACCCTTCATCACCCTGCAACGGCCTTCGGCGGTGCGCCTGCTGCTGGAAGACAGCGTGATCGCCCGCCACGGCAAGCTACCGGTGGCGTTCGAAAGCCATCAGTTGGTGACTGTCGGGCGCATGGTCGCCGAAGGCCTCGGCGTCAGCGCCGTGCCGCAGCTGTGCCGGCAGCAGATGGAGGAACTGGGCGCGCGCTGCCTGCCGCTGAGCGAGCCGCAGGTGTCGCGCCGCGTCGGTCTGTTGCATCAGGCTGGACATCAGCTGTCCAGCGCGGCGCAGGCGTTGAGCGAAACCCTGTTGCGTCAGGGGCAGTGACGTCAGTCGTCCAGCAACTCCAGCAACCGTTCACCGAACACCTCGGGCCGGCCTTCGAACAGGTGCTGTAACGGCTGTCCATCCGCCAGGTAGCGGTAAAGTGGCTGGCGCTCGGTGAAGTCTCCGGCCAGGCGTGCGGCGGCCGTGATGTAGTCCTCGACGCTATCGGCGATCAGCCAGTCGGGCAGGCCGGCGCGGCGCAGCAGCCCTTCATCGATATGTTCGAACACCTCCGCACCGGTCTTGCACACACCCGGCAGGCCGACAGTCAGCGCATCGATGATGCCGTTGGTATTGCCGAACGGAAACGGGCTGAGGAACAGGTCGCAACGACTGAAGGCGCCTAGATAGTCCTGGTAGGGCTGGTGCGGGTAGATTCGTGCATCGGGCAGGTAGCGCCGTATCAGACGCTGTAGTTGCGGGTAGAGCAGGCCTTGCGCCTGGCCGATGAGAAAATGAAAGCGCACCCGCTTGCCGTACTGACCTTGAGTAAGCTGGACGATCTGCTGGCAGGCCTGCAGAAAGCGCGGGTTGAGCTTCATGGTGGTGGCGGCGATGGCGATGGCCACCTCGTCACCGTCGTAACGCTCGGGCAGTGAAAGCTCCACGGGGATGGCCGAGGGGCGGTAGGGTTGGCCGTCGCTGGGCAGCAGAAGCAGCTTCTCGTCGAAACAGGCCGGATCACCGACGAAATCCTCTTCGACGCTGATGTAGTCGATATGCCGCGAGCCGGTAGTCGCCGGGTGCCCCAGTGCAGCGACTTGCAACGGTGCCAAACGTAGGTTGGCGAGAAACAGGGTGAGCGGGAACATGCCCACGCTGGGCATGTACAGCACCTGCGGTTGCAGCTCGGCGGTCAGCTCACGCACCTGGCGTACGCAGGCCAGCAGATCGTTCGGTGCGCTCAGCTCGGTGAACGCGTCGAACACCGTGCGTCCCAGATCGTCGACGTTGCTGGCATAGCCCACGGCATGCAGGTCGAAGTGCTGCCGAGCGGCTTCGAGCGTTCTGGAGTGGGTGCGGTAGATCGAATGGCCACCGGAGAACCACTCCAGCACCACCAGCATCTTGCGCTTGCCGGAGGCAGTGCGAGGTGCGGTCACCGGCAGCGAGTCGATGCCGTTGTGCGCCAGTTTGCGTTCGACCAGGCGGCAGATGGAGCGCTTGATGCGATGGCGCTGTGGCAGGTCGGCGTAACTGCAGTGCATGTAGACGTCATGAATGATCGCCACCGGCAACTGATCCAGGCTATCGAGGCTGTCCAGTCGTTCCGGCAGCCAGGCCAGCAGTGCCTCACGCTTGGAATGCGCGGCGGGTGTACCGAGAAAGCGCGGTGATAGCAGCGCCATGCACAGCGCCACGGTCAGGGTGCGGTTCTGTTGCCAGAGCAGTTCCACGTCCAGCGGCAGCTGCGACTCGGACGAATAGAGCACGCAGAACTTCACCAGCTCTGTCGGCGCCACTTCGAACCGGCCGTCTTCACCGCCATACAGGTTGAGCGCGCGCAGGATATGGTCGGCGTTGACGAAGGCGCTGGCGGCGAACAGCGAGGACAGCCAGCGCTGGAAGTTGATCAGTTGATCGAAACCGGTGGGGCTGATCTGGAAGCCGGGGTCGGAAAACAGCGTGGTGATCGCGCTGGTGATGCGCGTCAGTACATGGGCTTCGAGATCCGCCGCGGAAATCGCCGGCGATACCGAGAGCACGAACTGGCCGGAAAGCTTGCCGTAGTGGCGGTCGATGATCAGCAGCAGGCGGATCAGCTCGCGTGCGGCCGCCTCATGCTGGCGCGAGTAGCAGAGCTGCTCGAAGTGTTCGAGGGAAAACTTCTCGTCGGTCATGGCCTGGCCTTGTTGCGTATGGGCGGGCGCGACGTGGATGGCGTCGCGCCGCGCCTGTTCAGTTTTCGCTGGGTGCCGCTGCCTGCAACTGCGACAGATCCAGATCGATCAGGTCGATACGCGGTGCCAGCGGTGTCTGCCGGTAGTCAGGATACAGAACCTGGCTCCAGGCGCTGCCGGCGATCTGCTGTTGCAGATGTCTACGCGTCGCCTCGCCATCGCTGCCGAGGATGCTGGCATTGATCAGTCCGCCGAGGCGATAGACCACCGCGCCACTGCCGCTGGCACCGATGCTGGTGTTGTCGCTGTCGTTGGCAATGTAGGTGCCGCCAGGTGCCTGCGCATCGATCAGCAGGATGCCGTTCTGGACGCCAAGGCGGTTGTTGCCGCTGACGAAGTTCAGCGCCGTGCCGCCGCGGCTGAAGGCTTCCAGGGTCAGGTTGCCGCCAGCGCCGGTCAGCAGGCTGTTGCTGCCGCTGCTGGTGCCGTTGAAGGTGATGCCACTGGCGCCATTTTCACCACGACCACTGACCTTGATATCACCACTGGCCGAACTCAGCGAGATGCTGTTCGAGCCGCTGCGTATGAACACCCCGCTGGCCTCGCTGCCGCCGTCAGTGCGACCGTTGAGGCTGATGTCACCGCTGTTGCTGGCGATGGTCACCGAGCTGCCATTGCTGGACGGGTAGAAATGGATGCCGTTGCCCGTTCGCGAATAGCCGTCGAGGCTGATCGAGCCGCTGCCGGTGGCACGCAATTCGGTTTGCCCGGTGAGCACGCTGAGGCCGTTGGCATTGTCGGCCTGGCCAGTGATGCTGAGTTTGCCGTTCTCCACGCTGAGCAGGTTGTTGCCGTTGCTGTAGAAGTCCACGCCATCGCCCGAGCCGGTCGAGCGGCCGATCAGGGTGACGTTGCCATTACCGGTGGTCTGGATGATGTTGGTCACGCTGAGCAGGGCGATGCCGTGATCCAGCTCGCTGGTGTCAGGCGAGTGGAAGTGGCCGTCGAGCAGGATGTTGCCGCCCTGCGAGGCGATGCGGTTGGTCGAGGCCTGGCCGCTGCCGCCGAGGGCGATGGCGTCGGAGGTGCCCACGCTGTCACCACGCAGGGTGATGTCGCCGGTCTGGGTGGTGATGCTGACGCCCTGCGAGCTGCCGCTGGAGTTGAGGAAGATGCCGTAGCCACCGAAGCTGCTGGTGCTGTTGCCGTTGATCTGGATGTCGCCAGTGGTGGTCGACAGCTCGATGGCGGCGCCGCTGCCGGAGGGCGCGAGGTCGACGCCACGACCGGAGATGCTGTTGCCTTCCAGCGTCAGGTTGCCGCTCTGGGTGCCGACGCGAATCGCGGAGTTGCTGCCGCTGGCATCCAGGAACAATGCGCGGAACGAGCCGCTGCCGGTGTTGATCACGCTGTTGTCGGCGGCCAGGCGCACATTGCCGGCAGTACTGGCGATGTTGATGTTGCTGCCACTGCCGGCGGTGATCAGGCCCAGCGAAGGCGTGGTGCCGCCGGAGCTGTTGCCTTCGACGGTGATGTCGCCGTCGCTGAGCAGGTTGATCGAGGCCCCGGCACCGGTGACGTTGAGTACCGTGCCATAGCTGCCGCCACTGTCGCCGGCCAGCACGATCCTGCCGGAGGCACTGGCGGTCAGGTTGATCGCACCATCGCCTGCGGCCGCCAGGTACAGCGCGCGGCCACTCTGGCTGTTGGCTTTGACCGTCAGGGTGCCGCTGCCGACACCGATGTTCTGCGTCGAGCTGCTGCCGGTGGAGCAGATCAGCACGCCGAAGCCGGAGACGGCATTGCCACTGAGGGTGACGTTGCCCGAGCCGCTGGCAGCGATGGTGTTGCTGGTGCTGAACAGACGCGTGCCGTTGCCCGAACCCAGGTTGTCGGCGCTGATGTCGATGGAGCCAGCGCCCTCGGTCAGCAGGTTGCTGCCGCCATGCAGGATGAACGCATCACCGGTGCCGCTGCTGCTGGCCTGCACGGCGGTGATGTTGATATCGCCGCCGCCTGCATCGATGGTGCTGGCGGAGATGTTCATCGCGGTAGCGCTGGAGCCGGCAGCGAGGCTGGCAGAGGTGGCGCCGCGAATGGTGACGTCGCCGCCGTTGGTGTCGATCAGGCTGGAGCGGATCAACACCCCGGTGCCGCTGCTGACGTTGGTGCTGGCGAACGAGCCGCTCGGGTCGACCGCGCCGCTGATGGTCAGGTCGCCACCGTTGGTGCGGATGGTCGCGTTGTTCAGCGCCACCGAGCCGTTGCCGCTGTTATTGAAGTTCGACAGCAGCGACACGTTCAGCGTCGCGCCATCGGCGTGGGTGATGCTGGTGCCGGTCATGTTGACGTTACGGTGGGCGATCAGCGTCAGGCTGGCGTTGCCCTGCGCCTGGACGTTGTCCAACACGTTGATGTCGCCGGAAGTGCCTGGGCCGGACGAGGTCTGCACGATGATGTTGGCACCCTCGCTCAGGGACGCATTGAGCGTGGCCGAGCTGAGCGTCGAGCTGCCGCCGGCGTTGGGGGTAAACGGGCTTTCGCTGGAGGTGCCGGAGCTGGCGCCGCTGGTGATATTGATGTTGTACGGGTCGAGCAGCCAGGTGCCGCCCTTGCCGGAAGCGGCGCTGAGGTTGACGCGGCCGGTGGCATCCAGGGCATGAGCTGAGGTTTCCACGAACCCGCCATTACCGCCTTCGCCACCGCCGATGACGCTGATATTGCCGTGGAACTGAGTGCTGTCGGTGGCCCAGAGAATGACCTTGCCGCCATCGCCACTGTTGAGCGCGTCGGCCTCGATGCGCGCGTCCTTGCCCATATGGGTGGCACTGGCGTGCTGCAACGGGCCAGTGCCCTGGTAGTCGCCGCCGAGCAGCACGGTGCCGCCGCCGGCATCGCCGCTTGCGTCGATACGCGCATCGTCGAACAGGCCGACGTATTCGCCGGTCATGGTCACTTCGCCGCCGCGTTCGCCGGCATTGCGGCCGGAGACGTCGAGCACGCCGCTGCTGGCCACCACGCCGCTGTCGCCGCCGTCGAGGACGATACGGCCATTGCGTTGCTGCAGGCTGCTGGCCTCGATCACGCCTTCGTTGTTGACCACCTTGCTGAGCATGGCGTCGCTGGCGCGGGCGCTCATGATCACGGTGCCGCCGTTGGCTTGCAGCAGGCCCTGGTTGACCACGCTGGCATCGATGACGGCCTCGTCGACCTGCATGTTGATCAGGCCGTCGCCGTGGTAGTCGAGGGTGATTTTCTCGCCGCCGCCGAGCACCACCGAGCCCATCTTCGCGACCACGGTACCTTCGTTGCGTACCTGGGCGCCGAGCAGGGCGACGCTGCCTCCATCTGCCGCACGGATGGTGCCTTGGTTGATCACCGCACCGCCTGCGCCCTTGCCATCGAACTGCAGGCGCCCGGCCATGAAATCGTTATCGGCGATGTCCAGGGCACTGGCCACCAGTCCGCCGACGTTGACCGCGGCGCTGCTGCCGAACAGCACACCAGTAGGGTTGATCAGATAGACCTGACCGTTGGCATTGATCTGACCCATGATCTGCGAGGCGTCGCTGGACAGCACGCGGTTGAGCGCCACCGACGAGGCGCCCGGCTGGTGAAAATTCACCGTGGCATCACGGCCGACATTGAAGGTGTCCCAGGTGGCGATCAGCTTCTGGCTGTTCTGGTTCACATCCAGCACATTTCCGGACTGGCTGATGCTGCCGCTACCAGCGGTGATCTGGCCGTTGCTGGGCAGGGCGTTGTTGTCCAGCGCCATGGCGTGCAGCGGCATCAGGCCGTGCATCACGCACAGCACGGCGTAGCTCAGCGGCTTGAGAGAAGGCAGTTGCGGACGACGGCCGCGACGGGCGTTTTTATTGTTCACGGTCATCTCCTCAGAACGAATAGTTGAAGCCGGTGCCGATGGCGTTGATGGTGGTGCCTACTCCTGGCGAGTAGCCGCTGGCAGCGTAAGCGCCGGCCACGGCGAAGTTGTAGTTCGAAAGCGAGGTGTTCTTCAGTAGCACGTAGTGGGCGAACACCTCGGTGTTGCGGGTGAAACGATAGCCGACGCCCAGGGCGTACTGGCGCGCACCCATGCCACTGGTGTCGCACTCGATCCCGCTGGCGGAGATCATCGAACACTCGCCAGACAGTGCGCGGGCATAGCTGGCGCGCAGGCGCCAGGCGCCGATGCGGTGGCTGACGCCGAGCATGTAGGCGCGGCGGCGGTATTCGGAGAGGTCGCTGAAGCTGACGCTGTTGTTGATCACGTCGTCTTCGGAGTAGTAGAGCTCGTCAGCCACCAGCGACAGCTGGGTGTTGCCGAAGCGGTAACCCAGGCCGAAGCGGAAACTGTAGTCGTTCGACGACGTGCCCTCGGTGACGTGGGTGTTGCTGCCCACGCCGCGGGCGTTACGCCCCAGGTTGGCGATACCGAAGTAGTTGACGTGGCGTTCGGCGGCGGCGACCGCGGTGAAGCCGCCGTTCTTGTAGGTGACGCTGCCACCGTAGATGTAGCCCCGGTCGACGTCTTCTGCTGCTCGCATGCCGTTGTTGGAGTAAGCCAGTTTGACCTGCAGGCCGTGCCACTCCGGTGACCACCAGGCGACCACGCCGGACTGGCGACGGTTGAAGGCGGCATCGGAGTTGACGCTTTCGTCGGCCTGGCTGAGCGGGCCGGACACGTTGCTGGCCAGGCTGCTGTTGAAACCGGGCGAGCCGATGATGTTGTAGTAGGCCGCGCTGGTCTTGCCGAAGAACGGGTCGAGGCTGGTGGTGCTCTCCTTCAGCGGCATGTCCCAGACGCCGTAGAGCAGGGTGCCGAAGCGATCGTCATCGAGCGCTACGCCGGAGTTGCGTAGGCGCGTGTTGGGCGAGATCGACAGCGGAGCGCTGTCGTCGCCGCTCAGGGTGTAGTTCACCGAGATGCCGTATTCCAGCTGCCACAGAAAACGCGTGTCGTCGTTGATCGGGATGCCAGCGTGGGCACCGATGTAGGAGACGTTGTCGCGAGCACGCCAGTAGCTGGACATGTTGCGGCCATTGGCCGTGGCCAGCTTGCTCTGGTCAGCCGGGGAGGCACGGGAGGAGTCACGGCGGTCGATGTATTCCGGCACCAGGCCGAGCGATCCGTATAGCACCAGCTCGGTGGTCTTGCTACGGAAGTCCTCGCGGCTGCCGACGTCCTTGGCCAGGCCGGCGAAGGCCTGTGGTGTGCCGGTGACCGATAGCCAGAAGCGCTTGTTGTCGCGCTCGTCGCTGATCGGGTCGTCGCCTGGCGAGAAGGCCAGGCTGGCATTCATCACCAGGTCGCGGTGATAGACGTTCAGGCCCACACCGTAGCCGTAGCGGGTCAGGTGATTCTCGCTGTCGTCCCAGGGGTTCTTGTTCACCCGCACCCGGCCGCCATCGGCGAACAGGGTGGCTTCGGCAATGGCACCATAATAGCGGCCGAGGTATTTGCGCAGCTCCAGGCGACCGAGCAGGCCTTCATCGCCTGCGGCTTCGCCGACCGGATAGGCGCGCACGCCATTGGGGCCGCCGAGGCTGAATTTCTCCGAGGCATCGAGGTTCTTGTCCGCCCACTGGCCGCTGAGAGAGGCGAACAGTGAGTAGCCACCGCCCAGCTCCTGCAAGCGGCTGAATGCCAGGTTGGCCTTGCGATAACGGCCGGCGGCATTGGCGGTCAGTTGGTCGAGGGCTTCATCGAGCGGGGTGTCCTTGTTCAGCTTGCCGATGCCATAGGCCAGGCTCCAGCGGTTGCTGCCGGCCCAGTCGTCACGCCAGTCGCCATAAAGCGTGGCACTGCGGAACACGGCGGATTTCTTCACCGCGAAGGCGCCGGCTTCGTCCTCGAAATGACGATGCTCTTCGGCCAGGTTGAACGAGATGTTGGCATCGCGGCTACGCAGCAGCGAGCTGTCGAGAAACACCGAAGAAACGATGGCGGTACCGCTGGCGTCAGCGGTCTTCAGGCTCTTGCCGATGGCGTATTCCATCTCCGCGTAGTTGGCGCCCAGGGTGACACCACTGGCGCCCAGCGGCTGGCGATAACCGAGGCCGCGAATCTCCAGGCCTTCGAAACTGTTCTGGCCATTGAAGAACAGGCTTTCGCCGAAGCCGAAGGCGTCGTTGAGGCTGACGTTGCTGGTGACCCGGTTGGAGCCGGTGTAGTAGTTGCCGTGGTTGTCGAAGCTGACGCGGCCCGTCCAGGCAGTCATCTCGCTGAGCTTGAGGACGATGTCGGATGCGCCCGGCTCGCGCGACGGTTGCAGCACGGCGCGCACCGAAACCCCGGCGATATCGGACAGGCGCAGCAGCACGCGCTCCAGATCGGCCTCGCGGATCACGCTGCCGCTGGGAATGGCGTCGACAAAGCTCTGTTGCATGCCTGGACGCAGGCGCACGTTGGGCTCGGGTTCGGCGCGCACGGTGCCGACGCGACCTTCCTGCACGCCGATGGTAACCACGCCCTCGCTGATTTCCTGGGCGGGCAGATAGGCGCGGGCGACCAGATAGCCACGGCTGCGATACAGCTCGGTGACGCGCCCAGCCGCCTCACGCAGGCCGGCGAGATTCAGCTCTCGACCGGCATAGGGGGCAAGCTCCTGCAGCAGGCGCGACTCACTGATCTCACGGTTACCGGTGAGCTTGAACGCATTCACGCGAAAGGCGGCAGAGGCCTGCTCGGCCGGGTTTGCAGCCTGGCTGCGGTCATCCTGAGCTTCGATGCGCACATTGCCACGCGGCGCATCCTGGGCGCGTTCGGCCGGGCGCAGAATGTCGCGGTTGTTGTCGAACAGCGTGCCGGCGGAGGGCAGGGGTTCGGCTTGAGCCTGGGCAGCGAGGATCGCCGCGGCCAGCAGGGTCAGATTGCGCGGGTGCAGCACCCGGCGTACCTGGGCGGAGGTGAAGGTCGAAGTCATGGCAAGCTCGTTGTTGTTTTTGTGAGTCGGGCAGACGAGGTATCAGCGTTTCGGGAACAGCGTGTCGGCGACGATTTCCGTGGCCAGCAAACGGGCCGCGTTGTGGCCGATACCGGCGACCGTGATCTGTGGGTGATGGATCGGCACCCCCCACTTGCTGGAAAGGAAGGCCTCGTAGCGCAGGTAATTGAGCTGGCGCTCGACCCGATGTGCGCCCTGCATGTTGGCGCCGCAGGTGCGATCCAGTACGCGGTGCCACGGGTCGTTGTCGCGCTCACCGACCATGAAGGTCACGTCGCGAGCGGCGTAACGGCGAAACAGCTGCTCGGCGCCGAGGTTCTGCCGGGTCAGATAGAAGGGCGCGCGATCCAGGCCATAGCGATAGCGGCTGAAGCTCGGGCACATGACTGTGCGCACAGGCTTGAACGAACCATCCTGCAGGCGGCTGTCTTCGATGTAGACATAGGAAGACGGAGCGGAAATGACGTAGCGAACCTTGATTCCGGTAGTGGCGAGGCGCTCGTCACCATCGCCGAGGATGCTGTAGCGCTGCATCAGCTGGCCACCGGCGGAGTGGCCGATCAGCACGATCTCCTGCATGGCGGGAAAACGCTGCCGGTCTGCCAGATACAGCAGCAGATCATCCAGTACGGCGAAGGCGTCGATACCGCGGCGACCTTTACTCGATGCTGTGCCGTGCATCCATTTGTCACGTGCCCATAGCGGCATGTCGCTACCGGCGCGGCTGTCCTCGGCGGTGAGGAAATTCAATGACAGCAGCAGGGTGTCGTTGGCGTCGAATCCGGCTTTCTTCAGCAGGCTCTGGCCGTATTGGTAGTAGTCGTCGGCGTTACGACGCACACCGTGAACCACCACCACGGCACGCGAGGTCGGGCTGGCGCTATTCAGGTCGGTATTGGCGAAGGCGAGGAAGTTGTAGGGCTCGTTCTGGCCCAGGCGCAGCAGTTGCGGGTTGGCGTTGGCGAGGCCGCAGTACAAGGCGCTGGTCAGCAGGGCGATGGCCAGGACGGCCTGTCTGCGGAGGTTCGGGCCTTGCTTGAGCAGAGAACCCAGGGGCCAGAGAACGTCGTACGGCATATTCCACCTCGGCAGAGCGCGCGGCACACCACACAAGACGCTGGCATGTCGCTAAGTCGTACCCGCTGGTTGGCAGCGCAGGTCGACCTGGTTGATTGGAGTTATGGCGACGATGCTAACAGCGGTTTTTTGCTAGATAAAATATCTTGAAAATAGCCATTCAATACTTTTTTGATATTGATTGGTGGATGCTGCATAGGCTGGGCGTAGCACAAGCAGGGTGCGCCATGCGCACCAATCGTTGGGGGCAATCTCGATGCTTGCGGTTCGTTCGGTGCGCACGGCGCACCCTACGGGAGGTGGCACCCGATAAGATCTTGTTGGTACTTTTTAGATATTGACTGGATATTTTTAATATATTTCATATCTCTCATGCATGCCGCTAGCATCGGCAGGGCTGCTCCACTGCACGGCAGCCGAGCCCTCACTGATACCGAGCGGAACTGAAACCATGAGAACAAGAAAGACCCTGCTTCACCTGGCTGTCGTCTATGCGCTGTTTGCCTCTTCCGGTGCCATGGCGGCCAATACGGCCGAACTGCCTTGCCGTACCACGGCAGAATGCGCCGAGCAGGCGCGCAAGATCGGCGCGACTGTGGACAAGTCGGCGCTCAAGGGAGGCGCCTACGAAAGCCAGTTCTCCTGGTTGAACCGCATCAACAAGGCCTCGATCGTCATGCTGACCGAGGAGGGCATCGTCTCCTCGCCGCAGGGGCGACGTATCGCCGGCGGTGTGCAACACGTGGTCGATCAGGCCGCCCAGGCGGGCGGCAAACGTCCCAGCGACGTGCTGCAGGTCGAACAGATCATGATCGACAAGATCGGCCCTGAAGCCTCGCTGATTCACTCCGGGCGCAGCCGCCAGGACATGTACGCCACCTATCGCCTGGCCGTGTTGCGTGCCCAGGTGCTGGATTACAGCGATGCGCTCAATTCGTCGCGCGCGCGCCTGCTGAAGATCGCCGGCGACAACGTCGACACCCTGATCCCGGCTTACACCAACGGTGTGCAGGCCATGCCGATCAGCTATGCGCACTACCTGCTGGCATTCGAAGCTGCCTTCGAGCGCGATGCGCAGCGCATTCATGAACTCTATGCGCGCCTGAACCTCAGCCCGATGGGAACCGCGGTGCTGGCCAACTCCGGCTGGCCGCTGAATCGCGAACGGCTGGCCACGCTGCTGGGCTTCGATGGCGTGCGTGAGAACTCGCTGGATTCCAGCCAGGTATCGACCTTCGACATTCCGCTGGAGGCGGCGGGCATCGCTTCGTCATCGGCCATCCGCGTCGGTGCGTTGATCGGCGATATCCACACCCAGTACCACCAGACCCGTCCCTGGCTGCTGCTCGAGGAAGGTTCGACCTACACCAGCAGCGCCATGCCGCAGAAACGCAATCCCGGCCTGCTGATGCGCACCCGTGAGTCGGCGTCCGATGTGGTGGGCCTGGCTGGTGCCACCACCATTCGCGCGCATAACGTCACCACCGGCATGACCGACTACAAGGCGGCGTTCGACGACCTTGGCCTGTTCGGCTCGGCTGCCGACATGTTCGAGCGCCTGAACCTGGTGCTCGATGCGCTGGTGATCAACCCCGAGCGGGCCATGGAGGAACTCGACGCCGACTGGACGACCTCGATGGAGCTGGCCGATACGCTGGAGCGCGAGCACAAGGTGCCGTTCCGCATCGGCCACAGCTTCGCTTCGCTGATCGTCGGGCAGGCGCGTGACCAAGGCTTGCTGCCCAAGGAGTTCCCTTACGCCGACGCGCAGAAGCTCTTCACCAAGGCTGCGCAGAAATACAACTGGAAGGATCAGCGCCTGCCACTGAGCGAGAGCGCCTTCCGCGCCACCCTGTCGCCGCGCACCATGGTCGAGACGCGCCAGGGCACCGGCGGCCCGCAGCCTGCCGAGGTCAAGCGCATGCTGGCCGAGGCGGGCAAGCGCCTGCAGGCGGACGAGCGCTGGATGAACGAGCGTCGTCAGCATCTGATCCAAGCGGACGAAGCGTTGGACAAGGCCTTCGCCAAGCTCCTGCCAGCTTCCCGCTGATTTCGGGTGGCGAGGTTTTCCCAGCCTCGTCGCTCATTTTCGTCAGGAGCGTGAACCATGGAACATCCGCGCCGCTACGTCCTGCTGCTCTGTTCGGTCGTCCTGGCCAACATGGTCTTCAGCGAGACGGCGGCGCGCCGAGCGGAATCCGCCACACCTGTCGATGGCAGGGTGCAGTTGCTGCGACTCAATGATGCCGCCGGCAATTTCGCCCTTCCGCTTGCAGCCAACGCCGACCTGTACAACCTGCCGCGAGACATCCGGCGTGTGGTCGTGCGCATTGAAGACGACTCGAACTCCAGCGAGGCGTTACTCGATACGCATGACGGCACACTGGTGCTCGTGCCGCAGTTCAGCGTCGTCGATGGCCGCAATCAGCCTACGGATCTGCCCGCTTGGCACAGCGAGCAGGCCTGGGTCGACGGTGAGGCGTCCAGCGAAGGGCGGCGCGGGCTGTCGGCATTCACGGTTCTAGACGCTTTACTGGGCTACCTGGGGCGCACCAGCCATTTTCCGCAATTGCAGGAGGTGGTTTTCGTCGGTCGTGGCACGACGGCCGATCTGGTGGAGCGGCATGGCTTGCGCCCACAGGTAGCCACTTCTTTTCGTATTCGGCATGTGAGGGCGCAGCTGGCTCGCCGCTGACGTCAGCCCAGCATTTCTCGCAGCTTCTGCTTGTCCACCTTGCCATCCCACTGGGCGATGACCACACAGGCCACACAATTGCCGAGCACGTTGGTCACCGAGCGGCATTTCATCAGACGTTCCACCCCGATCAGGATGCCGATGCTCTCCAGCGGCAGGATATTCAGCACGCTGAGCGTTGCGGTGAGCGTGACGAAGGCTGAGCCGGCCACGCTTGTCGAGCCGAGCGAGGTCAGCAGACTGACCAGCAGGATGGTGCCCAGTTGCAGGGCATCCAGTTCGACGTGAGCCAGTTGGGCGAGAAACACGATGGCCACGGCCAGGTACAGGTTCGAGCCATTGAGGTTGAAGCTGTAGCCAGCGGTAAGCGTCAGGCGTACGGTCTGGCTGTCGCAACCGGCCGCTTCCAGTTTATCGATCAGACGGGGCAGGGCAGCGACCGACGAGCCAGTGGCGGCTATCAGCAGCAGTTCCTCCTTGACGTAGCCGACCAGGCGCCAAAGCCGACAACCCGCCAGACGCAGGGCGATGGCCGGCACCAGCAGCAGATAGACGAGGCAGGCTGCATAGGCCGCCACGACGAATTTGGCCAGTGGCACCGCGGCTTCCAGGCCGTATTTGCCGATGATGAAGGCAATGGCACCGAAAGCCGCCAGCGGTGCGAAGCTGACGATTACCTGCATGGCGCGAAAGACGCCTTTCACCGCCTGGTCGAGATGCTGCGTCAGGCGTTGGCCGAGCGCACCACTGCGGCCGAGCAGCAGGCCGCAGATGACCGCGGCGAGCAGAACCTTGAGGACGAAGCTTTGCTCCAGCGAGTCGAGCAGCAAGCCTGGAATACGCGAGAAGAGTGGGCCATCGTTTGCCGACTGCAGGGTGTTCCAGTCGCTGCCCATGTGCTGCAGACCGCCGCCAGGGTGCAGCAGCAGGGCGACCAGCAAGCCGGTCAGCAGCGACAGCAGCGACATCAGTTGCCAGTAGCCGACGGCCTTGAGACCCAGGCGCGCGGTGGCGCGGTAGTCGCTGAGCGCAGCGACGCTGGAGCACACCAGGACGAACATCACCACCGGCGCGCACAGACCGATGGCGGAGATGAACAGGTCGCTGAGCGGCTTCATCTCCACCGCCAGGTCGGGCCACCAGACACCCAGCAGAGCGCCGAGAACGAGCGCCAGCAGAAGCAGGACAATGCCTGTTCGAGAATGCCTGAAGATCATCGGAGCCTGTTTTATTCTTGTTCGTCGTCGCGGCGTCGGGGCCGCACGTAAGCGTTCATCCTACCGCATCGGCACGTGGATTCGGTATCGTGTGCCAGCCTTCTAAACCTCCCCAAGGGGCTGCATGGAACTTCGTCATCTGCGCTACTTCGTCATGGTTGCCGAAGAAAAGCACTTCACCCGCGCTGCGGCCCGCCTGAACATGCAGCAGCCGCCGTTGAGCCAGCAGATCCGGGCACTGGAACAGGAACTCGGCTTCGATCTGTTCATCCGCCATGCCAAGGGCGTCGATCTGACCGTCGGCGGCGAAGTGTTCCTGCGCGAGGCGCGAGACATTCTCCAGCGGGTCTCGCAGGGCGCATTGAAGGCGGCGCGTACGGCCAAAGGCATCGAGGGGCGGCTGAGTGTCGGCTTCACCAGTTCGGCGGCCTCGCATCCGCTGATTCCACGGATCATCCGGCGCTATCGGGATCTGTATCCGGGAGTGGACATCGGCCTCAACGAGGGCAATGCGCAGGAGCTGACCGATGATGTCAGCGGCGGCGATGTGGATGTCGGCATCCTGCGCGCGCCTGTGGGCAACCCGCAGGGCGTCGCCTATCACCGCCTGCTCAATGAAGAATTGGTGCTCACGCTGCCGGTCGGACATCGGCTGTTGCAGGGCAATGGCGCCGTTTCACTGAAGGATCTGGCGGACGAGCCGTTGATCCTGGTGCGCCGCCCCGGTGCGCCGGGCATGTACGCCAATTTCCTGCAGGCCTGCCGCAATGCCGGGTTCGAGCCGCATGTGGCGTTCGAGGTGGAGCGCATGCTGACCAACGTCAGCCTGGTGGCCGCCGGCGCCGGGGTATCCGTGGTGCCTGCGTCGATGCGCGGCTTCCATGAGCACAGCGTGGCCTACCGTTCGATTCGTGATGCCAAGCCGCGTCTGGTTGCGCCGATCACCCTGGTTTGCCGCGAGTTGCACCAGTCACCGCAGGTGGCCAACTTCATCGCCCTGGCCCGCGAGTTGGGCAGCGAGTACCGCAAGGAGCCGCATTGAGGGCTCAGTGCGTGGCGAGACGTTGCCAGTCTTCCCGGGTATCGATGTCCTGCAGGATGCCGGGATCGTCCAGCTCGACGATACGCACGGCCTCGGGGTTCTGCTGAAGCACCGGCTTGGCGCCGGCATCGCCGCTCAGTGTTGCGAGCTGCGGCCAGAAATCGCGGCCGAACAGTACCGGATGGCCGCGCTTGTCCTGGTAGCTGGGCAGCACGATGTTGTTTGCACGGGCATGCGTGAGCAGCGTTTCCAGGCTGTTCCGGCGAATCAGCGGCATATCGGCGAGAAAGATCGCCACGGCATCAGCGCGCGATTCGGCCAGCAACCGCTCGGCGCCGGCGGCCAGGCTGTGGCCCATACCTAGGACCGTTGCCGGATGCTGGATCAGGCTGACAGCCGGCGGCAGACCCAGCTCCCCACCTGCTTCGTCCGGGCGCAGCACCAGCCAGATTTCTTCCAGCATCGAGCAGGGCAGGGCCAGGCTGGCGGCGAGCAACGAGCGACCGTCGGCGAGCTCCAGCCGGCGTTTGTCGGCGCCGAAGCGGCGGCTGTAGCCGGCCGCCAGCATCAGCGCTGCGACCCTCTGGACTGGGCGCTCGCTGGCCATGTTCAGCCGGCCAACCCCGCCGCCCTGGCGCGTGCGGCGTGCAGCTTCTTGTAGCTGTCGATCAGGCGCAGGTGTTTGTCCAGCCCTTCCAGCTTCATGCTGGTCGGCGTCAGGCCAAAGAAGCGCACGCTACCGTCCACCGAGCCGATTGCGGCATCGAAGCGCTCGCTGCCGAACATGCGGCGGAAGTTGTGCTCGAAGTTGGCCAGCTCCAGCTCGTCGTCCAGCTGTACTTCCAGCACGGCATTCACTGCCTGGTAGAACAGGCCACGCTCGACGGTGTTGTCGTTGTACTGCAGGAAGGCCTCGACCAGCTCCTTGGCGTCGTCGTATTTCTTCAGCGCCAGGTTGATCAGCAGTTTCAGTTCGAGGATGGTCAGCTGGCCCCACACCGTGTTGTCGTCGAACTCGACGCCGATCAGCGTGGTGATGTCGGTGTAGTCGTCGACCTCGGTGTTGTTGAGGTTGCGCAGCAGCGACTTGAGTTCGCGGTCGCTGAGGGCGTGCAGGTTGAGGATGTCCTTGCGAAACAGCAGCGCCTTGTTGGTGTTGTCCCAGACCAAGTCTTCGACCGGATAGATCTCCGAGTAGCCGGGCACGAGGATGCGGCAGGCGTTGGCGCCGAGGTCGTCGTAGGTGGCCACGTAGACCTCCTTGCCCATGTCCTCGAGGATGGCGAACAGGGTCGCGGCTTCCTGCTCGTTGGAGTCGCTGCCTTCGCCGGAGAAATCCCACTCGACGAATTCGAAGTCCGGCGTGGCGCCGAAGAAGCGCCACGACACCACGCCGCTGGAGTCGATGAAGTGCTCGACGAAGTTGTTCGGCTCGGTCAGCGCCAGGCTGTCGAAGGTCGGCTGCGGCAGGTCGTTGAGGCCCTCGAAGCTGCGGCCCTGCAGCAGCTCGGTGAGGCTGCGTTCCAGCGCCACTTCCAGGCTCGGATGGGCGCCGAAGGAGGCGAACACGCCGCCGGTGCGCGGGTTCATCAGGGTCACGCACATCACCGGGAATTCACCGCCGAGGGAGGCATCCTTGACCAGCACCGGGAAGCCTTGCTCCTCCAGACCCTGGATACCGGCGACGATGCCCGGGTACTTGGCCAGCACCTCTTGCGGCACGTCCGGCAGGCACAGCTCGCCTTCGAGGATTTCGCGTTTCACCGCGCGCTCGAAGATCTCCGACAGGCACTGCACCTGGGCTTCGGCCAGGGTGTTGCCGGCGCTCATGCCGTTGGACAGGTACAGGTTCTCGATCAGGTTGGACGGGAAATACACCGTCTCGCCATCGCCCTGGCGCACGAAGGGCAGCGAACAGATACCGCGCAGGGTGTTGCCCGAGTTGGTGTCGTACAGGTGCGAGCCGCGCAGCTCGCCATCCGGGTTGTAGATGGCCAGGCAGTGCGCGTCGAGGATTTCCTCGGGCAGCGCGTCCTTCGGGCCCGGCTTGAACCAGCGCTCGTTGGGGTAATGGACGAACTCGGCAGCGGCGATGTCCTCGCCCCAGAACTGGTCGTTGTAGAAGAAGTTGCAGTTCAGCCGCTCGATGAACTCGCCCAGGGCCGAGGCCAGGGCGCTCTCCTTGGTCGATCCCTTGCCGTTGGTGAAGCACAGGTTCGACTGCGCGTCGCGGATATGCAGCGACCAGACGTTGGGCACGATGTTGCGCCAGGAGGCGATTTCGATCTTCATCCCGAGATCCGCGAGGATGCCCGACATGCTGGCGATGGTCTGCTCCAGCGGCAGGTCCTTGCCCGGGATGTAGGTGGTGGTATCGGACACCGGCATCAGCAGCGCCTGGGCATCGGCGTCGAGGTTTTCCACTTCCTCGATGATGAACTCGGGGCCCTGCTGCACCACCTTTTTCACGGTGCAGCGGTCGATGGAGCGCAGAATCCCCAGGCGATCCTTCTCGGAAATGTCCGCCGGCAGCTCGACCTGGATCTTGAAGATCTGTGCGTAGCGGTTTTCCGGATCGACGATGTTGTTCTGTGACAGGCGGATGTTCTCGGTGGGGATGTCCCGCGTCTGGCAGTACAGCTTGACGAAGTACGCCGCGCACAGCGCCGAGGAGGCCAGGAAATAGTCGAACGGCCCCGGCGCCGAGCCGTCGCCCTTGTAGCGGATCGGCTGATCGGCGATCACCGTGAAGTCGTCGAACTTGGCCTCAAGGCGCAGGTTGTCGAGAAAGTTGACCTTGATTTCCATTGGGCAGTACCAGCGAGCGAAACAAAATGGCCGCCATTATCCGGGTTTTCGCCAGGGTGTGCTGGGTCGGATGAATATGCCGCAATCGCTGAGGGAACTATGACCGATTGGCATCAGCCAGTTCGCGATACAAGGAATGATGTTCTATAAAACCTACAGCTGATTCAGCCGCGTTACACAGTGAGCCCAGATGCTGCCAGGCGAACCGGGTGGACGACTTATAACGACATAAGGAAATTGCGCCATGAAGTACAGCGCTGCAGCGTTCCCGCTTCGCCACTCCCTGATTCTCTCCGCCGCGATTGCCGCCTGTATCTGGGGCGCAGACAGTGCCCGGCTGGCGAGTGCGCAAGTGACCTTCACGGGTGACGTGAACCCCACGCCGCCGCCTGGCACTGACTGGGTCGTTGGCGGCGATCTTGTCGTGGGTGATGGTGCTGCTGGAACCTTGCTTATCGATGCCGGTGGAACCGTCAGCGGTACCGTAGATGCCTATATCGGCAACTTCGACAGCGGCACGGTGACCGTCCAGGGGGCGGACGGTGCAGGCAATGCTTCCACCTGGACGATAGACGGTGAGACCTATATCGGCGTCGAGACGGGCAGCACTGGCCGGCTGGATATCCTCGATGGTGGCGTGGTGAGTAGCGATGGCGGCGTTTCGGTCGGTCGAGAGGTTGGCAGTACCGGCAACGTCACGGTCTCGGGGGCCGGCTCCTTGTGGGACGCCAGGTCGGCTGCGAATCCCAGCCCCAGTTTTCAGATCGGTGTCGGTGGCGTTGGCACGCTGGATATCAACGATGGCGGCGTGGTGCGCAGCCAGCAGGGGGTGATCGGTGTCATTGCTGGTGGCGATGGCCGTGTCACCGTCAACGGTCTTGGGTCGAGTTGGGCGCCGCTCGACAACATCTATGTCGGTTTCGAGGGCACGGGTCTGCTGCAGGTCGAGGACGGTGCCGCGGTCAGTACCGAGCAGGCCGGCGGTGGCGCTGCGACCATTTATATTGGCTATTACGCTGGCAGTGACGGCACGGTGAGCGTATCGAGCACCACGGGCGATGTCTCGACGCTGAGCGCGACCGACGACCTGCGGGTGGGCGTCGAGGGCAGTGGCTCTATTTCGATCGACAGCGGCGGCCTGGTGCAGATCGCCGACAACGTGCATATCGCCGATACCGCCACCAGCAGTGGCACGCTGCAGCTCAACGGCAGCGCCGCCGGGCGTGGTGTTCTTGAAACCGGAGCAGTGATCGCCGGGCTGGGCACGGTCGACCTCGATCTCGATGGCGGGATTTTGCGCGCCAACCGCAACGAGAGCGACTTTCTGAGAAACTTCACGGCGGTATTGGCCGTCGGCGCGGAAGGCGCCTGGATCGATAGCAACAGCTATGACATTGGCATCGACACGGCCTTTTCCGGCACCTCGACTTTCAACAAGCTGGGCACGGGCACGCTGACTCTCACTGGCAACAGCGCCACCTTTACCGGTGATGTGTTGGCCCAGGCAGGCACCCTGCAGGTCGATGGCACTCTTGGCGGCACCATGGATGTGCTGGCAGGGGCGCGTCTTACCGGTATTGGCCAGGTCGGCATCACCACCAACCGCGGGGTGATCGCTCCGGGGCAACCAGGCAGCCTGGGGACGCTGACGATTGCCGGGGATTACACGCCAGCCGGTGGCAGCATCGAAATCCGCACCCAGCTGGGCGACGACAGTTCGCCGACCGACCGTCTGGTGATCACCGGCTCCACCTCCGGCAGCACACCCATCACCGTCATCAACGTTGGTGGTACCGGTGCACAGACCACCGAAGGGATCAGGATCATCGAGGTCGGTGGCGCATCCAACGGCGTATTCACCCTGGCGAGCAGCACGACCTACGAAGGCGACCCGGCGGTGGTGGCCGGGGCCTACGCCTATCGCCTGTATCAGGGCGGTGTATCCACGCCCCTGGATGGCGACTGGTACCTGCGCTCGGTCATTCAGAACACCTCCGCACCGCCCGGCACGCCGCTCTACCAGCCGGGCGTGCCCAGCTACGAGGCCTATCCGCAGATTCTGCTCGGCCTCAATGGCGTGTCGACGCTGTATCAACGCGTGGGCAATCGCCTGTGGGAGGAGGGCAGTGCAGTGTCGTCGGCCGAGGAGGCCGGTGGTCGTTTCACCACCCCGAGTGGCGTCTGGATACGGGTGGAAGGCGGGCACAACCGTGTCGATCCGCAGCGTTCGACCTCCGGCAGCGAGTATCGCTACGACATGACCAGAACGCAGATCGGTGTCGATGCGCTGCTGCTGCAGAACGCTGGCGGCCACCTCGTTGGCGGCGTTTCCTTGCATTACGTCAACGGCAGCGCTGACACCCGGTGGCGCTATGGCGCGGGTGACTATGGCTCTGGCGACATATCCACCGATGGCTATGGGCTTGGCGCCACGCTGACGTGGTATGGCAACGACGGCTTCTATGTCGATGGCACCGTGCAGGCGACCTGGTACGACAGCGACCTGTCAGCGCGTCCGGTGCGTGGCCTGGTCAGCGACAACGATGCCTTCGGCTACGCGTTCTCGCTGGAAAGCGGCAAGCGCATCACCCTGGAGCGCGGCTGGGTCATTACCCCACAGGCCCAGGTGACCTATTCGAAGGTGCGCTTCGACAGCTTCAGCGATGTATTCGGCGCCTCGGTTCGCCCCGGTCGTGATGACAGCCTGCAAGGGCGTGTGGGCGTCAGCCTGGAGCGTCAATTCGACGCTACACGTCTCTACACCGTCGCCAATCTGTACAACGAGTTTCTCGACGGTACCTCGGTGCGTGTCGACGAACAGGTGTTCCGCAGTCGCGACGACCGCGTGCGGGCCGGCATCGGCTTCGGTGGTTCGCATGACTGGGATGGCGGCAAGTACTCGCTCTACGGTGAAGGCAACTTCACCCGCAGCCTGGCCAACAGCGACTCCTACGGCTATGGCGCCACGGTCGGTTTTCGTGTGAGGTGGTGAGCGCGAGCGGCAATTTCTACTCGGGCCTTTGCAACGGCCAGCTCAACACGAAGCGGCTGCCTCCGTTCCCTGACGCCTGACAGTACGCCTGCCCGCCATGCGCCTCGGCGATGGCTTTGACCACGGCCAGGCCGAGGCCGCTGCCGCCGCTCTTGCGCGAGCGCGACGGGTCGCCACGGCGAAAGGCTTCGAAGATATCGGCGGCCAGGGCGCTGTCGATGCCGGGGCCGTCGTCCTCCACGCTCAGTTGGCAATCGTCGCCGACCTGCTCCAGACGCACTCGCAGGTTGCCCGGATCGGCATGGCGCAGGGCGTTTTCCAGCAGCGCCATCAGCGCCTGGCGGATGCGCACGGCATCGCATTCCACCTGCAGCCCGGCGTCCAGTTCCCGCTGCAGGTGAAAGCCTTTGTCCGCCAGCGGTGTGGCGAACGCCTGTAGCACGCTGGCCAGCTCATCGGCCAGGCGCACGCTGACCCGTTGCACTTCCAGGTGGCCGCTGTCGTTGAGGCTCAGCACGCGCAGGTCTTCGATCAGGTGGTTGAGGCCTTCGACCTGGCGCAGCAGGCCTTCGAACAGCTCGGCGCTGGGGCTGAACACGCCTTCGGCCAGGCCTTGCAGGCGACCACGCAGGATGGTCACCGGGGTGCGCAGTTCGTGGGCGATGGCGGCGTTCCAGAATTCGCGCTCGCGGGTCATGCTTTGCAGGCGCTCGGCCATGGCGTTGAAGTCGCGCACCAGTTGCGCCGTTTCGCCCATGGCCTGTTCGTCCAGTGGGGCGCGTGCATCGAGCTTGCCTTGAGCCACTTCGCGCAGGCTGTGCGCCACTGCGTTCAGCGGAGAAATCAGCCGTCGCGACAGGCGTACGGCGACGAAGACCGCCATGCCCAGGGCTACGATGATGGTGCAACCGATCCAGATCATCTCCACCCGTGAGGGCATCCAGGTTTCGGAGATGCTGCCCGGCATGTAGGCCACGGCGATGGCGTAGAACACGTAGGAACCGAACACCGCGATGAAGATGATCCCCAGTGCCATTACCGCCAGGGACAGGATGATCTGCCGGCGCAGCCCCGGTGTCGGTTTCATGGTTCGGCGCCGAAGCGATAGCCCACGCCCCAGACGCTGGTCGGCACGCCCTGGATGTCGAGGGCTTCGAGCTTCTTGCGCAGCTTGCTGACGTGGCTGTCCACGGTGCGCTCCTGGGTGTCGCCCTCGGGCAGGCAGCTTTCCAGCAGTTCGGCGCGGCTGAACGCCCGTTTCGGCGCGCGCATCAGGCAGGCCAGCAGCTTGAACTCGGTCAGGGTCAGTTCCAGCGTCTGCGCCTGGCCATCACGAAAGACGCTGGCCTCATGGTTGTCCAGATCGATCTGGAACATGCCGACGCGCAGCATCTGCGAGGCGGTGGGGACACTGGCCCGTGTACGTCGCAGCACTGCCTGCACCCGCGCCACCACCTCGGCCGGGTTGAAGGGTTTGACCACGTAGTCGTCAGCGCCCAGGCGCAGCCCCATCAGCTTGTCGATGTCCTGGTCTAGGGCGGTGAGCATGATCACCGGGGTATCGCCGCGGGAGCGGATTTCGCTGAGTACCTTCCAGCCATCGACGACGGGCATCTGCACGTCGAGCAGCAGCAAGTCGGGCTTGAGCGTCTGGTGCAGGGCCAGGGCCTGCTGGCCATCGCTGGCGTGCTGGGTGCGCAGGCCGCTGCGTTGCAGGTAGGCGATGAGGATGTCGGCGATCTCGGCTTCGTCCTCGGCGATCAGCACCAGTGCCGGCGCGGAGGAGGCGGGGCTGGTGCGTGCGTGGGAATCGGACATGGACTGGCTCGCAGACGGTGGCGCTGAATGTTATCGCGGCCTCCATGCTTTCTCCACAAAGCCTCGAATCATTCGCAACAGCGCTGTTCCAGACTGCAGCCTCGATCAGCTCCCGGTCGCCATCAGGCCAGCGGAGCGCAGTGGGTAACGAGGAGTGGGTCATGGGCAGCAAACAACGGCATCTGGACATCGTGCTCGCAGGGCTTGCCGTACTCGGACTGGCAGGGTGCGACTCGGCGCCAGAGCAAGCGCAAGCAGGCGCACCGCTACAAGTGTCGGTGTTGACACTTGAGGCGCAGGAACTGGCGGTCAGTGAGGATCTGCCGGCGCGTGTGGCCGCTGTGCGCAGCGCCGAGATTCGCGCGCAGATCGGTGGCATCGTGCAACGCCGCCTGTTTGAGCAGGGCGCCGAGATCGAGGCCGGTGCCGTGCTGTTCCAGATCAACCCGGCGCCGTTCAAGGCTGAAGTCGACAGCGCTGCCGCTGCCTTGCAGCGTGCCGAGGCGACCCTGGCGCGTGCGCGTGTGCAGGCCGAGCGCCTGAGCCCGCTGGTGCAGGCCGAGGCGGTCAGTCGCCAGGTGTATGACGACGCTGTGGCGCAGCGCGAGCAGGCCGCCGCTGATGTCGCCCAGGCTCGTGCGACGCTGGCGCGGCGCAAGCTGGATTTGCAGTTCGCGAGCGTCGAGGCGCCGATTGCCGGGCGCATCGACCAGGCGCTGGTCAGCGAGGGTGCGCTGGTATCGCCCACCGATGCCACACCCCTGGCGCGTATCCAGCAGATCGACCAGGTGTACGTCGACGTGCGCCAGTCCGCCTCAAGGCTGGAGGCGCTGCGCCAGCAGGCCGGTTCGGCGGCACCGGAGCTGAACGTCGACATCCTCGGCAGTGACGGCAAGCCGCTGGGCATGCGCGGGCGCATCCTGTTCTCCGGCATCGAGGTGGATGCCGGCACCGGCGACGTACTGCTGCGCGTACTGGTGGATAACCCGCAACGCCGTCTGCTGCCCGGCCTCTACGTGCAGGCGCGGATTCCCCGTGCGCATTACCCCGCGGCCCTCAGCGTGCCGCAGCAGGCTGTGACCCGTACGGCAGGCCAGGCCAGCGTGTGGGTGGTCGATGCCCAGGGCCAGGTTCAGCCGGTGCCCATCGAACTCGGTGAGCTGGTCGAGCGCCATTACCGCGTGGTGTCCGGGCTCAGTGCCGGGCAGCAGGTGGTGGTCGAGGGCATCGAACGCCTGAGCCCTGACGCCCAGGTCGCCACGCGCCCCTGGCAGCCCGCCGCCAACGGCGAACGCCTCAGCGCCGCCGTGCGCTGAGTTCGGAGATAACCGCATGCCGCAGTTCTTCATCAACCGCCCGGTGTTCGCCTGGGTGATCGCCCTGTTCATCGTGCTGGTCGGCGTCATCGCCATCCCGCAATTGCCCATCGCCCGCTACCCGTCGGTGGCGCCGCCCTCGGTAACCCTCTACGCCACCTACCCGGGTGCCACCCCGCAGACGCTCAACGACTCGGTAGTGAGCCTGGTCGAGCGCGAGCTGTCGGGGGTGAAGAACCTGCTGTACTTCGAGTCCTCGGTGGACACCTCGGGTACCGCGCAGATCACCGCCACCTTCAAGCCGGGCACCGACGCCGAGCTGGCCCAGGTGGACGTGCAGAACCGCATCAAGGCGGTCGAGCCGCGCCTGCCCCAGGCCGTGCGGCAGAACGGTGTGCAGGTGGAATCCGCCGCCTCGGGCTTTCTGATGATGGTTGGCATGACCTCACCCAACGGCCAGTACGACGAAGTGGCGTTGAACGACTACCTGGCGCGCAATATCGTTCAGGAGCTGCGCCGCATCGACGGCGTGGGGCGCGTGCAACTGTTCGGCGCCGAGCAGGCCATGCGCGTCTGGGTCGACCCGAACAAGCTCACCGCCTATGGCCTGACGATGAACGAGCTGGCCCAGGCCATCGAGCAGCAGAACGCGCAGATCGCCCCCGGTCGGGTCGGCGACGAGCCGGCGTTGCTGGGCCAGCGCCTGACCGTGCCGCTGACCGTGCAGGGGCAATTGAGCACGCCGGAGCAGTTCGCTGCCGTGGTGCTGCGCGCCGGCGCCGATGGCGCCAGGGTGGTGCTCGGCGACGTGGCGCGGGTCGAACTGGGCGCACAGTCCTACGCTTTTTCCAACCGCGAGAACGGCGTGGCGGCGACCAGTGCCGCCATCCAGCTGTCGCCCGGTGCCAATGCCGTGCGCACCGCCTCGGCCGTGCGTGAGCGCCTGGCCGAGCTGGCGCCGAGCATGCCGGCCGGCATGGCCTACTCGGTGCCGTTCGACACCGCGCCCTTCGTCAAGGTGTCCATCGAAAAGGTGATCTACACCCTGTTCGAGGCCATGGCGCTGGTGTTCCTGGTGATGTTCCTGTTCCTGCAGAACCTGCGCTACACGCTGATCCCGGCCATCGTCGCGCCCATCGCGCTGCTCGGCACCTTCGCGGTGATGTTGCTGGCCGGGTTCTCGATCAACTCGCTGACCATGTTCGGCATGGTGCTGGCCATCGGCATCATCGTCGACGACGCCATCGTGGTAGTGGAGAACGTCGAGCGGCTGATGGCCGCCCAGGGGCTTTCGCCGAAACAAGCGACTGTGCAGGCGATGCGGGAGATCACCGGGGCGATCATCGGTATCACCCTGGTGCTCACTGCCGTGTTCATTCCCATGGCCTTCGGCAGCGGTTCGGTGGGGGTGATCTACCAGCAGTTCACCCTGTCGATGGCGGTGTCGATCCTGTTCTCGGCCTTCCTTGCGCTGACCCTGACGCCGGCGCTGTGCGCCACGCTGCTGCGCCCGGTGAGCACGGATCATCATGCAACACGCGGCTTCTTCGGTGCCTTCAACCGGGGCTTCGAGCGCCTCACGGCGAGCTATGGGGCGCGGGTGGCGCGCCTGGTCGGGCGCAGCGGGCGAATGATGGCGGCCTTCGCCGTGCTCTGCGCTGTGCTGGCCGTTGCTGCCGCGCAGTTGCCGTCGGCTTTTTTGCCCGAGGAAGATCAGGGCTACTTCATGACCTCCATCCAGTTGCCCACCGGCGCTACCAGCGAACGCACGATGGCGGTGGTCAAGGCCTACGAGGCCCACGTGGCCTCGCGTCCGGGGCTGGACGCCAACCTGGTGGTGTTGGGCTTCAGTTTCGCCGGCTCCGGCCCCAACGCGGCCATGGCCTTCACCATGCTCAAGGACTGGGATCAGCGCGAGGGCGCCACGGCCGCCGAAGAAGCCGCACTGGCGCAGCAGGCCATGGCGGATAACGTCGAAGGCACGGTGATGAGCCTGATGCCGCCGGCCATCGACGAGCTGGGTACCTCCTCGGGTTTCACCCTGTTCCTGCAGGATCGCGCCAATCGTGGCGAGGCCGAGTTGTTGGCGGCGCAGGCTCGATTGCTGGAGCTGGCGGCGCAGAGCGAGGTGGTCAGCGACGTCTACCCCGATGGCCTGCCGCCCGGCGAGAGAATCCGCCTGGAGATCGACCGGCAGAAGGCCGAGGCCATGGGCCTGTCCTTCGCGTCCGTGAGCAGTACTCTGTCGGCGGCCATGGGTTCGCTGTACGTCAACGATTTTCCCAATGCCGGGCGCATGCAGCAGGTCATCCTGCAGGCCGACGCCCCGGCGCGTATGCAGCTGGACGACGTGCTCGGCCTGCGCGTGCGCAACACCAGCGGCGGCATGGTGGCGCTGCACGAGGTGGTGACGCCGGTGTGGAGCGAGTCGCCGCAGCAGATGATGCGCTTCCAGGGCTTTCCCGCCGTACGTATCGCTGGCGGCGCCGCTGCCGGTGTGTCCAGCGGTGCGGCGATGGCCGAGATGGAGCGCCTGGTGGCGCAGTTGCCGCAAGGCTTCGCCGTGGCCTGGACGGGGCAGTCGTTGCAGGAGCGCCAGTCGGCAGCGCAGGCGCCACTGCTGATGCTGCTCTCGGCACTGGTGGTGTTCCTGGTGCTGGCGGCGCTGTACGAGAGCTGGTCGATCCCGCTGTCGGTGATGCTGGTGGTGCCGCTGGGCCTGCTCGGTGCGGTGGCCGCGGTGATGCTGCGCGGCATGCCCAACGACGTGTTCTTCAAGGTGGGGATGATCACCATCATCGGCCTGTCGGCGAAGAACGCCATCCTCATCGTCGAGTTCGCCCGCCAGTTGCATGCCGAGGGGCGCTCGCTAGTGGACGCCGCGGTGACCGCTGCGCGCCTGCGCCTGCGGCCGATCCTGATGACGTCGCTGGCCTTCACCCTCGGTGTGGTGCCGCTGATGCTCGCTTCCGGCGCCAGTGCCGAAACCCAGCATGCCATCGGCACCGGGGTGTTCGGCGGCATGCTCAGCGGCACCCTGCTGGCGGTGTTCTTCGTGCCGGCCTTCTTCGTGTTCGTGATGGGGCTGCAGGAACGCTTCCAGCTCTGGCGCTCGCGCCGTATCCCTGGCTTACCGCAGCTCGGTGAGGAGAAATGATCATGCGTTCGTTCGTGGTAATCGTTCTGGTCGGCCTTCTGTCGGCCTGCTCGTTGACGCCGAAGCTGGAGCGCCCGGCGCCACCGGTGCCGGCCAGCTTCCCCGATGTGGGCCATGCCGCCATGACACAAGGTGGCATCGTGCCCGCCAGCGCAATGGGCTGGCGCACGATGTTCGCCGACCCGCAGTTGCAGCGGCTGATCGAACTGGCCCTGGTGCATAACCGCGACTTGCGCCTGGCCGCGCTGAATGTGGAAGCAGCGCGCTCGATGTTCAATATCCAGGAGTCCACGCGGCTGCCGTCGGTGTCGCTCGACGCCAGCCACACGCGCGAGCGCGCCCTGGCGCAGGGCAATAGCGGCGAGTCGCGCCGCGAGGTGAATCGCCAGGTCGCCGTGAACGTCGGCACCAGCGCTTTCGAGCTGGATCTGTTCGGCCGTGTACGCTCGCTTTCCGATGCCGCGCTGGCCCGTTACCTGGCCAGCGAGCAGGGCCGCGATGCAGCGCAGATCACTCTGGTCGGCGCGGTGGCCGAGGCCTACTTCGCCCAGCGCCTGGCTGACGAACAACTGCAACTGGCCGAACGCACGCTGGCCGATTGGCAACAGTCGCTGGAGCTGGCGCGCCTGCTAAAACAGTCTGAGCAGAACAGCAGTCTGGACGTGGCCCAGGCTGAAGGGCAGGTGGCCCTGGCCGAAGCCGACCTGGAGGCGCGCCGTCGCGCCCTGGCGCAGGCGGACAACGCCCTGCAATTGCTGGTGGGTAGCGAGTTGCCGGGCGACCTGTCCGCTGGCTTGCCGTTGGAGCGTCAGTCGGTGATCGCGCAATTACCGGCCGGGTTGCCGGCTGACCTGCTGCTGAACCGGCCGGATCTGCGCCAGGCCGAGCAGATGCTGGTGGCCGCCAATGCCGATATCGGCGCGGCACGGGCGGCGTTCTTCCCGCAGATCTCCCTGACCGCGTCGTTCGGTTACGCCAGCACCTCGCTCGGTGGCCTGTTCGACCCGAGCCGCCAGGTCTGGCGCTTCACGCCGCAGATCTCGCAACCGTTGTTTCAGGCCGGGCGGCTGCGTGCCGAACTTCGCCTGGCCAAGGTGCGCAAATCCGAGGCGGTGGCCCAGTACGAGCGGGCCATCCAGACGGCCTTCCGCGAGGTGGCCGATGCGCTGGCCGGCACGGCCACCTTCGACCTCCAGATCGAGGCGCAACTGCGCGCGGTGACCGCTGCCGAACGGCGCCTGGAACTATCCGACCTGCGCTACCGCGCGGGTGTCGACGGTCGCCTGGAACTGCTCGATGCCCAACGCCAGTTGCAGGCCGCGCGGCAGGCGCTGCTGGAGCTGCGTCGTGCGGAAATCGCCAACCGGGTGGCGTTGTTCAAGTCACTGGGTGGCGGCCTGGGCGAGCGCGACATCACCAAGATTGCCGCTGTCACGGCGGCTCAGTAGAGTCCATTCGATTTTGCCCACGAGTCCGTTCATGTTCGCTGTCATTCCCCGTCGCTGGCTGATCCTGCTGGCCGTCATGCTGGCCTTCCTGCCGGTGGTCATCGACATGACCATCCTGCACATCGCCGTGCCTTCGCTGACCCTGGCGCTCGGCGCATCGGCCACCGAGGTGCTGTGGATCATCGATATCTATCCACTGCTGATGGCGGGGCTGCTGGTGCCCATGGGCACCCTGGCCGACCGCATCGGCAACCGCCGCGTGTTGCTCACCGGCCTGGTGGTGTTCGGCATCGCTTCGTTGCTGGCGGCCTTCGCGCCGAATCCGGCGCTGCTCATCGCTGCACGGGTGCTGCTGGCCCTCGGCGGTTCGATGATCATGCCGTGCGTGCTGGGCATCATCCGCCGTACCTTCGAGGATGAAGACGAGCGCGCCATGGCCCTCGGGCTGTGGGGGATGGTCGGTGCGGCCGGCGCGGCGCTCGGGCCACTGATCGGCGGGGCGCTGCTGGAGCACTTCTGGTGGGGCTCGGCGTTCTTGATCAACGTGCCGATCATGCTGGTGGTCGCGCCGCTGGTGTTCCTGCTGTTGCCGCGTAGCGAAGAAACCACGCCCGGCACCTGGGCTTTGGGCCAGGCGCTGCTGCTGATCGCCGGCATGCTGGCGCTGGTGTATGGCATCAAGGCTGCCGTCGGCGCTACGCAGCCGCTGGGCGTGGCACTGCTGATGGCGCTGCTGGGGTTCGCGCTGCTGAGCGTTTTCGTGCGCCTGCAACTGCGCTCGGCGACGCCCATGCTCGACCTGTCGCTGTTCTCGCGTCCGGCGATCCTGGCCGGGATCATCATGGCGGTGGTGGCCATCGGCGCATTGGCCGGGGTCGAGCTGACCCTGGCGCAGGAGCTGCAGTACGTGCTGGGCAAGACGCCTCTTGAGGCCGGTATCTTCATGATCCCGATCATGGCCGCGGCCGCCGTCGGTGGCCCGGTGGCCGGCTACCTGTCCAACCTCTGCGGCCTGCGCCTGGTGTCCAGTGCGTCGCTGGGCTTGTCCGCCGTGGCCCTGGCCTTTCTGGCCCTGGCCGATTTCCACCAGCCCGGTTTCGGCGTGCCGGCGATGCTGGCGCTACTGGGCCTGACCCTGAGCATCGGCCTGACGGCTTCGTCCATCGCCATCATGGGCTCGGTGGAGGCCAGCAAGGGCGGCGCAGCCGGCTCGCTGGAAGCCACCGCCTACGAACTGGGCACGGGCCTGGGCATCACCTTCTTCGGCGTGTTCATGAGCAGCGTGTTCCGTCACAGCATCGTGCTCGACGCCGAATTGGCAGCACCATTAGCCGAACGTGCCGCGCGTTCCATTGGCGACAGCTACTTGGTCGCCAAGGGGCTGGCCGAACCGCAGGCCAGCGCGCTGATCGAGGCGGCCAAGGCAGCCTTCTCGGACACTCACTCGACCTTGCTGCTGACCTCGGCGACGATGGTCGGCGTGCTCGCGGTGGTGGTGTTCTTCATGCTCAGCGGGTACCGCAAGGCTGAGGCTGTTCATGAGTCCGGGTAGGACGTGTGCAACCCGCCGGCTTGGCGGTGGCGGGTTGCACCCGCCCTACGTTTAGAACTGCTCGGCAGCCAGGCCGTACAACGGCTGGCTGCCGGCGCGGATGCTCGCTTCCAGGCTCAGGGTGCGCGGCAGCAGGCGGGTGAAGAAGAACTCGGCAGTAGCCAATTTGCCGCTGTAGAAGGCTTCGTCCTCGCTGTGCTTGCCCTGCGCCACGGCCGCCATGCGCGCCCACATGTAGGCGTAGGCGACATAGCCGAACAGGTGCAGGTACTCCACCGAAGCGGCGCCGACCGAGTTGGGATCGGCCTTAGCCTGTTCCAGCAGCCAACCGCTGACCGCTTCCAGACGTTCCAGCGCTTCCACCAGGCGATCACCGTAGGGCGACTCGTTTGCGTGGGCGAAGTCGCGAACTTCGCCGGCGAACAGACGTAACGCGGCGCCGCCATTGGCCACCACTTTGCGCCCCAGCAGGTCGAGTGCCTGGATGCCGTTGGTGCCTTCGTAGATCTGTGCGATGCGCACGTCGCGTACCAGTTGTTCCTGGCCCCACTCGCGGATATAGCCGTGGCCGCCGAAGACTTGTTGGCCGTGCACGCAGGCCTCCAGGCCGTTATCGGTGAAGAAGGCCTTGGCGATGGGGGTGAGCAGGGCGACCAGGGCTTCGGCGTTCTGCCGCTCGCTGGTGTCCTCGGCGTACTTGGCCAAGTCAAGTTGCTGGCCGACGTAGCAGGCGAAGGCGCGACCGCCCTCGTTCAGTGCCTTCATGGTCAGCAGCATGCGGCGCACGTCGGCGTGCACGATGATCGGGTCGGCGACCTTGTCCTGATTGACCGGGCCGGTGGCGGCGCGGCTCTGGATACGTTCGCGGGCGTAGGCCACCGCTGACTGGTAGGACGCCTCGGCGCAGCCGATACCCTGAATGCCGATGGATAGGCGCTCGTAGTTCATCATGGTGAACATCGCCGCCAGGCCCTTGTTGACCTCGCCGATCAGATAGCCGGTGGCGCCGTCGAAGTTCATCACGCAGGTGGCTGATGCCTTGATGCCCATCTTGTGCTCGATGGAGCCGCAGCTCACCGCATTGCGTGCGCCCAGGCCGCCATCGGGGTTCACCATCACCTTGGGCACCAGAAACAGCGAGATGCCTTTCGGCCCGGCTGGGGCATCCGGCAATTTGGCCAGCACCAGGTGGATGATGTTCTCGGTCAGATCCTGCTCGCCGCCAGTGATAAAGATCTTGCTGCCGGTGACCTTATAGCTGCCGTTGGCCTGCGGCTCGGCGCGGGTTCTGATGATGCCCAAGTCGGTGCCCGCGTGGGCCTCGGTCAGGCACATGGAACCGGCCCAGCGACCTTCGTACATCGGCGGCAGGTAGGTGGTTTTCAGGTCTTCGCTGGCGTGGGCGTCGATGGCCAGGCAGGCCCCGGAACTCAGCGCCGAATACAAGGCGAAGCTGGAACCGGCTGCATAGAGCATTTCCTCGAAGGCCACGGCGAGCATCTTGGGCATGCCCATGCCGCCGTACTGCGGGTTACCGGAAAGGCCTACCCAACCGCCTTCGGTGTAGGTGGCGTAGGCCTCGCGGAAACCGGCTGGGGTGCGCACATCGCCGTCGACCCACTGCGCGCCTTCCTCGTCACCGCTGCGGTTGAGCGGGGCGATCAGGCCGCCAGTGACCTTGGCGGCTTCTTCGAGGATGGCGTCGGCGGTGTCGGCATCGACGGTTTCCGCCAGGGCCGGTAGGCGCGCCCACAGCGCGGGAGCCTGGAAGACTTCATGGAGGACGAAGCGCATGTCGCGCAGCGGGGCGTTGAATTCAGGCATGACCAATCACTCGCAAGGAAAAGGCGTGGAAAAGGGCGCCCGAACGGCATCGTGCGGGCGATTTCTGTTTGTTGAGGTGAGCTGGCGCGGCACCTAATCGGCGGTGATGCGCAGCACCACCTTGCCGAAATGCCGGCCCGACTGCAGATGCGCCAGGGCGGCAGGCAGATCGAGCCAGTCGTGCACGCTGTCGAGCAGCGGGCGCAGGCCGTTGGCCTCGATGGCGCGGTTCATCGATTCGAACGACTGCCGCGGGCCAACGGCGATACCGCGCACGCGGGCATTGCGCTGCAGGATCAGCAGTGGATTGATCTCGCCCTGTTGGCCGCCCAGGTAACCGATCACATTGATCTGACCGCTGGGGCGCAAGGACAGCAGTGACTGCACGAAGCTGCGCGGGCCGCCGACTTCCAGCACGTGGTCGACGCCGTGGCCGTCGGTGATGGCCATGACCTGTTCATGCCAGTCAGGCGTGCTGCGGTAGTTGATCAGCCCCGTGGCACCGAGCGCTTGCAGGCGTTGCAGCTTGTCATCCTGGCTGGAACTGACGATCACCCTGGCGCCGTGCAGCAATGCGAATTGCAGGGCGAACAGCGACACGCCGCCGGTGCCTTGCAGCAGCACCCAGTCGCCGGCTTTGATCTGCCCTTCGGTAACCAGTGCCTGCCAGGCCGTCAGTGCGGCGCAGGGCAGGGTGGCGGCCTCTTCCCAGGACAGGTGTGCGGGGCAGGGCACCACGCCACGTTCATCGAGCAGCACGTATTCGCTGAGCATGCCGTCGAGCGGGCCGCCCAGCGGCAGGGCACCGGCGTTATCGCCCAGGCGCCCGCCTTCCCACCCCTGCCAGAAGCAGCCGATCACCCGCTCGCCGGGTTTGACGCGGGTGACCGCTGCGCCGACCTCGACCACTTCGCCAGCCCCGTCGGAGAGCAGGGTGAAGGCATGCTGCGGCTGGCCCTGGTAAGTGCCGCTGGCCATTTCCAGATCACGATAGTTGAGCGCCGCCGCGTGTACCTTGATCAGCATCTGTTGCGGGCCGGGTGTGGGGCGCGGTAGATCGATCAGGCGCAGGGCGCTGAGGCCGAAGGGCGGGGTGGCCTGCCAGGCTTTCATGCGTGGTGCTCTCCAGGTTGCAGACGTTTCAGGCGCCGCCACAGGGTGGTCTGGCTGATGCCCAGGTATTCGGCGGCCATGCTCTTGTTACCACCGAAGAGTTGCAGCGCCTTGACGATTTCCTCCTGCTCGACGTGATGCAGGTGCCCGCCCTGTTCGCCCTCGCCGAGCGGTGCGTAGAGTTCCGGTACCACCCGTGGCAGGGCTTCGAGTAGCGCTTCGCAACTGCCGTACATGCGCTGCGAGACGATCAGCCGTTCCACCACGTTCTCCAGTTGGCGCACGTTGCCCGGCCAGTGATAGCGGCGAAACACCGCGGCCACGCCCTTTATCAGGGCATCCGGCTCCACCTCCAGGGCGTAGCGCAGGCCTTCGCGGCGCATCAGGTAGCTGGTCAGCACGGGGATGTCCTCGACCCGTTCGCGCAGCGGCGGGATATGCACGGCGAAGGTGCTGATGCGGTAGTAGAGGTCTTCGCGGAAGCGCCCGGCGCGCACCTCGTCCATCAGGTCGACGTTGCATGCGGCGACGAACTTGATGTTCAGCGAGATCGGCCGCCGCGAGCCGACCGGGCTCACCTCGCGCTCCTGCAGCACGCGCAGCAGCTTGGCCTGCTGCGGCATGGGCAGCGAGTTGATCTCGTCCATGAAGAAGGTGCCGTTGTTGGCGCTTTCCAGCAGGCCGGATTTGCCGCCGCTCTTGGCGCTGGTGAAGGCGCCCTCGGCGTAGCCGAACAGCTCCGACTCGAACAGCTCGGCCGGGATCGCCGCGCAGTTGATCGCCACGAACGGGCCCTTGGCATTGGCGCTGGAGACATGCACCTGGCGCGCCGCCAGCTCCTTGCCGGTACCGGTTTCACCGCGGATCAGCACTGTGCCCGGCGTGGCGCCGTAGACGTTGAGCTGGTTCTGCACCTCGGCCATGCGGCTGGACTGGAACACCAGGCGGCGCCCGTCGTCCTGCGGGATGGCCAGTGGGCTGAGCTGAAAACTGTAGAGAAAACCCACCACTTCGCCGTCGAGTTCGAACGGCTGCTTGTTCAGGCTGCACAGGCGGTCGCCCAGCAGCAGGCCTTCTGCACGCAGGCTCTGGGCGTCGAGCATCTTGCCGTCGAGTACGCCTTCCAGGCGCCGGCGCCGGCCGAGGGTGGGGATCAGGCTATTGGCGGCGCTGTTCCAGGCCACCACCGCGCCACTGCGGTTGGTCAGGATCTGCGGCTGCTGGTTCTGTTCCAGCAGGAACTGGCCAATGGCGGCGTGCTGTTGCTCGCGCTTGTGCTGGCCAGCCTGGCGAATCGCTTTGCGCAGCAGGTTGCGGCACGACTCGCGCGAGTACAGCAGCACCGACTGCAGCCCGGCGTACTCGGCCAGGTCGCAGGCATAGCTGGAGCCGATGACCACGCCGAAGCCTTCGTTGCGCACGCTGTGGAAGATCTCCTTGGCGTGTTCGGCGGTGCTGTAGGTGTGGTGGGTGAGTTCGACACCGTCGAACAGGCTGAGCAGCTCGACGTTGGTTTCCTGCCGCTCGTAGGTCAGCAGCAGGATTTTCGGGGAAATGCGCCTTGCGGTGAGCACGGCCTGGATCAGGTCGGCCTGCTCCACCTTCAGCGCCAGCACCGGGATGGGCAGGGTGTCCTGCAGGTAGAAGGCGTTGGCCCCCGCACTGATGAAGATGTCCACCTGTTGCCGTTCGATCAGGTCGCGTGCTGCCTTGACTGCATCGTTGAAGATGTTGTCGATGATGGTGATGCTGGCCAGAGCCTCGAACTCCGGGATCAGGCTATGCACCACCTGGCTGAGCTTCGAGTTGCCGATCAGGCAGATGCGAACCCGGTCGAGTTCCGCGTTGGCGAATTCCACGGTTTTAACCCTCTTGTCGTTATGGCGTGCAGGGGCTTGGTTTCGGCGCGTGGCCGTTGTCGCTCAACAACGGAAAAGCCAGGGCTCACTGAGCCGGCGACGTGCTTCGTAGGCGCTGATGCGTTCTGCGTAGCAGAGGCTTTCACCTACCTCGTCGAGGCCCTTGAGCAGGCGCTGGCGACGTCCTTCGTCGAGCTCGAAACACCATACCCCGCCGGCAACCGAAAGCAAGCGACGTTCCACGTCTACCTCGGCCTGCAGGCCCGGCTGTGCCTGGGCCAGGGCGAACAGCTCGTCGACCGCCGGCTGCTCCAGCTGCAGAGGCAATACACCGTTGTTGAAGCAGTTGTTGCGGAAGATATCGCCGAAGCTCGGGGCGATGACCACCCGCACCCCAAAATCGCGCAGAGCCCAGACCGCGTGCTCACGACTGGAGCCGCAGCCGAAGTTGGCCTGCGCCAGCGCCACGCTGCCCTGACGGTAGGGCGCCTGGTTGAGGATGCAGGCCGGGTTCTCGCGGCGCTTGTCCAGAGGCGTGTCGATCTCGCCCGGATCGAGGTAGCGCTCGTCGTCGAACAGGAAGGCGCCGAAACCTGAGGCTTCGAGGCTCTTGAGGTACTGCTTGGGCAGCAGCATGTCGGTGTCGATGTTGGCCCGGTTGAGCGGGATGATGATGCCCTGGTGGGTGATCAGTGGCTGCATGCTCATAGGTTCCTGAAGTCGATCAGTTCACCGGCCACGGCTGCGGCGGCCGCCATGGTCGGCGACAGCAGATGGGTGCGGCCACCCTTGCCCTGGCGGCCCTCGAAATTGCGGTTGGAGGTGGCCGCGCAGCGCTCGCCGGGGCTCAGCCGATCCGCGTTCATGCCCAGACACATGGAGCAGCCGGGGGCTCGCCACTCGAAGCCGGCCGCCTTGAAGATGCGATCCAGGCCTTCGCGCTCGGCCTGCAGGCGCACCAGTCCAGAGCCTGGCACCACCAGTGCCTGACGAATGCGTTCGTGCACACGGCGGCCACGCAGCGCTTCGGCGGCGGCGCGCAGGTCTTCGATGCGCGCGTTGGTGCAGGAGCCGATGAAGATGCGATCCAGCGGCACGCCGGCCAGTGCCTGACCCGGTCGCAGATCCATATAGGCCAGGGCGCGCTCCCAGTCCTGACGTTGCAGGGCGTCACGGGCCATATCCAGGGTCGGCACATGGCCGTTGATCGGCATGACCATTTCCGGCGATGTACCCCAGGTGACCTGCGGGCGAACCTTCTCGGCCTGGATCGTCAGCTCCTGATCGAAGCGTGCGTCGGCATCGGAATGCAGCGTCTCGCGCCAGTAGGTGATGGCCGCATCCCAGTGCTCTGGCGTAGGCGCCAGTGGGCGGCCACGCACGTAGCGCTCGGTAATCTGGTCATAGGCGATCAGCCCGACACGTGCGCCGGCCTCGATGCTCATGTTGCACAGGGTCATGCGCGCCTCCATCGACAGCGCCTCGATGACCGAGCCGCAGAACTCGATGGCATGCCCGCTGCCGCCGGCGCTGCCGATCTGGCCGATGATGTACAGCGCCAGATCCTTGGCCGTGACGCCGGTGGTCAGGGTGCCCTCGACGCGGATGCGGTAATTCTTCAGCTTTCGGCTGCGCAGGGTCTGCGTGGCCAGCACATGCTCCACCTCACTGCTGCCGATGCCGTGGGCCAGCGCGGCGAAGGCGCCGTGGGTGGCTGTGTGCGAGTCGCCGCAGACCAGGGTCATGCCCGGCAGGGTCAGGCCCTGCTCGGGGCCGACCACATGGACGATGCCCTGGCGCATGTCGTCGAGGGCGAACAGCGGGATGCCGAACTCGCGACTGTTGCTTTCCAGCACAGCGATCTGCTGGCGGGCGATGCGGTCGCTGACGCCGCCCAGGCCCTGCTCGCGGCCCAGGGTCGGGACGTTGTGATCGGGGGTGGCCAGGCTGGTGTCCACGCGCCAGGGCTTTCGTCCGGCCAGGCGCAGGTTGGAGAAGGCCTGCGGCGACGTCACTTCGTGCAGCAGGTGCCGATCGATATAGAGCAGGGTCGAGCCATCGGGCAGATCCTCCACGCGATGACGATCCCAGAGTTTGTCGTAGAGCGTTTGTGCTCCCACGGTGATTACCTCGGCAGTAGAAAAGGGCGGTTCTTCGAACAGGTTCTTGTAAGGTTGTTGTCGTTCGCTCAGCGCCGTGAAGGTGTCCAGGGCACCCAGCGGTACAGTTCGTTGCCGCTCTGATCGGCGACCCGGTAGCCGCAGTAGCTGTCCAGGCGCCCGCCGGCCTTGGGCTGGATGATGCAATAGGGCTTCTCACAGGCGTCCTCGTCCTGGCCGGCTGCCTGCAAGGCCTGGCGCGCTTGCGCCAGGCCCTGGTCGAGCGAGGCGACGCGCTGGCCATCGAGCCGCGCGACGTTGGCCTGGAAGTGGCCGACCCAGGCATCGACGAACGCCGTGCACAGGGCACCGTTCGCCTCGCCTGCCCGCTGCGCAGCCTGCTGTGGTGCCGTCGCCGAACAGCCGGCGACGGCTACCAGCGCCAGGGCGCTAACCCAGCAGCGCAAGGCAGTCCTCCAGATCGCGCACATCCGCGTACTTGATCTGCAGATCACGCAGGTTGGCCTGGTGCGCCTGCGCGTCACGATCACCCACGGCCTGTTCCGGCAGTAGCACGCGGAACTCGTGCTGCAGCGCGTCCAGCGCGGTCGCCCGCACGCAGCCGCTGGTAGTCAGGCCGGTGACCATCACGCCATCGACCCCGGCATCGTGCAGGCGCAGCGCCAGGTCGGTACCGAAGAAGGCGCTGGCCCAGAATTTCACCAGCACCGGCTCGCCTTCCTGCGGCGCCAGGCGTGGGTCGATGCGCACCAGTTCTGAGCCGGCCGCCAGCACGTTCAGCGCCGGAATCTTTTCGCGGAAGACCCGCGCCTGGCTCGGGTCGTCATAGGCCACGGTGGTGAAGATCACCGGCCAGCCTCGCTGGCGAAAGGCTTCCAGTAACTTGCTGTTGGCTTCGATGACCGCCGGGCATTCGCTGGCCAGCGGGCTTTTCGTCGGATCGGTGAAGCCGACCGAGAGATCCACCAGCACCAGCGCATAGCGCTGGGCCGGGGACAGGGAACGTGAATCCAGAGCCATGGCGATTCCTCAGCTCCAGGACGGCGTGGTCGGTGCCGGCAGGCCGGTTTCGGCCAGGCAGCGTGCCTTGAGTTCGTCCAGGGTGCCGCCGCGATCGAACAGTTCGATCTCGCCGCGCTCGGCTGCCATGACCTCGCGCAGGGCGCGGGTGGCGTTCTCGTCCACGGCGTCCAGAGTGATGACCACGCCATAGCGGCTTGCACCGTCGACGCTGACCAGGCCCTTGCGCACATCACTGAGCACCTGGGCCGGGTCACGTTGCAGCGGGTCGCCCCAGCCGCCACCGCCCCAGGTGTCGAACAGCACCAGATCGCCAGCCTTGACCTGGATGTTATCGCACTTGGCCGGCAGCATCTGCCGGGTGCCATCGGCGCGGATCAGTTCCTTGCGGCTGCGCTTGCCCGGTGCGCCGCCGTTGACGCCCCAGGGGTAGGTCAGCCAGCGGTCGTCGTGGATCGACACTTCGCCGTCGACCAGTAGCCGGTAGGCCACGCGCAGGCCATTGCCGCCACGGTGCAGGCCGGCACCGCCGGAGTCGGCCAGGGTTTCGTAGGTTTCGATGCGCAGCGGGAAGTACGCTTCGACGAACTCGTTGGGCACGTTGGTGAAGCCCGGCCACAACGAGTGACCGTCCGGGCCGTCCCCCACCGGCCGGCCCGGAATGCCGCCGAAGCCGATCTGGAACAGCTGGAACCATTCGCCCTGCTGGTCGTAGCCCGAGTACATGAAGTGCGGCGAGTCGGAGAAGCCGGCGGCGTTCATCGCCTGCGGCGTACCCTGGCCGAGCAGCCCGCCCATCATGTCGAAGATGCGTCCCAGCAGGTGGGTACGGCAGGACAGGGCGGCCGGGAAGTTCGGCTTGAGGATCGAGCCCTGCGGAATGCGCACCTCGACCAGGTCGTAGAAACCGTCGTTGAGCAGGATCGCCGGGTCGAACAGGCTGATGGTCAGCGCGCCGAAGAAGATCTTGAACATCTCCTCGTTGAGGTAGAAGTTGACCGAGGAGGGCGCCTGCGGGTCGGTGCCCTCGAAGTCGAAGATCGCCTTGTCGCCCTCGCGCCACAGTGCGCAGCGCAGGGTATAGGGGCCGAGGCCGGCGCCGTCGTCGCAGATGTAGTCCTCGAATACCTGGCGGTGTTCGGGTACCACGCGGCCGATCACTTCCCTCATCGCCCGATGGGTGCGTTCGAGCATTTCCTGCTGGGCGCTGTAGAACACGTCGTCCCCGAAGCGCTCGGCCAGTTCGACGCAGCGTTTGCCGGCGGTGCGGCAGGCGGCGACGATGGCGTTGAGGTCGGAGCGGTTCCAGCGCGGCATGCGCACGTTGTGCAGGATGACGTCGAGCATGTCGCTGTTCATCTCGCCACGGCGATACAGCTTCACCGGCGGGATGCGAATGCCTTCTTCCCAGATCGAACTGGCGTTGGTCGGCAGGCTGCCCGGCACCTTGCCGCCGACGTCGGACATATGGCCGAACATGGCTGCGTAGTTGATCACCCGGCCGTTCTTGAAGATCGGCATCAGCACCAGCCAGTCCGGCAGGTGGCTGACCGCGCCGCTGCACAGGTACGGGTCGTTGGTGAGGAACACGTCGCCTTCCTCGATCTCGCCCTCGTAGCTGCGCAGGAAGCCGCTGATGAACGAGCCGAACTGGCCGACGATCATCTTGCCTTCGCTGGTGGCGATCATCGGGAAGGCGTCGCCCTGTTCGCGAATGCCGGGGCTCATGGCGGTGCGGAAGAGCACCGCGTCCATCTCGTTACGGGCGTTGCCCAGGGCGTTCTCGACGATGTCGATGGTGATGCCGTCGACATCGACGCGCTGGAACGGATTGCTGTTTTCTTGTTTGATGCGCGCAACCATGACGCTTACTCCTGATGGCCCAGCGGGCGGATCAACAGATTGCCGACGCGGTCTACGGCCGCTTCGTAACCCGGAAGAACGAGGGTGGTGGAGTCCATCTCCATGACGATGGCCGGCCCCGGCACGACTAGCCCCGGACTCAGCTTGCCGCGTGCATAGAGCGCCGCGTCGTAGTCCTGGCCGGCGTAGTGCACCGGGGTCTGCCCGACCTGCGCCTCGGCGAGGCTGCTGCCGGCGCTTTCGAAGGCACGCTCGGTGATCTCCGGGCGTGGTGCGCGGGCGATGGCACGCAGGTTGACCAGTTCATGGGCTTCGCTGAGGGCGAAGGTGAACAGTTGCTCGTGCTCGGCATCGAAGGCGGCGGTGATGGCCTGCATACCGGTGCGGGTCAGTTCGTCCGGGTCGATATCCAGGGTCAGCAACAGCGCCTGGCCCTGGTAGCGCACGTCGGCCTGCCAGGTCAGTTGCTGCACCTCGGCCGGGATGTCCTGCGCGGCCAGCGAGCTGCGCACGCTGTCGCCGAGTTGCTGGAGAATCTGCGCCACTTCCTCGACGCTGATATCGCTGACACGGCGTACCAGCGAGCGCGAGGCCTCGTCCTTGACGCGGGTGGTGGCATCGCCGTAGGCGCAGAGCACGCCCGGGCCTGGCGGGATGATCACTGGCCAGGCGTTCATCAGGATGCCCAGGGCGTTGGCGTGCAGCGGGCCGGCGCCGCCGAAGCCGCACAGGGCGAAGTCGCGCGGGTCGTAACCCTGCTCGACGCTGATCAGGCGCAGGGCACCGAACATGTGTTCGTTGGCGATGCGCACGATGCCTTCGGCGGCCTCGAACAGCGATACGCCCATGGCATCGGCGGTGGCCTGTACTGCGGCGGTGGCCAGATCCTTGCGCACCTGGAAGTCGCCACCGAGCTTCTGCTCGGCCGGCAGGTAGCCCAGCACCACGTTGGCGTCGGTCACGGTGGCCACGGTACCGCCCTTGTTGTAGGCCGCAGGGCCTGGCACGGCGCCGGCGCTTTCCGGGCCGACGCGCAAGGCGCGGGTCAGCTCCGGCACCGAGGCCATGGAGCCGCCGCCGGCGCCGATGGTGCGCACGTCGACCGAGGGCGCACGTACTGCCACATCACCCACACGGGTTTCGCGGCGAATGCGTGCCTGGTTGTTGTCGATCAATGCCACGTCGGTGGAGGTGCCGCCGACGTCGAAGGTCAGCACCTTGCTGAAGCCGCCGCGCGAGCAGAACCAGATCGCCCCGGCCACGCCGCCGGCAGGGCCCGAGAGCAGCAGGTTGACCGGCGTGCTGGCTGCCGACTGGCTGGTGGCCAGGCCACCGTCGGAGCGCAGGATGGACAGCTGCACGTCCGGGCGCAGGCGGCTGCACAGCTCGCCTTGCAGGTGTTCCAGATAATTCGCCACTTCCGGGCGCACGTAGCTGTTGACCACGGTGGTTTCGGTGCGCTCGTACTCCTGCATTTCCGGCACCACTTCCGAGGACAGCGACACCGGCACGCCGGGCATCACTTCACGGGCGATGTCGTGGATCGCCTGTTCGTGCACGCCACTGGCGTAGGCGTTGACCAGGCTGATGGTCAGCGCTTCGATACCGGCTTCCTTGAGACGCAGCAGGTCGGCGCGAATCGCCTCGCGATCCAGCTCGCGCACCACGGCGCCGTGGGTGTCGATGCGTTCGTCGGCTTCGACGGTCAGTTCCAGCGGGGCGAGCAGTTCGCCCTTGTTGAAGGTCACCCAGCCGCCGAGGCCGCCAGGCACGAAGGAGCGGGCGATATGCAGCACCTGCTTGTAGCCCATGGTGGTCACCAGGCCGACCTTGGCGCCGCGGCGGGTCAGGATGGCGTTGGTCGCGACCGTGGTGCCGTGCATCACCGAGCGGATTTCGGACGGCTCGACGCCCGAGGTCTGGCAGATCTTCTCGATGCCGTTGAGCACCGCGATGGAGGGATTGTGCGGCGTGGAAGGCACCTTGGCGGTGTAGCTGTCACCCGTGACATCGTTGATCAGGAGCAGGTCAGTAAAGGTTCCGCCTACATCAACACCCAAACGAAAACTCATGTTGCCTCCAAGCACTTTCTTGGCTTTGTTGTGCATCTTGGACTGGGGGCATAAACACCCCCAGCTGTTTCGGCTTACCAGATCATGTGAGAACTATTGCGCTCGGTTATACGGCGTTGAAAACGGCCTCGGAATGCTCATTTACAGGCGTAAACTGCGCTTCCTCGGCCGCTTTCGCCTTGTCTAACCTTCGCTCATGACGTTCTCACATGACCTGTTAACGCGCGGCTTTTTCGAGTTCGCGCAGGTTTACATCGTCAGCGGTGATGCCCGGTGTGTTCAGGCGCGGGCCACCCAAGACGAAAACCGTGCCATGACGGCGTTGGTAGTCGATGGTGAAGCCGGCTGCAGAGACGATCCCCACGTCGCCATCCTCGGTTTTGATGGTCTTGAGGTGGTAGTTCATCCACTTCCAGAACTGCCCTTTGCGATCATAGGCTTCGGCCTGATAGAAGCGAGGGAACTGGGTGTCCATGTACATCACTTTCTTGCTGTACGGGTGCTCCGGCGGGGTGGTGGCTTCCAGCACCCAGACTTCACGCGGTTCCCATTCGGCCTTGGGGTTCCAGAACGGCTTGTTGTCCAGGTCGATCACCGGGAACTCGGCGTTGCCGCTGGCCTTCTGGTTCCAGGTTTCACCCTGGGAGTTGGCCACGGCGAGAATCCAGCGCTTGCCCAACAGTTTGTAGTCCGGGTACCAGGTCGGGTGGGCGTTGAAGATCTCGATGTCGTCGCTGAGCTGGTCGGTGCCGCCGATCGGATCCATCCAGGTGCCGCCGGACAGGCGACGGGTGCGCCGCACCGACTTCACGTAGGCCCAAGAGTCTTCCAGCTTGGGCGAGTCGTAACGCACGGTGAACAGGCCCAGGCCGCGGATGTCGGTGGGGTAGGTTGCGTACAGCAGGGTCTTGGTGAGGATGCTGCCGTCACCCTCGACGGTCTGCTCGGTGCCCAGGCGGCCCTTCATGTAGTAGCGCTTGAACGCCCACTCCTGGCGACGCTCCAGGCCCACCTTGTCGTTGAGGAACAGGTAGCCGAACTTGGGATAGTCCTGCACGTTCTTGATCGGCTGGGCGTAGTGGTGGTTCCAGATCAGCTTGGCGGCGGCGTCTGGGTCATCCTGGCTGACGTTGGGGAAGGGCACGCCGGCTACCCAGCCTTCGACCTGACGGGTATCGCGGTTGTACACGGCCTTGCCTTCGTTGGCCTTGGTCGCGGCCACGTAGTCCTTGCCCAGGGTGATCGGCTCGGAGGCCTTGAGAGTGATGGCCAGGCCTTCGTCCTTGATCAGGATTTGCATGCGTTCGGTGAGCAGGTCACCGATGCTGTGACCTTCGAAGGTGTCGCCCAGGTGTTGGGCCAGGGTGCTCGCATCGATCCGGGTGCCGGGTGTCAGCTCGGCAGCCTGTGCTGCCAGCGCGACCGAGAAGGTCAGCGCCAGGGAAGCGACAAGGTGATTCTTGAGGAATGTCATTGTTGTTCTCTCCTGGATCAGAACTGGTAGGTCACACGGACGGCCAGTTGGTCGTTACCGTCGAAGTAGCCGAACAGGTTGGTGTTGTTGAAACCTTGCAGAGCACGCTTCTGCCGCTCGTCGTTGAAGAACAGGTCGGCCTCGACGCGCACCCGCCAGTTGTTGCCATAGGCGAACTCGACGCTGGGCACGAGGAAGCTGCCGCCATAGGTCAGGTCGGTGCCCACGGCCAGGGTCGGGTTGATGCGGTCGTTGTCGTAGTTGGCGGCCAGGATGGCGGTAGCGATGGTCGAGAATTCCTTGGCCCGGCCACTGAAACCGGCGGTGTTGACCACTTCGTCGTCACGGTCGTAGTTGGTGATCCAGGTGTTGAACAGCTGCACCGAGAAGAACGATGGGCGGCTGGTGCCCAGGTAGTTCTGCAGGCCGAGCTGCTTGTCCATGCGCACCATGGTTTTCACCACGTCCTTCTCGATGATTCCGCAGAAACCCGGGAAGAACGAACAGCCGCCTGCTTCGCCAGCTTGCACGCCGATGTTGTAAGGCGCGTTGGGGATGTAGGAGACCTCGGCGGAGAACACCGCATCGACCGACTCCAGGTAGCGGTTGGCGGTTACCCCGAACACGTCGATGAAGGGGAAGATCAGCTCGCCGACGGTGGAGTTTGGATCGGAGTTGTATTCGCCCTTGTACGGGCCGACGTAGGTGCGGCCACTGGCGGCGTTGCCGACGCCCAGCGGGTTGTTCGGGTTGGAGTTGATCACCGGGTTCTGCGACGGGCCATGGAACCAGCCCAGCGAGTATTCCCACTCGCCGGCCATGCCTTTCCAGCGCACGCCGTAGGACGGATCGTCCATGTCGGCTGCCTTGTGGTCGTAGCTGTACGGCACGTCGGCGCCGAAGGTGGCGGACTCGAAGGTGATGCCCTTGTTCGGGTTGTTCGCCCAGCGCCCGCCTTCCAGGTCATAGCTGTTGCCGCGGTCGCTGGCACGGTTCATCCGGCCCGGGATGTAGAGCAGCTGCAGGGTGCCGTCGACGCTGTCGAAGCGCTCCATCAGGTTGACCATCCACAGCGGCTTGCGCACGTCTTCGTTCTCCGGTTCGAGGAACGAGCGGATGCGCATGTCGTAACCGTGGATCACGTCCAGCGACTGGAAGAAGTCGGTCTCGCCCCAGACTACCTGCTGCTTGCCGAGCTTGAGGGTGGTGGTCGGGGTGACCCCGGTCTGCCACCACAACTCGCGGATTTCTTCGCTGTTGTAGACGTCGTCCATCAGGTTGACCGAGGACTTGCTGCGGTTGCTGAACAGGTCGGACGCGGCGTTGCCGTCCATGCTCTTCTGCAGGTCTTTCAGGTAATCGGTTTCCACCTCGCGGGCCACGCGCCCGGAGATGTTGAACTGCGAGTTGCCGAAGTCCTTGAACAGGTTGAGCTTGAGCGTGGTGCGCGCCATCGACAGGTCGTAGCGATAGTTGCCCTTGCGCTTCGCGCCGACCAGCCCGTTGGGATCATCTGTATCCATTACATAGGGGTTTTCCAGGTTCCAGGACATGTGCTGGCGCGCATATCCGCTGACCTCCCAGTCGGAAAAGAACCCCTCATCAGCCTGTGCCCCAGCCTGCACTCCCATACCAGCCAGCAGAACCGCGCAAGCGATCGGAGTTTTGCCAGACCACGCCTTCGTATTGTTGTTGTGTGCGCTCATTATTAGTTCCTGATGTGTTCAGGTTGGTGGATACGCCCGCAGTTCGGGGCATCATTCGACTGGCCGTGCTCGAAGATGAATTTCGGTTTGAACACCAGCGCAAGCGAAGGCATGACGAAGAGCGAGGTCAGTGCCGAGACCATCAGCCAGAGGCCGATCAGCATGCCCATCTCCGCCTGGAAACGAAGGGAGGAGAACGACCAGAACAGCACCCCGGCGGCCAGGGTGAAGGCCGTCAGCAGCACCCCACGGCCCGCCGAGCCGAGGGACTGCAGCACCGCGTCGAGCGGCTCGGCATCGGGGTTCTTTTCCAGGTATTCCTTCATCGAATCGACGATGTAGAAGGCGTAATCCACGCCCAGGCCGATGCCCAGGGCCACCACCGGCAGGGTGCTGATGCTCATGCCGATGCCCTGCCAGGCCATGAAGGCGAAGGTCACCACGTTGGAGATCAGCACCGGGATGATGAAGAAGATGCCGCTGACCGAAGAGCGATAGACCACCAGGCAGCACAGCACCACCACCAGGAAAGCCAGCGCGGTCGCCTCGATCTGGTCGCCGAGAAGGATCTCGTTGACCGCCGCGATGATCCCCAGCACGCCACCGACCAGCTTCACTTCGGCGCCTTCGAGCGGGTTGTCGCGGATGAACTCGTTGGCGTAGTGAGTGGCCTTGCGCAGGGTGTCGCCCTTGTGATCGCGGAAGAACAGGGTCACAGCGGCGTTGCGGAACTGCACATCGGCGAACTGGGTCAGGTCGTCCGGGTCGGCGCCCTGCATGTAGAAGCTGATCAGCTCGCCGTTTTCCATGCGGCTCAGGCCCAGCTCGCCGTAGCGCGGGTTGCCTTCGTAGAGGTTGCGGCGAATGTCGATGACGATGTCGGCCAGCGACACCGAGCCGCCGATCTCCGGCTGACGCTCCATGTAGCGCGAGAAGCGCAGCATCCAGTCGAGCACCTCGGGCGTCTTCATCGCGTCCAGTTCCTTGCCTTCGAGCACCACGAACATCTGCTCGGAGCCGGGGTAGAGACGATTGATCAGGGCGCTGTCGCGGTTGAAGGCGGAGTCCTGCCAGAGGATCGGCGAGCCGTCGCTGGCGTCGCCGACGTTGATCCGGGTAGCCTCGAGCATGAAGCCGCAGAGCAGCACCAGGGTCACTGGGGCGACCCAGTAGCGCGCACGGCTGCGTACCATCCACTTCGCACCATTGAGGACGAAGTGCATGAGGCCATCGAGGTTGACCGGGTGCACGTAACCTTCCGGGCGCTTGACGTAGGACAGCAGAGCCGGGGTCAGCAGCACTGCCGAGACGGCGATGGTCATCACCCAGATGGCACCGATGATCGCCACTTTGTGCATCAGCGGAATCGGCGTGAGGATGACGCAGAGAATCGCCCCGGCATCGGCATAAAGCCCCAGCATGCTCGGGCGCAGCAGCTCGCGCATGGTCTGCTCGGCGGCTTTGCGCGGCTCGATGGAATCGCCCACCGCCAGGTCGTCGAAGCGGGTGATCAGTTGCACCGAGTGGGAGAAGGCGCGCGCTGTGATGATGAAGGCCACCACGATCACCAGCGGGTCGAAGTTGTAGCCCAGCAGGCTGCCGACACCGAGCGCCCAGATGGCCGAGACGATGCCGGCGATCAGTGGCAGCAGGGTACCGCGCCAGGTGCGGCTGAACACGAACAGCAGGATCAGCATGGCGGCCAGCGACAGCAGGGCGATGCCCACGGTCTCGCCGAGGTAATGCGCCACCCAGCCATAGAGGATCGGCTCGCCGACCAGATGCAGACTGACCTGATCCTTGACCGGCGAAGCGTCGAGGATGGCTTCGATCTGCGGGAAGATCTTCGCGTAGTCCACCAGATGGTCGTAGAAGTCTACCTGGATCAGCGCCGAACTCAGGTCACGGTCGACGTACAGGCCATACACCAGCGGGTTGTTCAGCACTGCCTGGCGCAGTTCGCGCATCTGCTGCGCATTCTTGGGCAGATCCGGCCACATCAGCGGACGGGTTTCGATGCCTTCGCTGGAGGCGTTGACGCGCTTGAGCTTCTTCGAGGCCAGCGAGGTGATCTGCATCGGATTGACGCCCTCGACCTGCTGCAGGTCGTAGGTGATCCGGCGCACTTCACCGAGCACGTCCTCGCGGAAGATGTCGCCTTCCTTGGCCTTGACCAGGATGGTCACGCGATTGCTGGCGGCGAAGCTGTCCTGATACTTCTGGTGCACTTTCACGTAGGGGTGGTTGTGGGGAACCATGTCGCTGAAGCGGGTGCGGATGTCCAGATTGACCAGGCTGGCAGCGAAACCCAGGGTGATAAGCCCGACCACCACGCACACCAGCAGGCGATGGCGGATCGACCACAGCGACAGGCGCGCGGCGAAATTCATGGCGGCATTCATTGTTGTTGCTCCCGGGGCCAGAGCTGCAGGTCGTCCTGGCGCAGCAAGCCGAGTTGATGGCCGATCAGCACGACACCGTCGGCGGTATCGAGCAGGCGGCTGTGGTAGCTCTTGTCCAGGCCGTCCGGCGTCCAGGCCTGCCATTCGCTGGCCGGGGTGCGCGAGCGGAACAGCGCGCCACGGTCGCCGGTGGTCAGCCACTCGCCTTCATGCACGGTGATGTCGAACAGGTGCTCAGGGGTGAAGGGCTTCACCGCCTGCCAGCTGTCGCCGCCGTCGCGGCTGATGAAGGCCTGGCCCTGGTTGCCGACGGCAACGCCGGTGCTGCCGTCGAAGACCAGCGCGCGCAGGCTTTCGCTGCCCAGCTCCTGAGTCGTCCAGGTCAGGCCGCCATCACGGCTGCGCAGCAGGCGGCCGAATTCGGCGGTAATCCACAAGTCGCCATCGACGCCTGCGCGGATGCTGTTGAAGGTGACGTCCTCACCAGTGCCCATGGCCTCCCAGTGCGCGGCATCGGCATCACCGCGAAACAGTGCGCCCATCTCGCCGACCGCCCAGAAGTGGCCGTCGATGAAGGCGACGCTGAGCAGCTTGCCGGCCAGGTCGGAGACCACCAGTTCCTGGCTTTGCCAGGGTTCCTGCCCCTGACGCGTCCACAGGTGGCCCTGGTTGCCCACTACCACTTGGCGACCTTTATCCGACACGGCTATGGATTGCAGATTGCTGCGCGCCGGCAGCTCTTCCCGTGCCCAGGTGGCACCGGCATCGAGGCTCGACAGCAGGGCACCGTTCTGCCCGACGATCCACAGGTGCTCACCCAGTGCGGCGCCGTCGAAGAAGGCGTCGCGGCGTTCCAGCAGCGGCTGATCCAGTGGTACCGGATTGACCGAAGGTTTGATGAATACAGCGGCATAGGCCAGGCTGCCGATCACCATCCAGGGCGCCAGCCGCGCGAGCCAGCCAAGCAGGCACTTAAACATGGCTGCCTCCTTGTCGCTTGCCGGCCTGGCGGTCGAGCCAGCGGAACGAATGGCCGCCCAGCGGCGTACCGGTCAGCGCTTGTACACGCTGCACGGCATCGACCAGCGCCAGCGGTTCGATACCGCTGCGCAGGCCCATGGCGTCGAGCATCAGCACCAGGTCTTCGGTGGCCAGGTTGCCGGTGGCGCCCGGCGAGAAGGGGCAGCCGCCGAGGCCGCCGATGGAGCTGTCGAACTCACGCACGCCGCACTCCAGTGCGGCCAGTACGTTGGCCAGGGCCATGCCACGGGTGTCGTGGAAGTGGCACGACAGTTGGCCGGCTGCGCTGGGCGTGGCCAGCCGTTCCAGCACCTCACGCACGGCACGCGGATTGGCCGCGCCAATGGTGTCAGCGATGATCACCTTGTCCGCGCCAGCCTCGAACATGCGCTGGGTCAGGTATTCCACCACCGAGGGCGGGGTCAGGCCCTCGAACGGACATTCGAAGGCGACGGCGACATAGGCGCGGGCCTGGATGCCGTCCTCGCGGGCGCGCTGCATCAGCTCGGCGCAGACCGCGGTGGTCTGTTCCAGGCTCATGTTGATGTTGCGCTGGTTCATGGTCTCGGTGGCCGACAGCACCACGGCAACCGAACGCACACCGGCTTCGCGCGCCAGTTCGTAGCCGCGCAGGTTGGGCACCAGCGCCGAGTAGGCGACTGCATCGGTCATCGGCAGCAGCTTGAACAGCTCGCCGGTGCCGGCCATCTGCGGTACTGCCTTGGGCGATACGAAACTGCCGACCTCGATGCTGCGAATACCGCTATCGAGCAACGCATCGATCATCAACAGACGTTCTTCGATGCTCAGGGTCTTGCCCTGGCTCTGCAGCCCGTCGCGCGGGCCGACTTCATTGACGGTGACGAAATTGCTCATGCCTCACCCCACGATCCGCTGGTTCTTCAGCGCAGCGATGCGCTCGGCGTCGTAACCCAGCACGCGTTCGAGCACCGCATCGGTGTGCTCGCCCAGCAGGGGCGGGGGGCTGTAGCTGTCTTCGTCGTCGGCCGAGAGCTTGATCGGGTTGCCCGGTGCTTCCACCGTGCCGCCTTGCGGGTGAGGGATTTCCACCACCATCTTGCGGTGGCGCACCTGCGGGTCGGCCAGCGCGTCGCTGAAGCGGTTGACCGGGGCACAGGGCACGCGTACCGAGGACAGCTGCTCGACCCAGTGAGCGGTGTCGCGGGTGGCGAACAGCTCGTTGAGGATGCCGTCGATCAGTTTCTTGTCGGCCAGGCGCGCAGGCTGGGTCTTGTACTTGGGATCCTTGAGCGCCTCGACATCGAGCAGGCCGACCAGGTTGTCCCAGAAGCTGTCGAAGATCACCGCGACGATGATGAAACCGTCGGCGGTGCGGTAGGTGTTGTACGGCACATGGACGAAGTGACCATTGCCCAGCGGCTCGGGGTTCTCGCCGCTGAGGAAGTACATGGTGGCCATGTAGTTGAGCATGCTGATCTGGCAGTCGAGCATGCTGATGTCGACGTGTTGACCGTGGCCCTTGCTATGGCGTGCCTGCAGTGCAGCCAGCACACCCATGACGGCGAACATGCCGCCGCCCAGATCGCCGATGGGAATGCCGGCGCGGGTCGGGTGCTCGGCGTTGTCGCCGGTGATCGACATGCCGCCGCCGATGCCTTGCACCACCTGGTCGAAGGCCGGGCGTTGGTAGTTGGGGCCGTCCTGGCCGAAGCCGGACACCGAGCAGGTGATGATCAGAGGGTTGATCTGTTTGAGGTGCTCGTAGTCGATCTTGAGCTTTTGCGGTACGCCAGCGCTGAAGTTGTCCAGCACCACGTCGGCCTCTCGCACCAGGTCGTGGAACACGGCCAGGCCCTGTTCGCTCTTGAGGTCGATGCATACGCTCTGCTTGTTGCGATTGAGCGTGAGGAAGTAGGCGCCCATGCCCTTGAACGAATGCCGAGGATCCTTGGCTAGCAGCGCGCGCGTGCCTTCGCCAGTCAGTGGCTCGACCTTGATTGTTTCCGCCCCGAGATCGGCAAGGATCATTCCGGCATAGGGGCCGGACAGCATATGGGTCAGATCGAGGATGCGAATCCCCTCTAGCGGTTTGCTCATGATCGTTCTCTTGTACTTGTTGGAATTGCCCGCACAAGAGGGATAGCAAGGCCCTTGCCAAGTCTTTGAATGACTTTTAGTTGTTTGTTTTTAAAGGGATTTTTTTAATTTTTTGAGTGAATCAGCGAAGCGCTTGGAGCAATCGCATTGCAAGCTGAAATGGCGATTTCATTCTGCATGGATGGTGTTGAACGAACTGGGAAGGGAGGCTGGCGGGGAGTGGGCAGATGGTTCGCCGGCTGGGAGGTTGTTCGTATGGTGGAGGGGGGATACAGGGCTGGTACTTCGGGATCGTATTTCGGTCAGGCTTGGCACTATCCATTGGCGCGCCGTCTGATCTGATGGGTTTCGCCCCTTACGGGCGAGTCACTTTCTCTTGCTTGCCCAAGAGAAAGTAACCAAAGAGAAGGGCACCCCGACATCCGGCCCCGGCTGCGCCGGGGTTCGTTCGCTCCATCATTGCTCCGAGGGTCGGCTTACAAGGGCCGTCCCTGCCCCTTTAAGCCTCTCGCGGCATCCATGCCGCTCGCCCCTCTACACAACGATTTCACTCACCCTCCTGAAGGGGACTTGGGCGTCGCCTGCAAGATCGCGATTCAAGAGTGAAAGCACGGATATTGCGGATTGGCCACAAGGGCACAGCGAAGCAGGTGTAGCGCCCATTAGGGGCGAAACCTATCAGGCCAGGCTGCGCGCTAATGAAGAGCACCAAGTCTGGTGTCATTCAAATGCGAAGAGCACCCCCCAAAAAAAACCGGCACACAAGGTGCCGGCAAACTTCACGCTCAGGAGCAGTCTCAGGTGAATCGATGTGCTTCGATGGGGCCGTCGAATCCTTCCAGGGCACCTGGTTCGATGTAGCGTTTCCAGTTGTCGAAGATTTCCCGGCCGGCGAGAAAACCCTCGAAGATCGCGTGGTCGGTCTTGCGTGGTACCACGGCGTCGCCGACGCGGTGTACGTGCGGCAGCTCGGCCTTGAGGGCGTGGTACAGGCCGTCCACCGGCAAGTGGCGCACCGCCAGGACGATACTGTCGAAGCCTTCCAGGGTCTGTTCCTCGCAGCTGTAGAGGTTGAACAGATCGACCGCCGTACCGCGTACCCGGCTGACCCAGGCATTGAGGGTGTAAGTCAGGCCACGGCTGAACAGGTTGGCGTACACCACCGGCTGATCCAGGGTGGTGCCCAGACGATGGAACAGCGCGTTCCAGCGTGTGACCACGTGCACCTCGTGGCCGTTTTCCACCAGCAGCTCGGTGATGCCGGCGGAGTAGCGGTTGCCTTCCTCGTCCAGCACCAGCACGCGCTTGCCGACCCGCTGCGGCTGTGCCAGCACGTCGAGCGCGGTGAACACATGCTCGGCATCCAGCCCCGGCACCTGCTCGACCAGCGGGTTGATGTCGGAGTAACCGCTGCGATCCGGCAGCGAGCCGGTGGCGACGATCACGCCATCCGGTTGCAGTGCGCGGATCGAGTCGACGCTGGCTTCGCAGTTCAGCTTCACCTGCACACCGGCCTTGGCCATCTGCACCTTGAGGTCTTCGGTGATCCAGGCGAAGGAATCGCGACGCGGCAGGCGCACGATATGGTTGACCTGGCCACCGAGTTCGCCGGCCTTCTCCAGCAGGGTGACGCGGTGTCCGCGCTTGGCCAGGCCCTCGGCCGCCTTCATCCCGGCTGGACCACCGCCGACCACCACCCAGTGTCTGGCCGCTGGCGCCAGCTCCAGCGTCTGTGGCCCGAAGACTTCCTCGCGGCCGGTGGCCGGGTTCACCTGGCAGGTCATCGAAGTGCCGTGGAACAGTCGCGAAACGCAGCCCTGGTTGCAGCGCAGGCAGTGGTAGATCTCGTCCTCGCGGCCCTCGGCAGTCTTGCGCGCGAACTCGGGGTCGGCGATCTGTGCGCGGGTCATGGCCACCATGTCGGCGTCGCCACGCGCGAGGATGGCCTCGGCCTCGCCGGCACTGCCGATGCCCGAGACGCAGAACACCGGCAGCTTCACCGCGCGCTTGAGGCGCGCCACCGGGTCGACCAGCCAGCCATTGGGTACGTCATACGGAGGCATGATGTAGGTGGCCGACTGGTACACCCCGGCGGTGGCCATGATGTAGTCGATCTGGCCGGTGGCCTCGACCGTCTGCGCGACCTTGATCCAGTCGTCGATCTGCATGCCGCCCGGCACCATTTCGTCCATCGATAGGCGAATGCCGATCACCAGATCCGGGCCGACCTTCTCGCGCACCGCCGCGATCACTTCGAGCGGCAGGCGCATGCGATTCTCGTAGCTGCCGCCATATTCATCGGTGCGTTTGTTGAACAGCGGGGAGATGAACTGGTGCAGCAGGTAGCTGTGCGCCAGGTGAATCTCGACACCGTCGAAGCCGGCCAGGCGTGCGTACTCGGCCGAGCGCACCCAGCCCTCGACGACCTCGTCCATGTCCGAGCGCTCCATGGCCTTGGCCATCTCGCCGAACACCGGTGACTTGATGTTGGACGACGACCAGAGCACGCGGTAGTCGTCCATGGCATGGGTTTCGCCCATTACGCCGAAGTGGTTGAGCTGGGCGAAGATGTGCGCACCGAAGCCATGCACCGCCTGTGTAAGCGCGGTGTCGCGCTCGATCATTTCCTCGCGATAGCCATAGGGATAGCCGCGGCAGAACGTGTTGGAGGTCGGGTGGATCAGGCGGTTGCCGGTAACCATCAGGCCGATGCCGCCTTTGGCGCGCGCGGTGTGGTAGTAGATGTCGCGGTTGTTGGTCAGCCCTTCCGGCGAGTTGAAGGCCATGGCATGGGCTGACTGCATGATGCGGTTGCGCAGGGTGATGCCGCGCAGGCGCAGCGGTTGGAACAGGTGCGGATAACGTTCGACGGTCATGTTGTTCTCCTTCGCGGCCGACAGGGCCGGCCGGAAATGGCGTCATGTCGCGCACAGCCGAAGGACTGTGCGCGGCTTTGCGTAGGGTGCGCTGTGCGCACCGCTAGCCGATCAAGCGATCAGCCCACCGGCGCGCCCATGGCCGTGCGCCAGTCGGCGCCGAAGCCTTCCAGCTCGCCCTGTTCGATGAACCGGTTCGGGTCGTCGAGCAACTCGCGACCGGCCAACATGCCTTCATAGAGAGTGTCCTGCAGCGGCCTGGGCAGGCGTGCGTCGCCGATGCAATGGAGGTTCTGCACCCGGCCCTGCAAGGCGCGGTAGAGCGCATCGTGCGGGCTGTGCCCGGCGGCGATGATGAAGGTGTCGGCCTCCAGGCTTTCGCCGTTCTCGTCGGTGAACAGGTTGAGCAGTTGCGCACGCTTGCCGTCGATGCTGCGTACCCAGCTGTTGAGGGTGTATTGCAGGCCCTTGCGGAACACGTGCTGGTAGTTCACCGGCAGATCCAGGGTCAGGGCGAGGTTGGGCGCCAGGGCGATGAAGCGGCTGACCAGATGCACCTGATGGCCACGATCGAGCAGGTATTCGGCGGTGCCCAGGGCGTAGCGGCCGCCGTCCTCGTCGAACAGCACCACACGCTTGCCGACCCGCGCCGGATCTTCGAGAGCCTCGACCACGCTGAGCACGTTGTCCTGCTCGGTACCGGGCACGCGATCCACGGCGGGGCGCGTCGAGGTGAACGCGGTTTTCAGCGGTGTCGAGCCGGTAGCCAGAAGCACGCCGTCTGCACCGAACGCGACCACATCGTCGGCGCTCATCGCGCAGTTCAGGCGAATCTCCACCCCGGCCTTGCGCAGTTGCCGTTCCAGGTCGCGCGGGATGAAACCGAACTTATGCCGGCGCGGCAGGCGTGCGGCGAGGTTGAGCAGGCCGCCGAGGCGGTCGTCCTTCTCTACCAGAGTGACCAGGTGGCCACGCTGGCGCAGGGTGAGTGCCGCCTTCATGCCCGCCGGGCCGCCGCCTACCACCAGCCAGTTGCCGGGCGTTTCGGCAGGCTTGAGGGTGTGCAGGCCGAAACGCTGCTCGCGCCCGGCTGCCGGGTTGACCACGCAGGAGATCGCGTTGCCGGCCATCAACCGGGCGATGCACGCCTGGTTGCAGCGGATGCAGTGGTTGATCTCGTCCTCACGGCCTTCGCGCAACTTGTTGCAGAACTCGGGGTCGGCGATCTGCGTGCGGGTCATCGCCACCATGTCGGTGGCGCCGCTGGCCACCAGGGCCTCGGCTTTCTCCGGGTCGACGATATGGCCGACGATGAATACCGGAATATCGCTGACTTCACGCAAGGAGGCACGCAGACGGGCGCCGTCGTCCACCAGCCAGTTCTCCGGGTAGTCGCCTGGCGGAATCTGGTCGGCGTGGGCGGCATAGGTACCGGCGGTGGCGCTGACGTAATCGATCAGGCCGGTCTCGACCATCTTGCGGGTCATCTGGATCGCCGTGTCGGCATGCATACCGTCGACGGTGCATTCATCCAGCGAGACGCGAATGCCCACCACGAAATCCGGGCCGACCGCGTCACGTACGCGCTGCATGGTTTCGATGGGGAAGCGCACGATGTTGTCGAGGCTGCCGCCGTACTCGTCGGTGCGCTTGTTGTAGACGAAGGACAGGAACTGCTGGTGCAGATAGCCGTGTGAATAGTGCAGCTCGACGCCGTCGAAGCCCGCCGCTTTGGCATTCAGCGCGGTCAGGGCGAAGTGTTCCGACACCTCGTCCATTTCCGCCTTGGTCATCTCCTTGGCCCACTCGTTGTAGGCCGGCGACTTCATGGTCGACGGGCCCCACTGCACGCGGTAGTCGTCCAGCGCGCCGCTGCGGCCCTGCGGGCCGAAATGGATCAGTTGGGCGATGATGCGTGCGCCGAAGGCATGCACGGCGTTCACCATCTCTGCGTCGCGCTCGATCATTTCCTGGCGGTTACCGCGTGCCAGCGAGCGGTTGGGGCCAGTGGAGGCGGGGTGGGTGTGGCGCGCACCGGTGACGATCAGGCCGATGCCGCCCTTGGCACGTTCGGCCTGGTAGTGGATGTCACGGTCGTTGGTCAGCCCCTCGGCCGAGGCGAAGCCCTTGGCATGGGCGGTTTGCATCAGGCGGTTGCGTACGGTGATGTTGCCGATTTTCAGCGGCGAGAAAATCGAGGGATAGCGAAGCTCCCCCGGCGTCTTGGGCTGGGTCATTTTCCTCATCCTTTGTTCTTGTTCTGGTGAGTGGCCCGTCGTCGTGGAGCGGGCCGCAACCGCTGTCCGCACTACCGTCAGAGTGGTAGGCGGGCAGGGCACCCGGAGCACATCAGAGGAGATGTCTCCGAGCCATGCATGGAACGATCAGCGCAGCACGTTCTCGCCGCTCATGAATACGAACACGCGGCGGAACTTGCCGTCCTCGACGTACCAGAAGTTGCAGTTGCGCAGGCGGGTTTCGTTGCCTCGCGCGTCCTTGAGGTAGACGTTGAAGCGCGAGCAGATGGTCTGGGTCTCGACGTCGACTGCCAGTTCGAAATCGCCGTGCCAGATTTCCTCGAAGTTGGCGAACAGGTTGTCGAACATCTTGCGCACACCGGTATGGCCGTCGTGCGTGAGGTTGTCGGTCTGGATGGTGAACGCCACGTCTTCGTGGAAGCAGTCCAGCACGCCGGCCATGTTCTTGTTGTCCACGTTGGCGAAGTACTTCTGTGTAGCCAGGTCGATCAGTTGCTCACGGGAAAGATGACTCATTGCTTGTTCTCCTTGTTGATGTCATTGACCAGCGAAGCCGTGATAGGCGGCGTCGTTGAGAATCTGCGGGGCGGGGTAGGCCTTGCGGCTCTGCGAGAGCCCGAGGCTCAGCAGCATTTCGCACAGCTTGTAGGAAACCAGGCCGGGGTTGATCACCGGAATCGGCAGGCGCTCGGCCAGGTAGGCATGGGACTGGTGCATGGTGGTGGAGCCGAGCACGATCACATCGGCGCCGTCCTCCTCCATCGCCCGGCGCGCTTCGGCCTCGAGCTTGGCGAACACCACCTCTTCCTTGCCTTCGAGCAGTTCCTTGAGATCCGGGCGGGTCTTGATCGAGCGCAGAGAGGCCACCCGCGGCCACAGGTGGTATTCGGTAAGGGTCTTTTCGTACAGGGGGAACCATTCGTCCCACATGGTGATGATGCTGAATTTCTTGCCCAGCATGCAGGCGGTGTGGAAGGCCGCCATGCCCGGCGCAATCACCGGGATGTCCAGCCGCGAGCGCAGGGCGGCGAGGCCGGAGTCGCTGACGGTGTCGATGCACACCGCGCTATAGCCTTCCTCCTGGGCGCGCAGGCCAGCCTGCACCACGGAGAAATCCATCAGTAGCACGTCGTACGCGCTGTCCCCCAGCGAGGCGCCCTTGGCGACCGGCACGAATTCCGGATGAAAGCCGGGCAGGATCATGCTGGCCGGCAGCTGCGAGGCGCGGTTGTCGGCACCTGCCTGATCCATGGGAATGGGGATGATTACCTTGATGCGGTGGGTCATGCAGTTCTCCCGGAGGATATTGCCGTCAGGACTACGGCTTTTGTTGTTTTCCTCTCTTGAGCAAGACCAGTGCCACAATCAATCGAAAGCACAATGCTTTGATTGCTATAGGTTTTTCATAAAAGCAGAGCGGCGTTACCGTTACCGCTCATTCAACTTGAAATGAAACGAAGCAAGTTGAAATTACTCATGTGCCATGGCTGACGTCACTCCCTCCAGCGCTTGAGCAACATCTCGATGAACAGCTCTGCGGTGCTCGACAGCGGGGCGCCATCGCGCCGGACCAGGCCGATGGTGCGTTCGATCTGCGGCGGTGGCAGCTCGCGGCAGCAGATCGCGTCATGTTCGCTGGCCGGCATCGCCAGGCGTGGCAGGATGGCCACGCCCAGGCCGCATTCCACCAGACCCAGCGAGGTCGACAGGTGTTGCACCTCGTAGAAGCCGTTCAGGCGTATGCCATGGCCGGACAGCGCGCTGTCGAGCAGCATGCGGTTGCCGCTGTCACGGCTGACGGTGATCAGGCGCACGCTTTGCAAATCCTGCCACTCCACCACCGGTAGGGCGGCCAGCGGATGGTCGCTGCGCATGGCCAGTACGAAGGGATCGCGCAGCAGGGGGGTGAAACTGATCTCCGGATGCTGGGCGCTGATCATGTTGATGCCGAAATCGGCATCGCCACTGATCACGCGTTCCAGGCCTTCATTGGCACTGACGTCGAGAATACGGATGCGGATGCCCGGATAGGCCTCGTTGAACACACGGATCACGCTGGGCAGGAAGTAGAAGGCTGCCGTCGGGATGCAGGCGATGGTGACGGTGCCTTTCTGATGCGTCTTCAGTTCACGCACGCCCTGGACGGACGATTCGTAGTCTTCCAGCATGCGTCGCGCGCGGGGCAGGTAGTCCTTGCCGACATCCGTCAGCCAACTGCGGCGCGTCGTGCGTTCGAGCAGCTTGGCGCCCAGGGTTTCCTCCAGCTTCTGCAGTCGCCGTGAGAGCGCCGGCTGTGACAGGTGCAGAGATTGAGCCGCTTCCAGAAAGGAGTGCGACTCGGCAACCCGCACAAAGGCGGCCAGATCAAGGAACTCTATTCGATGCATTAACAGGTAAACCTTTCAATATATTACGCATTAATGCTTATAAATTATCACTCTTCCTTGATGTTTGCATTTGATGCATAAAAGGGTCGCTGACAAGCTGTATCCACCGCCGCCCCGGTGGTCGTTGGATCAGAGATAATGAATAGCATCCCTTGCATGATCATGCGCGGCGGCACCTCGCGTGGCCCCTTCATCCGCATGTCCGACCTGCCCGAGTCGCTCGAGGCGCGCAGCCAGATCCTGCTTGATCTGATGGGCGCAGGGCATCCGTTGCAGGTGGATGGCATTGGTGGTGGTAACTCGCTGACCAGCAAGGTGGCCATGGTCGGGCCGTCCAGCCGCAGCGATGCGGATGTCGACTATCTTTTCGCACAGGTCGACGTAAGCGAACGATCCGTGGACTACACCCCCAACTGCGGCAACATGCTGTCTGCGGTTGGCCCGTTCTCGATCGAGACTGGCCTGGTGTCTCCCACCTACGAGCAGACCCGCGTTCGCGTCTTCAACGTCAACACCCAACGCATCATCGAATGCCTGGTGCCGACCCCCAACGGTCGTGTCGCCTACGAAGGCAATACCGCCATCAGTGGCGTGCCGGGTAGCGCTGCGGGCATCCAGCTGAGCTTTCTCGATGTTGCCGGCGCCAAGACCGGTAAGTTGCTGCCAACCGGCAATGTCTGTGACCACATCGATGGCATCGAAGTCAGCTGCGTGGACGCTGCCACACCGGTGGTGATCCTGTGCGCCAGCGATCTGGGCGTCGATGGTCACGCCGACCCTGCCACGCTCGACGCCAACTCCGAGATGCTGCGCAGGCTCGAAAGCATTCGTCGCGAAGCCGGATTGCGCATGGGCATGGGCGACGTCAGCCAGTCCGTGTTGCCGAAACCGATTCTGATCAGCGCGGCTGCCGAGGGCGACGCCACCCTCTGTGCGCGTTATTTCGTACCGCAGCGCTGCCACAAGGCGCTGGCCGTCACTGGCGCCATCGCGCTCGGTGCGGCACTGAACCTGCCGGGGAGCGTCGCCAACCGCGTTGCGCGGGACGCTGGCCGGCTGCTGGAGGGGCAGGTACTCGAGGGCATTCGCATCGAGCACCCCTCCGGGCACCTCGATATCCGCGTTGGATTGCGTGACGGCAACCCCCGCGATATCGCCCGCGTGTCGCTGATTCGCACGGCACGCAAGATCATGGACGGTCACTTGTTCTACCGTGTGGCTGATGCCTTGAATTGATGAAGGCCAGGCCTTCTTCCATCAGCCCGACAATAAACACAAGACGGGTATCCGACATGTCCATCGTTCCTTTCGCATTGCCAGGTTTTTCCGTGATTCAGATGACCGGCCGCGGTCTGCCCTGATACCCGGCAGGCGCGTCATCGCCAGCAATCCAGCTTTCATCTGATCCGATAATTACAAGAGTTCAATGCAATGCTCTCACTGCTCGGTTTATCCATGGTGGTCGTGTTCACCTACCTGATCATGACCAAACGCCTGTCTCCCGTCGTGGCACTGACCCTGGTGCCCATCGTCTTCGCCGTCATCGGCGGATTCGCTCCCGACCTTGGCAAGATGATGCTCGACGGCCTCAAGACCGTCGCGCCCTCGGCGGCCCTGCTGCTGTTCGCCATCCTGTTCTTCGGCATCATGATCGACTCGGGCCTGTTCGATCCGCTGATCCGCACCATCCTGCATGCCGTCAACGGCAACCCGACCAAGATCGCCATCGGCACGGCGCTGCTATCGCTGATGGTGGCGCTCGATGGTGATGGCACCACCACCTACATGATCACCGTGGCTGCCATGCTGCCGCTGTACAAGCGAATCGGCATGAACCCGTTGATCCTGGCCTGCATCTCCATGCTCTCGCTCAGCATCATGAGCGGCATGAGCCCCTGGGGTGGCCCGGCCACGCGCGCCATCGCAGTCCTCGGCCTGGATGCCACCCACTACTTCATTCCCATGTTGCCGACCATGATCGGTGGCGCCCTGTGGGTAGTGTTCACCGCCTGGATTCTCGGCCGCCGCGAGCTCAAGCGTGTCGGCAACGTGCAACTGCAGACGGGTGGCGATGATTGCTACATCAAGTCGATCCTGGTCGATGGCCCGCACAAACGCCCGCGCCTGATCCTGATCAACCTGCTGCTGGTGGTGGCGGTGATGGTCGCCCTGGTGGCCGGCCTGATGAACGCCGCCGTGCTGTTCATGATCGGCTTCGTCATCGCCCTGATGATCAACTACCCGCGCCTGGACGAGCAGAAGGAACGCATTCTTGCTCACGCCGGCAACGCCATGACCGTCGTGCTGCTGGTGTTCGCCGCCGGTGTGTTCGCCGGCATCTTCTCCGGCACCAAGATGGTCGATGCGCTGGCCAACTCGCTGGTGGAAATGATCCCGCCGAGCTGGGGCAGCTTCTTCCCGCTGGTGGTGGCACTGACCAGCATGCCGCTGACCTTCGTGCTGTCCAATGACGCGTATTACTTCGGCATGGTGCCGATTCTGGCCCAGGCAGCGTCTGCCTACGGCATCGATCCCGTGGAGATCGCCCGTGCTTCGGTGCTGGGGCAACCGGTGCACCTGATGAGTCCACTGGTGGCCTCGACCCTGCTGCTGGTGGGCATGGTCGACCGCGACATCGGCGATTTCCAGCGCTTCACCTGGAAGTGGGCCGTGCTCACGTCGCTGGTGATCACCGCGCTGGCGCTGCTGTCCGGCGCCATCAGCCTGTTTGCCTGATCCCGTCGGGCCACACGTTGGTGTGGCCCGGCATGATGTGGGGCCTCATCGGCCCTGAACAGCGTTTGCCTCGCGCGGGCGCGACACCCTGCACTCACAAAGTGCGGGGTTTACTGACCACGACTATCCGACTCGCAGGGCACGGCCATCCGCCTGCCTGGTCGAGCTGCGGCTCCGGGAACCCACAGGTTCCCGGTCTTTTTTCTACAGCTGGAGACTCTTGTTGATGGATTTGTTCATCGATCCCGTGTTCTGGATGGCGCTGATGCAGATCGTCGCCATCGATATTCTGCTGGGCGGCGACAACGCCGTGGTCATCGCCCTGGCCTGTCGGCACCTGCCCGAAGCTCAGCGGCGCAAGGCGATCATGGGTGGTGTGATCGGGGCGATCGCGCTACGCATCGGCCTGCTGTTCTTCGCCATGCAACTGCTGGCGCTGCCGTACCTGAAACTCTTCGGCGCCGTGCTGCTGCTGTGGATCGGCATCAAGCTGCTGCTGCCCGAGCCAGACGAAGCCCATGAGATCAAGGCCGGTAGTGGATTGATCGCAGCGATCAAGACCATCATCGTCGCCGACGCCGTGATGAGCCTGGACAACGTCCTGGCTGTGGCCGGTGCTGCCGGCGGCAACCTGCTGCTGGTCAGCCTCGGCGTGCTGATCAGCATCCCGATCATCGTCTGGGGCAGCCAACTGGTGCTGAAACTGATGGATCGCTTACCCCAGGTGGTGCTGCTCGGCGGCGCATTGCTGGGCTGGATCGCCGGCGGCATGGCCGTGGGTGACGTCGCCGTCGCCGAGTGGATGCCAGCGATCGTCGGCCTGAAATACCTGGCCGGCGCACTGGGCGCTGCACTGGTGATCGCAGTGGGTGTCTTCATGCGCCAGCGCGGGGCTGCGCAAGAGGCTGCTTAGTCAACTGGCCCGTTCAAATGCAAAAAAGGCACTTGCGGTAATCGCCAAGTGCCTTTTTCGTAGCGCTGATTTGGTGGAAACGGAGCAATTTTAGTTTCTTTACTTCGCCCATATTTTCGCTTGCTCAAATGGTAGCTCCCATATCTAGCAAGGGTTCTGCTGTTGATGGGCTCTCCTACGCGATGGTTCGGCATCGAGAGCGCTATCAAGGGTGCAGGCGCTCTGATTTGCGAGCCTTGCCTTGTGGCAGGGGGCTCTCGGGTCGGTGAATCCCACCTTGTCAGGCGTTCTCTTGTTGCGGATCGGTGGTTATTGGTGGCCGCAGCCCGATCAGAATGCCTGCCGGGAGCCAGAACAATACCCAGTAGTGGTTTGGGCGCAGGAGTATCGAGTGAACGTCCGTTAGCATCGCCACCATGGCCAGAATCAGCAGAGCCAGGCCCAGGCGGGCTAGAGGCTGCTGGCGCAGGCGCCAGCCCTTTTCTAGCAGGCAGCCTAAAAACAGGATGAACAGGGTGATTCCGGGCAGGCCGAGCTGATACCAGAGTTGCAGGTAGAGGCTATGAGCATGTTTGACCGACCCGCCCCAAGGGTAGGTGAACTCGAACGATGTCCCGGGGCCTTCACCCCATAGCCAGAAGTCTGGTAGACGTGCCAGCCAACTCAGCCAGATCAGGTCACGCCTGCTGGCGCCTCTGACCAACCATTCATTACGCACTTCTGGCCAGAACATGACCAGCATGCCCAGGAGCAGAAAGGCTCCACTGATGAGTAACGCTCTGGAGGTGCGACCGGGAAACAGCAACAACAGGCATAGACCTGCCACTAGTGTGGAAACCCAGGCACCTCGGGAAAATGTCAATAGGACATAGGCACATAGACCCGCGATGCCGAGCAGTATCAGGCCTGCTTGCCAAGTACGGAGAGGGGCGGCGACCAGACGCTGGCTCAGGAGAATGATGAAAACGCCATAGTAAAGACCGGCGACGACCGGATGCTTGAGATCGGCTAGGCCTTGCCAATCAAGAGTATATAGGCGAGCGTCTTCCCGGATCTTGGCATAGTCCAGTGGAATCGCCTTGATGCCGAACTGGTGAATTAAGGTCATCCAGGCGAACATAGCCGCCACTGCCGCACACAACGTAAGCACTGTGATCAGCGTTCGCGGGTGCAGTGTCAGGCGCCCGACCGCATGAGTGTAGATCATCACGAATAGAGCGATTTTTAGCCAATAGGCAGGGTTTTTCCCGCCGACCTCCGTTCGCCAGAGGGCATTCAGTATCACATAGGCCAGTAGACCAGTCAGGGCAAGAACCACGGGCTGCTTCCAAAGCCGTAAGTCCGGGCGAGTGAGCAGCAAAACCAGGCTGGGCAGCAGTAAAAACAGATGAACCTGAGTAGAGTAGGTACTGCCGTCGGCAATCAGCAGTAGTCCTGATATCTGCAGAAAAAGTCCGAGACTGAGCACTGCCTGCCAGGTTGGTGAAAGTGCCATACCTCCGTTTTTACAGGTTGCCACTTGGCTGGCTAGTCTCCTCACGCTGTGGAACAATCCCATGGTTTACCCGTTCCCTTCGGCCCTTCTGGATAAGGCATTAGCCACTATTTATGTCGCGCATTCTGCATAAAGCCTATGGCTTGTCCATTGACTCCGATTTGCCATTGCCCGAGTTATCATCGATGTCTCCAGATGCTGCGGAGGACGTCGACGTCGAGATTCGGCAAATGACGCTGGAGGCTCCCGAACATTACGGGGCGTTACGGCAGGTAGGACCTTTTCTCTGGGCTTCCACAACCTGCTTGTGGTTGCAGGTACCCGGTGTCGTCACCTTTCTCGTGCGTGAGGGGCGGCAGATTCTTTTCGAGCCGGCTGCCGGTGTCGACGGGGACAGCATCCGCTTATTCCTTCTGGGTTCGGCCATTGGCGCATTGCTGATGCAGCGAGGGTTGCTCGTATTGCATGGCAATGCAGTGCGCATTGGTGACCGTTGCATGGTCTGTCTAGGTCATTCGGGGGCCGGCAAATCCACCCTGGCAACGGCGTTCTCTCAGCGTGGATACGAAATATTGGCCGACGATGTAGTGCCCGTTACGGCAGATGGATGGGTGCTGCCGGGCATTGCCCGAGCCAAACTGTGGGCCGACAGCATCAAGCATCTGGGTATCGAGACGACAGGTCTGCAGCGAATCAGGCCTATGCTGGAGAAGTTCAGCTTGCCGCTGGATCGTTCGCCTGCGCTGGAGCCTCTTGCGCTGGGCGGTTTATACATTTTGGACAAGCACAATCTGCCTGACTCCACCATCGAGCCACTACAGGGTATCCAGCGTTTCGGGTGGCTCTGTGAGCACAATTACCGGCCGCGTTTCATCGATGCGATGGGGTTGCAGGCTCAGCGGTTCTCGCTCTGCGTTGCGATAGCCGGCAAGGTGAAGGTCAAGCAAATCATGCGCAGCGCTACAGTCTTCGATGTCGACAGTCTGGTCGACAAGATTCTCGCTGACATGGGCGTGGTTGCATGAGTGAAGGTATCTACTGGCTGGCGTCTTATCCCAAGAGCGGAAATACCTGGCTACGTACCTTCATCAGCAATCTGTTGAGCGATGCCGATAAGCCCGTGGATATCAACAGCCTGCTGGGTGATCATGCTGCCGATCGGCTTTGGCTGGATGATGTGTTGGGTTTTTCCAGTGCGGATCTCAGTGATGACGAGTTGCAGCAATTACGGCCTGCCGTTTATCAATGGGGCGAGCGGGTATCTCGCTACGTCAAGATCCATGATGCCTATAGCTATTGCGCCGACGGTTCACCGCTGATTGGCCGTCATGGTACGGCGGGTGCCGTATACCTGGTACGCAATCCCCTGGATGTCGTGCCCTCGCTGGCCAATCACTTTGGCTGTAATCTCGAGCAGGCTTTGGCCATCGCGCTCGACAGCGAGTATGTCCTGAGTCGCAACCCAAAGCTTTACCTCGCGCAGACTGGCCAGTGGTTGTCATGCTGGTCGGGGCATGTGCGCAGTTGGCTCGAGCAAACGGATGTGCCCGTGCATGTCATGCGTTATGAAGACATGCTCGATAAGCCTCTTCAGACATTCGCGTCGGTCGCTCGCTTCCTGGGATTGCCCCATGATTCGCAAGCGGTCGCCAAAGCATTGCGCTTCAGTGACTTCGAGGTACTGGTTGAGCAGGAAAAGCGTGGTGGTTTTCGCGAGCGTCTTTCCAACCAACCCTTCTTCAACAAGGGCAAGAGCGGCTATGGTCGTTCCATGCTGAGCCCTCAGCAGATCCAGCGCATCCTGCAAGCTCATGCGCCGATGATGGAGCGTTTCGGTTATTTGGACAGTGGAGCTTTTGATGAGCAAGGCCGGTAGCGAGTCTCCCGATACTTTATGCGACCCTCTGGCTACTTTCGGTTGCCAGCTACCCTGGTCGGTGCCAGCTTTTGCTCAGAGCAGCGATCATGTGCCGATGGCCGATCCTGCCTTCCAGTTCGACCCGCATGTCTGCCGCGCCATTCTTCTGGGCTTTGCCCATGCCCGCCGTGTTTATCTGTACGGGCCGCATGGCAGTGGCAAGTCGACGCATATCGAGCAGGTCGCTGCCCGGTTGAATTGGCCCTGCCTGCGCATCAATCTCGACGGCCATGTCAGCCGAGCCGATCTGATCGGTCGCGACATGCTGGTCGTGCGCGATGGGCGACAGGTCACCGAGTTCGTGCCAGGCCTGCTGGTCTGGGCACTGCAGCGCCCCATGGCGCTGGTGCTCGATGAGTACGATGCCGGTCGCCCTGAGGTGATGTTCGTCATCCAGCGCCTGTTGGAGGCCGATGGGCGTCTGACCTTGCTGGATCAGAATCAAGTCATCACGCCGCATCCGGCATTTCGTCTGTTCGCTACCGGCAACACGGCCGGCAGTGGTGATAGCGCAGGGCTGTATGCCGGTACGCAGGTGCTCAATCAGGCGCAGCTCGACCGTTGGAACGTCATGCTGGAGCTGGGATATCCGGCCAAGGAGCAGGAAGCCAGAATTATCCACGCGCGCCTGCCAACGCTGGAGCAGGAGCAGGTTCGGGGCATGCTCGAACTGGCATGGCTCTGCCGTCAGGCGCATGAACAGGGCGAGTTGTCTGCGCTGCTGTCGTTGCGCACGCTGTTGGCCTGGGGCGAGAACCTGGTGTTGCTCGAAGACATGGCTCATGCGTTCTGTCTGTCGTTTCTCAACCGCTGTGACGTTGCCGAACGGCCCCTGGTTGCTGAGCTTTATCAGCGTTGCTTCGCGCGTGAACTGCCTGACGTCGGACGATGAGTGGCGATCCCGAGTTCGGAGCATTGCAGGTCTGGCCGGCTATCTATGCCGGCACGCCAGGGGCATCCGTCGCTCATTCTGATCGAACCCATAGTGATGCTGACGCTGCCTGGCAGCGCTGGCATGAGGTACAGACCGAGGCGCTGTTCTCCGTACTTGAACAACCCTGGTACAGGGTGATCGAACAGGCGCGGGTGGAAACGCTGGCCAGCCAGCACCTGCCAGGCATGGCCCAGAACCTGGCGTTTCAACTCTCGTCGTCCAGCGCCTTGTCGCCTGCTGCGCATCTTTACCACTGCGCCCGCTCCGTCCTGTCCGGTGTGGCGCCGAGTGATGGGCAATGGCAGGTTCCCGATCAGACGGCTGGCCGATGGTTGGGGCGTCTTTTCGATCGTGGCCGCCAACGTCAGTTGCAGCAACTGAGTGCGCTTTTGCCCATGCGGTTGTCCGAGGCGCGTATGCAGTTGGCCGATGCCCAGGGCTTCGCTCGGGGGATCAAGCCTCTGGTTGAGGCGTATGCCCGTGCATTTGCTTCCGCGCAGCCATTACCCTCGCAGCCCATGGTTGCCAGCGCGACAGCCGGGGGACGGAAGAACCTGTCTTCACGTTCAGTTGAACGCCAGGCTGAGCAACAGGAGGCGTCTTATCGGGTTTTCTCCAAGGCTTGGGACGAGGTGCTGGGCGTGCGCGAGCTGAGGGCGCTGGCGCAACAGCCGCATGCCGCTCTTAGTGACGAGATCCAGGCACAGGCCAGGCGCCTGGCCCAGCAGCTGCGCAAGCGTCTGCAAAGCCTGCAGCAGCATCGCTGGCGCTTCGATCAGACACAAGGCATGCTCGATGCTCGCCGTCTGACATCGGTGGTGACCAGCGCCAACACGGCCATATTTCGCCAGCCACAACAGGCTCCGCTGACCGATGCCAGTATTGCCCTGTTGCTCGATCAGTCCGGTTCGATGCGTGGTTTGCCGCAGCAGATGACCTTGCTGGCGGTCGATCTGGCCGTGCGTGCACTCGAAGCAGCCGGCGTCTCGTGTGAGGTGCTGGGTTACGGTACACGCTATGCCGGCCAGGACAACCCGGTATTCGACGCCTGGCGGGCTGCAGGCCGGCCGGTGTCTCCCGGGCGGCTCAATGCCACGCGCTACCTCGTCTACAAGAGCGTGCGGCAACCCTGGCGCGCCGGTCGTGGGCTATTGATGCGTCAGGCACCGCTCGCGGGGGAAAACATCGACGGTGAGGCGCTGCTCTGGGCGGCCAGGCGCTTGCTCAAACAGCCGCAGCGGCGCAAGATTTTGTTGGTGTTCTGCGACGGGGCTCCGCATGACGAAGCGACCATCACGGTCAATGGCCCTGACTATCTACGCAGGCACCTGCACCAGAGCATCGCCATGATCGAGCGTGGGCCGATCCATCTCGCGGCCATTGGCATGGGCCAGGGTATCACTCATTACTATCGCAATAGCCTCAGGCTGCAAGGCCCTGAGGCGATCTTTAGCGTATTGTTCGAGCAGTTGCCGCAACTGCTTGATGGCTCGAACGGGGAGAGGTTCGCATGAGTGCCATTGCTGGCATCGTTCGCTTTGACGGTCAAGCGTTGGATCGCAATGTATTGCAGCGCATGAGCAACATACTTGCGCCATACGGGCGTGATGCCCAAGGCACTTGGCACGGCGCTGGAGCTGGCTTGGTAAGCACCTTGCTGCGCACGAAACCGGAAGATCAACATGACCGCCAGCCCGTCGCGCTCGGCGACTGCCAGGTAGTCTTCGCTGGGCGCCTGGACAATCGTGACGAACTGATCGCTCAGTTGGCGCTGGACGAGCGCCTGAGCAGACAGATGGCCGACTCCGAGTTGATGGCACAGGCTTGCCAGCGCTGGGACACACTGGCTCTTGAACGTGTCGAAGGCAGTTACGCCCTGGCCTGCTGGCAACCGCAGCGTAGGCGTCTGTGGCTGGCGCGTGATGTCATGGGAGAACAGCCGTTGTTCTGGCACCGGCAGTCCGGATTCTTGGCCTTTGCCTCCTGGCCCAAGGCGCTGTTCTGCGTACCGGGTGTCCCGCGCAGTGTCGACGAGCAGAGTGTGCTCGAACAGCTGGCTTTGCTGCCTATGGCGGGCTGTTCCTACAAGGATATCCATCGAGTGAATCCAGGCGAGCTCATGCTGGTGGAGGGCGATAAGGTTTCCACGCACATCCATCGGCGCCTGGGCAGTGGCCCGCAGGTGCGCTTCAAGCGTGACGAGGACTATGTCGAGGCACTGCATGAGCATCTCCAGCGGGCCGTGTCGGCTTGCTTACGCAGCAGCGGGCCTGTGGCTTCGCACCTCAGTTCCGGCTTCGACAGTTCCACCGTAACGGCCTACGCTGCGCGCCAACTGGCGCACAGGGGCGAGCGCCTGACCGCCTACACGGCAGCGCCCAGAGAAGGCTTCGCAGGGCCTGTACCGCGTGATCGGCATGGTGACGAAAGCAAGGTGGCAGCCCAGTTGGCGGGGCGTTTCGACAATATCGATCATGTGATTCTGCGTTCCTCGGGCCAGTCGCCGCTGGAATCCCTGGAACAGGAGATCGACGAACTGGATCAATCTCCGGTCAATCCTTGCAATACCCTATGGATGCGGGCCATCGAGCGAGATGCACAAGCGCGTGGTTGCAAGGTGATGCTTACCGGGCAGATGGGCAATATGTCCATTTCCTACGATGGCTATCCCTACATGGCCTCGCTCTGGCGCAAGGGGCGTTGGCTGCAGTGGTGGCACGAACTGTGTGCCTATCAGCGTACGCATCCGCAATGGCGCAGGCGTGGCCTCGTTCTGCGCACGGTTGGTGCATCGATGCCTGGATGGTTGTGGCAACAGATTGCTATCAGACGCGGGGAGTTTGGTGGGGAGCTGGATCAATATACGGCCGTAAACCTGCAGCAGTTGAGCGCTGGATGGCTGCAGCAGCGCGCCGAGGCCAAGGGCTGGGATCTTAGTTACCGACCCTGGCACGATGGCAGGGCCATGCGCCTGGCCGTGTTAGGTCGCATTGATACCGGTTCAGTACTCGCCTCGGCAAACTTGCGCGGGCTGGAAATGCGCGACCCCACCTGTGACAGGCGGCTGGTGGAGTTTTGCCTGGGCGTGCCGGATTCGCAGTTTCTGCGCGACGGGCAGCCGCGCTGGCTGTTGCGTCGGCTTATGGCTGACGTGCTACCCGAGGAGATACTCGAGGGACGCGGCAAGGGTTATCAATTCGCCGACTGGTATGAGGGGCTTAGCGCTGATCGTGAGCGTCTGCGCGAGCAATTGCAGCAGTTGCGTCAACATCGCCGGGCAGCACAGTTACTCGACCTGCCGGCACTGGAGGCGCTGCTTGAAAATTGGCCCGAAGAGGGCTGGAACAACATGGCGACCATTCAGCGCTATCGTCTGAAACTGCTCAGGGGTGTCGCAATGGGGAGCTTCATCCGCTATGCCGAGCCGGATAATCGCTGATTGTGGTTGGCAGGCTGTTGACATCTACCTTGGAAGTCCCAATTCCGCGCGTTTCAACAGTTCGCTAATGTGTTCTCAGGAGAAAATACCTGCGTCAGTTGCGCCAAGACCTCCAGCCTCGGTTTCGTCTAGATCCAGTCGAACAAGACATGGTGTCTGGTAGGGCTTGCGTTCACGGACGTCGATCTGCTCGTTTGGCTCGGCTGTGGTAACGGTTTCAGTTTCCTGAAATTGCATGTCAAGAATCTCCTGTTAGGTCGATAAGCCAATACAGCTCAGCATTTCACTCACTAATGGTGGGGATGCGCAGGTAAGGATATGACGCTGACACTGGCCAGAGATTACAAAGGCTTTACCAAGTCCTCAGGACAGAGTGAACCCATCATTGGTTCCACTGGTAAGGCCTTGTGTCTCTGAAAGATCCAGTCGGACAAGGCGGGGCGCCTGGTAGGGCTGGCGTTCGTGGACGTCGATCTGCTCGTTTGGCTCGATCGTGGTAACGGCTTCAGTTTCTTGGAATTGCATATCAAGAATCTCCTGTTAGGTTCATAAGCCAATACAGCTCAGCAGTTTACTCACTGGTTGTGGGGATGCGCAGATAAAGATCCGACGCTGACACTAGCCAGAAATTGCAAAGGCTCTACAAAGGCACTCAGGACTGAGTAATCCCATCACTGACAACTCCGGTGGAACCTTGTGTCTCTGAAAGATCCAGTCGGACAAGGCATGGAACCTGATAGGGCTGGCGTTCACAGGTGTCGACCTGCTCGTTTTGCTCGCTGGTGGTAACATTTTCAGGGGCTTGTGTTTGCATGCTCGGCTCTCGTGGCGGGTGCTGATCAGCGATGATCTTCGGTGTGGTAGTGCCGGGGAATAGCGCTAACAGGGGTCAGGAATAATTTGCAAGCCCGTCGTTGACTCCACCAGGAGTAGAGCCCTCGGTTCTCTTTAATTCAAGTTGGACAAGGCTGGGCGCCAGGTAGGGCTGGCGTTCGTGGATATCAGTTTGTTCGTTCGACTTGGCTGGGGTGACGGTTTCAAGGTCTTGGGCTTGCATGCTACTGCTCTCGTGGCGGACGCTGATCAGCGATTATCGTCAGTCTGGTAGTGCTGGGGGAATAGCGCTTACAGGGGGTCAGGAAAATATACCCGCGTCAGTTGTACCAGCTGGGCCAGCCTCGGTGTTCTTGAGTTCAAGTCGGACAAGGCTGGGCGCCTGATAGGGTTGCCGTTCGCGGGCGTCGATCTGCTCGTTTTGTTCTGTGCTGGTAACGGTTTCAGGCTCTTTTGGTTGCATGTCGGATATCCCGTTGGTTGCAGTTATCTGATCGTATCCGCGTTGTCTGTTGAGCAAACACTCAGAATGCCGTGATGGCTTTGGATAAAGTGCCTGCTGGCGGACTCTGATTGAGCGTTGTCCTAACCTGAGCGTTCTAGCACGATGATTGCTCGCCTGCCAGATGGCAGAGCGAAATGCCTCTACCAGTTGCTGCCCCCCCACACGCACTTATGCCTAATACGCTTCGCGGGCTTGAGTAGGGGGAGGGCATGCGGCATTCTTGAGGAGCCTAGGACTGGCGGTGGATGAGCTTTCGCTGGCGTATGGCCTCATTTACCTGCCCGAGTCGTTTCATGCACATCGCCTTTGTTCTGGGCACGCGCCCCGAAATCATCAAGCTGTCTTCCCTGATCAAGGCCTGCCAGGATCAACGGATCGACTACACCCTGATCCATACCAATCAGCATTATTCGTCCTCCATGGATGCGCGCTTCTTCGAGGAACTGGCGTTGCCGGCCGCCCATTTCAACCTGGGGGTGGGGGCCTGTCCTCCCGTCTCCCAGGTCGGACGTATGCTGGTGGCTCTGGAACCGTTGCTCAACGACCTGAAGCCCGATCATGTGGTGGTGCAAGGCGATACCAACAGCGCTCTGGCCGGTGGGCTGGCGGCTAGCAAGGCAGGCTTTGACGTGGCGCACGTCGAAGCGGGGTTGCGCAGTTTCGACCGCAGCATGCCTGAGGAAAACAACCGGGTGCTGCTCGACCACCTGGCCAGTCACTGGTTCTGCCCTGCCGAGCGGCAGGTTCAACTCCTGGCACGGGAGGGTATCACCGGGCCGGGTGTACAGGTGACCGGCAATACGGGCGTGGATGCCACCTTGCTGTATGCCGCTCGAGCCATCGAGCAGTCACAGGTGCTGGCACGCTTCGGGTTGCAGCCAGGCAATTATCTGTTGCTGACCTGTCATCGCCCCTCCAACACCGATGATATGGCGCGTTTCGCCCAGCTCATGAGCAGTATTGAGCATCTCGCCAGGAGGCGTGGGCAGGTGGTCATATATCCCTGCCACCCTCGCTTGTCAGCGGCACATCACGCGATACTCGCGGCCTTGCCTTCGATTATCTGCTGCGAGCCACTGGGCTACCTGGATACCTTGGCATTACTGCAGCAGTCATCCCTGCTACTCACCGACAGTGGGGGGCTGCAGGAAGAGGCCTATGTGCTGGGTTTGCCTTGCCTGATCCTGCGTAACAATACCGAGCGTCCGGAAACCCTGGAAAACGGTGGCGCCTACCTGGTTCGGGATATCTCGCCAGAGACGCTTTGCCGACTGGCTGCCGAGTTGGAAGGGGCGAGCATTCACAGGGGCGGAGCCCTTGGCGATGGCCTTGCCTATCGCCATGTTCTCGGTGCTTTGCTCGAATCCTGAGGCTGTCAGGGTTAGCCGAAGAGGCGCTTGGCGAGCCAGGCCGGCAGCCATAGCATGATCAGGCGGCTATTGCTGGTGACATAGCGTTTGAGCAGCCGCCGCGGTTCCTGGAGAAGGCGAAACAGCCACTCGCAACCGGCCCGCTGCATCCACAATGGAGCACGCCGCAGGCGCCCAGCCAGGACATCGAACGAGCCACCAACTCCCATCAGGAAGGGTATATCGAGCCTGGCCTGGACGCGGCTCAGAAACAGATCCTGATTAGGTGTAGGGAGCCCGACGATCAGGCAGTCGGCTCCGCTGTCGCGCAGTGTCTCGAAGAGCTGCGGCTCCTGTTCTGCGTTGAAATAGCCATGGTGCCAGCCCGCCAGTTGCAGCGTCGGGTAACGCTGTTGCAGCTTTCTCACGGCCTCTTCGATGACATCGGGCCTTGCCCCCAGCAAATAGGGGCGAAAGCCCTGGATGGCACAGGCTTGCAGCAACGCATGCATCGTATCGATGCCGGTTACCCGCTGCGGAACGGGGATACCCAGGCCGCGGGCTGCCCATACGACACCCATGCCATCTGCCACGCAAAGCTCTGCACGAAACAGTGCCTGGCGCAGTTGGGCATCCTCTTGCAGGTCGATCAGCTTGGCAGTATTGACGTCCGCCAATCTCAGCGATTGGCGTGTCTTCATGCTGTCCAGTGCGCGCTGGATGACCTGTTCCTGTGTCACCAGACTGACGGGGGCGCCGAGCACGATGGCTTGCGTCGGGGTCGAGAGCGCCTGATCCAGTGCCCTCTCGTGTCGCCAGCGGGAGAGTCTTCCAACCCTGTCTGCACCGAGTACGGACTGAAGGGCTTTCAGGCGCATACGCCGAGTCGACGAGACAGGCGTTCGCTGAGCGTCTCGGGCCTGTTGCAGAAACGCTTCGCGTTGTGCAGGCGTCACGGGGGCAATGGCCGAGCCTTCCTCAGCAGGGCGTGCCTCCTGATAAAGATTACCGGCCGTGCAGTTCGTGGGGGCAACGGGTTCCCAGCCTCCCAGGCGTATGATGCGCTGCAGGCCGTCTGCACTGAAATAGCAGGTGTGCGCTGGATGCACTGCCGTCCAGGTGGCACCCGGGATGAATGCATCGGGGACTTCGATGGCCAGGCGACTTTCGGGTGTACTGACGGCGGCAAGCTGCCTGAGCACACCCACAGGGTCGACCAGATGTTCAAAGGTATGAAAGAGCACGATCAGATCAAGCGTACCGACCTGGTCGATCTGCTCGAGTTCGATGAAACGAACGGGGGCACCATCGAGCGCCAGGGTGCGTTCGGCATGACCTGGCTCGACCGCGAACAGTTGCAGGTCATCGCGTAAGGCATGCAGGCTGCCAAGGAAGGCGCCATGGCCGGAACCGATCTCCAGAACCCTGGCATGGCGGGGCAGTGATTGAGCCAGTCGCCTGGCTCTGTGCAATGCCAGCTCTCGGCTGCGCATTTGCAACAGCAGGCGTTCGTTCGGCGTGTTGCTGGCCATGAAGGGGAACAGCTGGCGATAGTGTTCCCGGTAGAAGTGATCCAGAGTCGTGGCCGGCAGATCCGGACACAGGTAAGCCGAGGCGCAATGGCCACAGCAGTAGAGCGTCTGGCCGCTATCGAGCAATTGCTCCCGGTCGATAGCGTGCTGATCTTCTGTCATGCCGCAGAACCGGCAGATGGCGGCTCCATAATTCGGTCGCATCAGGCTCATGCGTTGGCCTTATGCTTCTGCCACTCTGTCACGATCTCCTGAAGGCTGTCATCGAGCGGTGTCGCTGCATGCCAGCCCGTGGTCTCCGTGGTCTTTTCCGGAGCCCCCCATTGGCTAGGACGGTCGACCTTGCGGCGCAGGGCTGGATCGCTGTGAATCTCTACGGTCAGGCCCAGGCATCGAGCCAGGCCATTGACGATATCGGTAATTGCCGTTTCGCGACCGCTGCACAGGTTGTAGGCACTGGCTCGTTGCTCGGGCCACGGTGCATGGTTGGCCAGTGCGGCCAGACCGGTGGCGAGATCCCTGACATCGACGAAGTCGCGACGAGTATGCAGGTTGCCCATTGCCAGGCGTATATGCGAGCCCGCCGGTGCACCTTCCATGCGTCTCAAGACCTCAGGGATCAGATGGCCATTGGGGTCGCCCCAGCCGATGGCATTGAACAGTCGGGCAATGATGCCACTGGCCCCAGTGCGCTCGGCCCACAATGCCAGTTGGTGTTCGTTGCTCAGTTTGGTGCCGGCATAGACATCGCAGGGATGCAGTTGCATGTCTTCGTGAAGAGGCTGATCCGCGACGGCGTAAACCGCGCCGCTGGAGGCCAGCAGGACGCGTTTGCAGCCTTGCT